>NZ_JBFBDP010000009.1:7605-87806 GCF_040701585.1 Streptomyces sp. NPDC093801 | reverse complement strand
TCTGCACGTTGACGATCTGATAGGTGCCCTCGGGGATCCTGGACACGGCGGTGCCGGGTGCCGCCGGCTGGGCCAGCGTGGGCGCGGGGAGCAGCATGAGGCCTCCGGCCGCGAAAACCGCCGAGGTCGCCAGGAGGCGGTGGGCCCGGGTCTGCTTGCGCATGGGGGTGCTCCTCTCTCGTTCCGTGAGGGAGAGCGGCAGACGCCACGACGGGGCCACCCGGGCAGGCCGGTTCCGCCGTCCGTGTGGCGGGTGGGGAAGAGCAGGGGGAAGGGAGCCCGCGGCGGGCTCCTGCCGCTGCGGCCGCCCGCTGCGGCACGGCCGGCGTGCGGGTTCTCGACCCGGGCCGGCGCCCGGCCCGGTGAGCCGATGATCAAGGCGCGGCCGCCTCTCCCACTATCGACGCCCGCGGCCGCCCCCGCAACCGAGGGCGCCCCCGGGGTGCGGGGGCGCGGTCAGTGCAGGGGGATCGTGCGGACCAGGCCGGCGAAGGCCTCCTGCTCCGCCGGCGTCAGCTCCACCGACTCCATCGGATGCCCGGCCGCCGTGCGCTGGGACGGGATGACCGGCAGCCCCTCGCACGCCTCCGGCTCCGGGTGGTGGAAGCGGCTGTCCCACAGCATGTGGCCCAGGCCGAGCACCCAGACGAGGGCGGCCACGAACAGGACGGCCAGGCCGGTTTCCTGGGCGGGGGAGATGGAGGGGAACACACGGCCTCCGGGATGCGCGCGGTACAAGAAGGACAAGATCGGGCGTGGAGGACACTCAACACCACATCGGGCCCATCTGGGCAACGGTGTGTCCAGCGTCACGCCAGGGCCGAAGGTCCCCGGATCGACCCGCCGGGGCCCCCGTGCTCAGGGCTCCAGCGGCAGCTTGAACCCCTCGTGGCTGCGGGCGTAGCCGAGCCGCTCGTAGAAGCGGTGCGCGGCCGAGCGCCGCTTGCCGCTGGTCAGCTGGACCAGCCCGCAGCCCCGGGCGCGGGCCCGCTCCGCGGCCAGCCGCATCAGCTCCGCGCCCAGGCCCCCGCCGCGCCGGTCCGCGCGGATCCGCACGGCCTCCACCAGCGCCCGCTCCCGGCCGCCCCGGCCCAGGCCCGGGATGTACGTCAGCTGGAGGCAGCCGAGGACCGCCTCCCCGTCCGCCAGGACCAGCACCTCGTTGCGGGGGTCCGCCTCGATGTCGGCGAAGGCCCGCTCGTACGCCTCGCCCACCACGACCGAGGCCGGGTCGACGACCCGCTCCTCGTCGGCCAGCAGGGCGAGTACGGCGGGCAGGTCCTGGCGGGTGGCGGCACGGAAGATCATGGCCGGAGTGTGGCAGAGGGGCCCCGCCGTGGCGGCGGCCGGGCCCCTCCCGGCACGTGTTACGGGCGGAAGCGCAGCACCTGCGGGTCGTGGTCGCTGTTCTGGACCGAGAACTCGGCGTTGATGTGCACGCTGTCGTAGGCGTAGTTCTTGATCGCCGGGCTGATCAGGATCTGGTCCAGCACCTGCGCGTTGCCCTGGTAGACGTAGGAGTACCGTTCCGCCTTCGGCAGCGACTTGATCGCCGAGTACAGGGCCCCGCCGTCCTCCAGCGCCTTCGCCGTGTTCGAGAACTCGAAGTCGTTGATGTCGCCGAGGGCGAGGACGTCCGCGTTCTTGTCGGCCGCGAGGATCTCCTTGACGAAGGAGTTCACCGCCTGCGCCTGGAGCAGCCGCTTGTCCTCCGACTTGCGCACCGGGGGCTGGTGCTGCGAGGTCAGGCCCTCGTCGCCGCCCTTGGAGCTGAAGTGGTTGGCGATCACGAAGACCGTGCGGCCGCGGAAGACGAACTCGCCGGCCAGCGGCTTGCGGCTGTCGGCCCACGCCGGGTTCGCCGGGTCGATCCGGCCGGGGGAGTGGGTCAGGGCGGCCTTGCCGTTCTCCTTGGCCACACCGGTCGCCGTCAGCGCGTCGCCCGCGGCGCGGTCGGTGAAGGAGACCCGGGCGGGGTTGAAGAGGAAGACCTGGCGGATGTTGCCGCCGGGCTCGCCGCCGTCCTTGTTGTTCTCGGGGCTGATGGAGCGCCACTGGTAGGCCGGGCCGCCCGCCGCCGCGATGGCCGCGGTGAACTTCTTGATGGTCTCCTCGGCGGAGACGGTGCCGTCGTTCTTGGCGCCGTTGTCGTCCTGGATCTCCTCCAGGGCCACGATGTCGGGCGAGGCCAGGTTCTGGACGACGGCCTTCGCCAGGTTGTCGAACTTCTCCTGCGGGTCGCTCGGGTCGAGGTTCTCCACGTTGTACGTGGCCACCGCGAGCTCGCCGGGCGACTGGGCCTTGGTCTTCTCCGGGGCGAGGGTGCCCGCCTTGACCGCGCCGAGCGTGCGGGCCACCAGGGTGTAGCCGCCGAACTGGTTGAAGTCCAGCGGGCCCTCGGTGGTGCCGGTCAGCCTGTCGCCGACGTTGGCCACCGGGAAGGGCTGCTGCGCGAGCGGCGCCAGCTGCTGGATCTGGAGGCGGCCGGTGTTCTGGGACTCGTACGAGCCGTAGAGGGTGCCGCCGCGCTTGGCCGTGTTCTCCCAGCCCTTGACCGTCACCCACAGCTCCGCGTACGGGTCGGTGGCGCCGACCACGCGCGAGTTGCCGATGCGGACGTTCATGCCCTCGAGGGACTCGTAGTAGTCCAGGGCGTAGCGCGAGGGGTCCAGGGCCAGGCCGTTGATGCTGCCGCCGGCCGCCGGGTCGCCCGCCGGGGCGTACTCCGCCGGGACGGAGTACTCGTTGATGGCGGTGGCCTCGGGCAGCGCGTTGCCGGAGGAGAGCACGGTCACGGCGGGCTTGGCGATCTGGGTGACGGACTGGTTGCCGGAGGCGGCCCCGCCGGGCACGTACTCGCCGACCGTGCCGGAGACCTTGACGGCGTCGCCGACGGCCACGGTCGGGACGGAGTTCGTGAAGACGAAGATGCCCTCGCTGGTGGCGGGGTTGTCGTCGGCGTCGGGGTCCTGGATCCAGAAGCCGCGCGAGCCGTAGGTGCGCACGCCCGTGACGATGCCCTGGACGTCGGCGACGGCCTTGCCGTTCAGCGGGGATATCCGGGTGGTGCCCTGGATGTCGTGGATGCGTACCGGATCGGCGGACACGGCGCCTTCGGCCGCGTCGGCCGTGCCCGCGAGCAGGCCGGAGGCCAGCGCGGCGGCGACGAGGGCGGCGACGGCGGCGGAACGGGGATGCGATGAGCGCATGTGAGGGAACTCCGGTGTGTGGAGGAAGAGGGGGGTGGGATTTGACGGTCCCTTAACGTCTACGCGCGTCAATGTCCTGTGTGACCAGCGAAGTTGTCAAGGTCTCCAGGAAATACGACAGCTGACTGTGGGATGAACTGACGGTTCCGCTCCGCCGGAGGCGCCCCGGATGCGTCTACTCTGGGTCGCCGCACCAGGTCTGACGGTCACTCCGTGACCGCCGCCGACCGCCTCCACCCGTCCAGATGCGTCCAGATCCGTCCTGATTCCCCCGCCGTCCCGCGCGCCCGTCCGAGGAGAACCACCCCATGTCCGCAGAGCCGCACTCCACGCTGCCGCCGGTACGGCTGCACTCCGATGCGGAGCTGGCCCGCGACGCCCTCGTCGCCCCGCTGTTCGCCCGCGCCGTCCGCCTCGCCCGCTGGGCCGGACCCGACACCCGCGTCGACGTCGGCGGCGAACTGGTCGCCGACCAGCTGGCGGCGGCCGCCGAGGTGCTCGGCCTCGACCTCGCCGACGAGGACGCGCCGGTCCACGCGAGCCAGGCCTGGCGGGTGGCCGTGGACACCGGCCTGGTCGACGTGACGGAGCCGGAGGAGGACAGCGGCGACGGCGCGGACGGCGCCGAGCCCGAGTACGGCACCGCCGCGCCCGGCGAGGACCTGCCCCTGCTGGCCGGAGGGGCACCCTCCGACGTCCTCGACCTGTGGCTGGCGGCCCTGGACGCCGTCCTCGCCGACGCCGCCGTGCCCGACCTGGACGACCTCGTCGACGCCCTCGACGCGGGCGGCGAGATCGACTTCGACCGGCTCGACTGGAACCCCCAGCGCGAGGCGGACTTCCTCGACGGGGTGCTCGCCAACCTCTACCTGCTCAGCGTCTCCGAGGGCGCGCCCGGCGACGGCCGGGTGCCGCTGCCCGTGCTCGCCGCCTCGATGATCATGTCGGACGACATGGGCGACCCGTCCGACGCCGTACTGGAGCAGGTCTCGGACGCGATGATGCGCCTCGACGACCAGTTCCGGCAGCTGGAGCCGATCGGTCTCGTCGACTACCACCCCGTCGACGAGGCGCTGATGGCGGAGGCCGAGGAGGCCGCCGATGCGGACGCCGTCGCCGGCGGCCCGGGACAGGCGGAGGACGACGAGGACATCACCCGGTACGGGATGGTCCGGCTCACCCCGCTCGGCCTGTACGGCGTCCGCGCCCGCATGCTGGAGGCCGGGGTGGAGGCCCCCGCCGTCGGCGAGCTGGCCGGCAAGGGCGCGGACGCGCTGCTCGACGCCGTCTCCTTCTACCCGGAGGACGCCGCGCAGGCCGAGATCGAGCAGTGGCTGGCTGGGCGGGACCTGCCCGCCGCCGTCGCCGAGCTGCTGGCCGCGGCCCGCGGCGACGACGAGGCCGCGCCGCTGCGCCGGCTGCGCTGCCAGCAGGCCCTGACCCCCGCCGGCCCGGAGGCCGAGCCGGCGGTGCGGGCCGTCCTGGACGACCCGCAGCTGGGCGGCCTGGCCCGGGTCTGGCTGGCGGAGCACGGGGCGGCGGACGTACCGGCCCCGGACGGCGCGATGGTGTTCTGGCTGACGGTGGACACCATCGCGGCGCAGCTCGCGGCGGACGGGGAGACCGAGGAACTGCCGCTGCTGATGCGGAGCCTGACGGAGCACCACACGGGCTTCTTCGGCCAGGTGTGGCGGGTCGAGCACCCGGCGACGGCCCACGTGCTGGAGGCCATGGGCCGGCTGCACCCGGACAGGAAGGCGGCGAAGGAGGCCCGGAAGGCCGCGTTCAAGGCCCGTTCCCGGCAGCCCTGACCCCCCGGGCCGCCCGATGGCGCGGAAGGGGCCGCAACAGGCCTTTTCCGCGGCCGGAGTTCGCCATTCCGTCCGGCGGCAAGGGGCCGCTCCGCGTTCGCGGGGAAGTCAGCCGCCGTTCACGTACGGCCGGGAGCGTGTGCGCCGACGACCGTACGTCAGGCGCACCACCTCCCCACCCCAGGAGACCCGATGCCCCTCAGCCGCAGAGACTTCACCGCCCGCACCGCCCTCGCCGGTGCGGGCGTCGCCCTCACCGGAACGGTCGGCGCCCTCGCCACCGCCCCCGGGGCCCTGGCCGCCGACGACCCGGGGTCCGGCGCGGCCGGCGCGGCGGAGGGGCACGGCCACCCGCACGCCCCCGGCTACGGCCCCCTCCTGCCGGACCCGGCCGGGCTGCTCGCCCTGCCCGCCGGGTTCTCCTACCGGGTGATCACCCGCAGCGGTGTCACCACCCTCGACTCGGGCGAGAGCACCCCCTCCCACCACGACGGCACGGCCGCCTTCGAGGGTCCCCGCGGCGTCACCCTCCTCGTCAACAACCACGAGCTGAAGGGGCCGCGGGCCAACTGGGCCCACCCCGTCCCGCTGACCGGGGGACTCGTCTACGACCCCGCCGCGTCCGGCGGCTGCACCGTCGTCGAGGTCCGGCGTGGCGGCGAGGTCGCCGAATGGGTGGGCGTCGCCGGCACCTCGACCAACTGCGCGGGCGGGGCCACCCCGTGGGGCACCTGGCTGACCTGCGAGGAGACCGAGGACCTGGCCGGCCGGAACGGCATGACCAAGGACCACGGCTACGTCTTCGAGGTGGACCCGCACGACCGCCGGGCCAACCGCGACCCACGGCCCGTCAAGGCCTTCGGGCGGTACGCCCACGAGGCCGTCGTCATCGACCCGCGCCAGGGCCACGCCTACCTGACCGAGGACGCCTCGGGCCCCAACGGGCTGCTCTACCGGTGGACCCCGCCGCAGGGCTTCCGGCACGGGCGCGGCGCGCTGCGCACCCTCGCCGCCGACGCCGGGGTGCTGGCGGCCGCCAAGTGCTTCGACAAGGCCGGGCAGTTCGTGGACGACCTGTCGCGCGCCACGAAGACCGGGACGGTCTACGGGGTCGACTGGGTGGAGGTGACCGACCGCGACGCGCGGAGCCTGTCCGTGCGCAAGCAGTTCGCGGCCGGCGCCGTGACCCGGGCGCGCAAGCTGGAGGGCATGTGGTGGGCCGACGGGGGCGCCTACTTCGTCTCCTCGTACGCCCGCGAGGAGAGCCCGGGCGCCGCGCACGACGGGCAGGTGTGGTTCTACGACCCCAGGCGGCGCACGATCCGGCTCGTCGTCCTGATCGGGGTGAACGCCGACCCCGACGCCGAGGGCGGCTACGACGGCCCCGACAACATCACCGTGTCCCCGTACGGGGGCCTGGTCATCGCCGAGGACGGCAACGGGCTCCAGCACCTGCTCGGGGCGACCGAGTCCGGGCGCGTCTACCCGCTGGCGCGCAACGAGCTGAACATCGGAACGCCCGAGGAGCCGGAGTACTCGGAGTTCACCGGGGTGTGCTTCTCCCCGGACGGGCGCACCCTGTACGCCAACATCCAGGAGCCGGGGATCATGCTGGCGATCACCGGCCCGTGGCGGCGCACCCCGCGCTGACGGAGCCCGGGACAGGGCCCAGGAGGGAGCCCGGGACAGGGCCCGTGACGGGGCCCGTGGCAGGGCCTACCGGGCCGCGGCCATCTCCGCGCGAGAAGCCGCGGCCCACTCCTCCAGGAGGAACTCGTACGCCTCCGAGGGCCACTCCCCGTCCGCCCAGGTCTCGACGAGGAGCCGTATCGCCTCGTTCGCCTCGGCGGCGGACGGGCGCGCGGGACCCGCGGGCTGGAGTGAAGTCTGCATGGTTCCCAGGCTACGGGCGAGCACGGACAGCCACCTCCGGATTACGCGTGGCATCGATCACCCGGGACGCCCCGGCCCGGGTGCTCCGCGGCCGCATATGCCCGCCCACCTGCTCAGAGTGCCTGGGAGGCCGGCTGGACCATGCCGCGCACTGTGCGGGACTTCACAAAGTCGCCCATGGCCGTCATCTCCCATTCGCCGGAGAACTGCTTGATCAGCTTGGCCATCATCACGCCGGTCTGGGGCTCGGCGCCGGTCAGGTCGAAGCGCACCAGCTCCTCGTCGCTCGCCGCGTCGATGAGCCGGCAGTAGGCCTTGGCCACCTCGGTGAACTTCTGGCCGGAGAAGGAGTTGACGGTGAAGACCAGGCCCGTGACCTCGGCGGGCAGCCGGCCGAGGTCCACCACGATCACCTCGTCGTCCCCGGCGCCCTCACCGGTCAGGTTGTCGCCCGAGTGCTTGATCGAGCCGTTGAGGATGGACAGCTTGCCGAAGTAGCAGCTGTCGACGAAGTTGCGCTGCGGGCCGTAGGCGATGACGGACGCGTCGAGGTCGATGTCGCGGCCGCCGAAGGCCGGCTCCCAGCCGAGGCCCATCTTGACCTGGGAGAGCAGCGGCCGGCCGCCCTTGACGAGGGAGACGGTCTGGTTCTTCCGGAGGCTGACCCGGCCCTTGTCGAGGTTGATCTTCCCCGGGGCCGGGGGAGCGGCGGGCGCGGCCGGGGGCGCCGCGGGCATCGGCGGGGCGGCGACGGCCGGAGCCGGCGGCGCGGCCGCCACGGGGGCGGCCGGCTCCTCGTCCACGGAGACCCCGAAGTCGGTGGCGATGCCCGCGAGCCCGTTGGCGTACCCCTGGCCGACCGCGCGCACCTTCCACACGCCGCCCCGCAGGTAGACCTCGACGACCACGAGCGCGGTCTCCGGCCCGAGGCGGGGCGGGGTGAAGGTGGCGATCACGGCGCCGCCGGCGGCGTCCCGCACGGTGGCGGTGGGCTCGATGCCCTGGAAGGTCTGCCCCGCGGCGTCGGGGCTGGCCGTGACCACGATCCGCTCGATGCCGGGCGGCAGCGCCCCGGTGTCCACGGTGATCGAGTCCGGCGCCGTCCCGCCGCCGGACCGGTAGGCGACACCGGGCCCGGAGGGCTGGTTGTAGAAGATGAAGTCGGCGTCGGAGCGCACCTTGCCGTCCGCCGCGAGCAGCAGGCCCGACACGTCGAGCCGTACCGGGGCGGCCACGTCCACCGTCACGCGGGTGGTGTCGAGCGGCAGGTTGGAACCAGGGGTCATAGCGGTCATGCCGGGAGAACGACCGGCACCGCTTTGCCGTTCCCTTACCCTGGCCGGAATTCAGCGCCGGTTGCGGGGGTGGTCGCGGGCCGTGCGCTCGTTGCCGAACTTGTAGGAGCCCGTCCAGCGGGCCATCACCAGCTGTGCGTCGCCGGATTCCACCTCGGCGAGGAACTTCTCGGCCCGCCCGCCCCGCAGGGTGCCCGCGGTGCGGCCCCGGTGCGCGATGACGACCGTGCCGTCGCCCTGTACCCCGTACGAGAATCCGTGTGCCCGCCCCATGGGGCGCAGCCTGCCCCGCCGGGGAGCGGGGCGGCAACGCAATTACCGGCGCCCCGCCCCCCCGGCGCGGCTCAGCCGCCGGTGACCCGGCGCGGGAGGCCCAGGGGGTTGTCCTCGCGCAGCTCCGGCGGGAGCAGCGCGTCCGGCACCGACTGGTAGGCCACCGGGCGCAGCCAGCGTTCGACGGCCGTGCCGCCGACGGAGGTGGAGTGCGAGGTGGCCGCCGGGTAGGGGCCGCCGTGGTGCTGGGCCGGGGCGACGGCGACCCCGGTGGGCCAGCCGTTCACCACGATCCGCCCCGCCAGCCCGGTGACCTGTGCGATCAGTGCGGCGGCCGGGCCCGGGGCGCCCTGGGCCTCGGCCCGCGACAGCTGGAGGGTGGCGCTCAGGTTCCCGTCGAGCAGGTCCAGCACCGCGGCGGCCTCGTCCGGGCCCGAGTAGCGGACGACGACGGTCACCGGTCCGAAGCACTCCTCCAGCAGCAGCCCGTACGGGCCGCCCTCCAGCAGGCGGGCCGCCGCGACGCCCAGGTAGCCCGCGCCGACGGTGTGCTCCCCGGCGGGCCCGGCGGCGACCGGGGCGGTGACCCCCGGGAGGGCGGCCCGCTCACGGACCCCGGCGACGAAGTTCTCCCGCATCCGGTGGTCGAGCAGCACGCCCGGCCCGGTCTCCCCGAGCTGCTCGGCGAGCGCGGCGGTGAGGAGGTCGCCGTCGGCGCCCTCGGGCACCAGGACCAGGCCGGGCTTCACGCAGAACTGGCCCACGCCGAGGGTCACGGAGGCGGCGAGTCCGGAGCCGATCTCCTCGGCGCGCTCGGCGGCCGCCGCGGGGCTGACCACGACGGGGTTGAGGGAGCCCAGCTCGCCGTGGAACGGGATGGGCACCGGACGGGCGGCGGCCGCGTCGAACAGGGCCCGGCCGCCCCGGACGGAACCGGTGAACCCGGCGGCGCGGACCAGCGGGTGGCGGATCAGCTCCAGGCCGGCGTCGAACCCGTGGACCACCGTCACCACGTCCGCCGGCAGCCCGCTCGCGACGGCCGCCCGCCGCAGCAGCCCGGCGCACAGCTCGGAGACGGCCGGGTGGTCCGGGTGTGCCTTGACCACCACCGGGCAGCCGGCGGCGAGGGCGCTGGCGGTGTCCCCGCCGGGCACGGAGAAGGCCAGCGGGAAGTTGGAGGCGGCGTAGACGGCGACCACGCCCAGCGGCACCTTGTAGCGGCGCAGCTCGGGGCGCGGCGGGGTGAGGGAGGGGTCGGCCCGGTCGATCCGGACGTCGAGGTAGGCGCCCTCCTCGACCACGTCGGCGAAGGCCCGTAGCTGGCCGGTGGTGCGGGCGAGCTCGCCGGTGAGCCGGGCGCCGCCCAGCGCGGTCTCGGCGTCGGCGGCCTCCACGATCTGCGCGGCGGCCCCGTCGAGCAGCCCGGCGGCGGCCCGCAGGAAGGCGGCGCGGGCGGCCGGGTCCGCGAGGGCGGCGCGCGCGGCGTGGGCCGCCCGTACGGCCCGGTCCACGTCCGGGGCTGTGGCTTCCACCGCAACCCGTTCGCGCTGCTTCCCGGTGCGGGGGTCCACACTCCAGACTGGATTCGCCGTCATGGCCCGCTCCTCCTCGGATCGTTCAGTATTCTGAACGCCGTTCCGGTGGCTGAATGATCACTTCTGCTGCGGACTCTAGGTTCCGCGTCCACCGGGTGACAAGAGGCGACAGGGCCGAGCAGAGGGGAACCAGGCGCATGACGACAGCCGAGACAGCCGGGACGGACGGCCCTCCCGCACCGGACGGGCCGGGGCTCCCCGCGGCGGCGCCGCCGGTGAAGTCGGCCGTGCGCACGGTCCTGCTCCTGGAGCACTTCGCGGCGCACCCGGGACTGCACAGCCTCGCCGACATCCAAAGCGACCTCGCCCTGCCCAAGTCCAGCCTCTACATGCTGCTGCGCACCCTGGTGAACCTGGGCTGGGTGGAGACGGACGCCACCGGCACCCGCTACGGCATCGGCGTACGGGCCCTGCTCGTCGGCAGCTCCTACATCGACGGGGACGAGGTGGTCGCGGCGGCCCGCCCCAGCCTGGACCGGCTCTCCGACGACACCACCGAGACCATCCACCTCGCCCGGCTCGACGGGACGAGCGTCGTCTACCTGGCCACCCGGCCGTCCCGGCACTACCTGCGCCCCTTCACCCGGGTCGGGCGGCGGCTGCCCGTCCACTCGACCGCCCTCGGCAAGGCGCTGCTGGCCACCCACACCGACGAGGAGGTGCGCCGGATGCTGCCGCGGCGGCTGGAGGCCGTCACGGAGCACACCATCACCGACCGGGAGGCGCTGGTGGAGGAGCTGGCCCTGGTGCGGGAACAGGGCTACGCGGTGGACCGGGAGGAGAACACGCTCGGGCTGCGCTGCTTCGGGGTGGCCGTCCCGTACCGGACGCCGGCCCGGGACGCGGTGAGCTGCTCGGTGCCGGTGGCCCGGCTGACGGAGGACCACGAGCGCACGATCAAGGCCGCGCTGTTCGAGGCGAGGGACCGGCTGTCCGTGGTGACGCGCCGCATGTGAGGCGCCGGACGCGGGGGTTCCTCCCCCGCGCGGGGGAGGCGGTTCACCTTCGCGGGGGAGGTGGCGGGAGCCCGCGGACGGGACCGTGGGGGCATGAGCACACGAGCCGTCCACGCGACGCACACGACGGGCACCACCCGGCCGCCGGCCCCCGCCCCGGGGACCCGGCTGCGGGTCCTGCGGGCGGCCGCCCTGGCCGCCACCCTGCCGTACCTGACCCTCAAGGCGGCCTGGCTGGCCGGGAGCAGGATCGGGATACCGGCGGACAGCATCCTGCTGAAGGGCGGGACGACCCTGGCCGTGGGCAACGCGGTCACGCTCGCCATGGACGCCTGCGTGATCCTGCTGGTGCTGGTGCTCACCCGCCCCTGGGGCGCGCGGGTGCCCGGATGGCTGCTGACCCTGCCGGTGTACGTGGCCACCGGGCTGCTCACCCCGATCGTCCTCGGCTACCCGGCGCAGCTCCTCGTCAAGGCCCTGGGCCTGGGAGCCGGCGAGGCGGCCCGGGCGGCCCGGGTGCCCTTCCTCGACCCCTGGGTGTTCGCCGTCGTCTACGGCGGCTTCATCATCCAGGCGATCGCCCTGGCCGGGCTGTTCGTCCCCTACGCGCGCCGGCGCTGGGGCCGGCGCTGGCAGGGGGCGCTCGGGCGGAGGCTCCCGTCCCCCACGGGGGTGGTGGCGGGGGCCTCCGCACTGGCCGGCGCCGCGGTCGCCGCGGCGCACGGGTACTGGGCCTTCGGCGGGACCGCGGGGCTGTCCGCGGAGATGGCGGCGGCGCACACGGCGGAGACCGGTGTGGTGTCCGGTGTGCACGCGATGTGCGCCCTCGCGGCCGCGGCCGGGGCGCTGCTGCTGGCCCGGGGCGGGTCGCGCCCGGCCGGGTGGCCGCCGGCCCTGGCCTGGATCGGCTCGTCGGCGGCGCTGGGCTGGGGCGCCTGGATGCTGACCGCGGCCCTGGGGATGAACCTGGGCGAGGACGAACCCTCCACCACCGCCGTCCTGTTGGCCTACGCTGGCCAGATGATCACCGGGCTGCTGGCCGGGGCGGTGCTCCTGCGCTACCTCCACGCCCGGAGGGAGGGCTGAGCCGGGGGAGGCCGCGAGGGGCCGGCGCGGACGGGAGTCCGGCGCGGACGGGAGTCCGGCGGGGGCGGGAGTCCGGCGGGGGAGAGGCGTGGACCAGGAGGGGACGACCGTGCGCGCGAGCCGCTTCGGCGGGGGCCGGGCGGCCGGGGCGGCGGCGGTGAAGCGGTGGCCCGGGCTGCTGCTGGGGGCGCGGGCCCGGCTGCGGTGGGTGCACCTGATACTCGGCGGGGCCCTGCTCATGCCCTACCTCATGCTCACCCAGGTCGTGGTGGGCGCGGCGGCGGGCGGGGGCAACGTGTTCGCCTCCCTCCCGCTGACCCTGCTCTCCTACGCGGCCTCCCTGCCCCTGATCGCGGTGACCGGCCTGGTCGGGCTGGTCCGGCCGCTGTCGGCGACGGCCGCGCGGGTCATGACCGGGGTGCCGGGGGACCGGCTGGCGGACGGCCCGGCCCGGTCCTGGGGGGCCCGCTGGCGGGCCTCGGCCTGGTGGACCCTGCACCTGGGCATCGGGGCGCTGATCAGCGGGATGAGCCTGGCGGTACCGCCCCTGGGGGTGGTGCTGGTCGTCATGCCGTTCTCCGGGGCGCTGCGCGCCTCGGAGTGGGGCGCCGGCTGGTTCAGCGCCGGGGCGGAGCCCTACGTCTCCCCCCTGATCGGTGTCGGGGTGCTGCTGGCGCTCGCCGCCGTCTGCGCCGGTGCGGGGGCGCTGCTGGCCCGGCTCGCACCCGTGCTCCTCGGGCCGACCGCGGCGGACCGGCTGGCCGCCGCCGAGGAACGCGCCGCCGACCTCGCCGTCCGCAACCGGCTGGCCCGGGAGCTGCACGACGCCGTGGGGCACGCGCTGAGCGCCGTCACCCTCCAGGCGGGGGCGGCCCGGCGGGTGCTCGACCGGGACCCGGAGTTCGTCCGCGAGGCGCTCGCCGCGATCGAGGACACCACCCGGCGCACGGTGGGCGAGCTCGACGCGGTCCTCGGCCTCCTGCGGGACGGGGACCCGGCCCGGGCCGAGGCCATGCCCGCACCCACCCTGGCCGGCGACCTCGACGGGCTGCTGGCCCGCACCCGGGCCGGCGGCACCGTCCTCACCTCCGAGCAGGACCCGGGCCCGGCCGGGGACTGGTCGCAGCTCCCGGCGATCGCCTCCCGGGAGGCGTACCGGATCGTCCAGGAGGGCCTGAGCAACGCCCTGCGCCACGGCGCCGGCCCCATCACCCTGCTGATCCGCGTCCACACGTCCGACGGCCACCGCGAACTGGAGATCACCATGACCAATCCGCCCGCCCCGTCCCCGCCCGCCCCCGACGCGGCCGCACCGCGCACGACCGGCGGCCGCGGGCTGCGCGGCGCGGCCGAGCGGGCCGCCCTCCTCGGCGGCCGCGTCGAGGCCGGACCGCACGCGGGGAGCTGGCGGCTGCGGGCCGTCCTGCCGCTCGGCGGCGGCGCCGGCCCGGCCCGGGCGGGCGCGCGATGAGCCGGCCGCCGCTGCGCGTGGTCATCGCCGACGACGAGCGGATGGTCCGCACCGCCCTGCGGGTCATCCTCGACGCCGAAGCCGACCTGGAGGTCGTCGGCGAGGCCGCCTCGGGCGCCGAGGCCGTCCCCCTGGTGCGCTCCCTGGCCCCCGACGTGGTCCTGATGGACGTGCGGATGCCGGAGATCGACGGCATCAGGGCCACCGAGCAGATCCTCGCCACCATGGCCGACCCGCCCAGGATCGTGGTCGTCACCACCTTCGAGAACGACGCCTACGTCTACGACGCGCTGCGCGCGGGCGCGTCCGGCTTCCTCCTCAAGCGCGCCGACCCGGACGAGCTGATCGGCGCGGTTCGGCTCGTCGCCCGCGGGGACTCCCTGCTCTTCCCGGCCGCCCTGCGCACCCTGGCAGCCGCCCACACCGCGGCCGCCCCGCCCGCCTCCCCGGCCTGGGCGGCCCGGCTCACGGACCGGGAGGCCGACGTCCTGCGCCTGATGGCCACCGGCCTGTCCAACCACGAGATCAGCGAGCGCCTCGGCGTCGGCCCGCAGACCGTCAAGACGCACGTGGCCGGGATCCTCGCCAAGACCGGCTCCCGCGACCGCACCCAGGCGGTCATCGCCGCCTACGAAGGGGGCTTCCTCATGAAGAAAGCCTGAGAACCCCGCCACAATCGGGGCAGAGCGGAACGCCCGGGGCCGCCGGGACGTCCTTCTGGGGGATGAACAAGACGATCAGGCGTGCGTCGGTCTTCTGTCTGCTTCTGGTGCTGGCCCTCTTGGTGCGGGTCACCTGGGTGCAGGCGTACCAAGGCCAGGCCCTCGCAGACGACGAGCACAACCGCCGCAACCTCATCGGGCAGTACGAGAACCCGCTGGGCAACATCATCGTGGGCGGTACGGCGATCACCGGGTCCACCAAGACGGCCGGCAAGGACTTCGGGTACAAGCGCACCTACACCGACGGCCCCCTCTACGCGCCGATCACCGGTTACAGCTCCCAGGCCTTCGGCACGAGCATGCTGGAGGGCGTCTACAAGAACGTGCTCAACGGCTCGGACAGCCGCCTGAAGACGGTGATGGACGTCCTCACCAACAAGCGGGCCGACCCGGGCAACGTGCTGACCACCATCGACAAGGACGTGCAGAAGGCCGCCTACGACGCCCTCGACGGCAAGCAGGGCGCCGCCGTGGCCATCGACCCGGCGACCGGCGAGATCCTCGCCGTCGTCAACAACCCCTCCTACGACCCGGGCCGGATCTCGGGAGCCGGCGACCAGGCCGCCTGGGACGAGCTCTCCGCCGACAAGGGCAGGGCCATGGAGAACGTGGCCCTGCGCAAGCCCCAGGCGCCCGGCTCCACCTTCAAGCTGGTCACCCTGGCCGCGGCCATCGAGAACGGGCTGGTCACCAGCATCGACCAGCCGACCGGGGTCCCCGGCAACTACACGATCCCCGGCACCCGGACGAAGCTGCCCAGCGAGGCGGGGGACGAGGCCTGCAACAACGCCTCCGCCCGTACCGCCCTCAAGCTGTCCTGCAACAACGTCTTCGCGGACCTGGCCTCCAAGCTCGGCCAGGACAAGATGCGGGCCATGGCGGAGAAGCTCGGCTTCAACACCCGGATCGACACCCCGGTCCGCACCAACCCGCCGAGCAAGTACCCGACCAAGAAGCTGTCCGTCGACCAGGTCGCGCAGACGGGTATCGGCCAGTTCGACGTCCAGGCCACTCCGCTCCAGATGGCCATGGTGACGTCCGCCATCCAGAACGGCGGCAAGCTCGTCGCCCCGCACATGGTCTCGGAGGTGACCGACTCGGGCGGCACCGTGCTGGAGAGCTTCAAGGAGCCGAAGACCCAGCAGGTCATGAGCGCCAGGACCGCCTCGATGCTCCAGGACGCCATGCGCACCGTCGCCACCGAGGGCGGCGGCAAGCCCGCGCAGGTGGCGGGCGCCGAGGTCGGCGGCAAGACGGGCACCGCCCAGCGCGGCGTGAACAACAACATCCCGCCCCTCGCCTGGTTCACCTCGTACGGCAAGGCGGGCGGCAAGCAGATCGCGGTGGCGGTGATGATCGAGAACTCGGACACCGACCGCTCCGAGATCGGCGGCGGCAAGCTGGCCGCGCCCATCGCGCAGAAGATGATGGCGGCGTGGCTGAAGAAGTAGCCACCGCCTGAAGGGCCGCCGCGCGCCGGGAACCGACGGGGTTCCCGGCGCGTTCCCCTTCCCATGATCAGGACCGCACTCCCCGAAGACCTGGACGCCATCGCCGCCCTGCACACCCGGGCGCGCGCCACCTACTACCGCGGCCGCGTCCCCGAGCAGGCCTACGCGGGCGAGGCCGAGCAGGCCCGCAGCCGCGAGGGCTGGTCCCGGGCGGTGGGCCGCTCCGAGGCCGAGGGCCGGGTCTTCTGCGCCGAGCGGGACGGGCAGATCACCGGGGTGGCCGCCTTCCTCACCGCCGACGGCGAGACCACCCTCACCCAGCTCCACGTGGACCCCGCCCACTGGCGCCGCGGCACCGGCGCCGCCCTGCACGCCGCGTGCCTCGCCGCCTGGCGCCGGGCCGGCGTCGCGCGGGTCCGCCTGGAGGTCTTCGAGCACAACGTCCGAGCCCAGGCCTTCTACGCCTCGCACGGCTGGCGTCCCGACCCCTCCGCCACCCCCTCCGGATCCCACCGCACCCTGTGGCTGGAGGTGGAGGGGGCGTCCGGGGAATGAGACGCTCCGGCAGATGGTTGAACCACAAACCGTTTCGCCCCGCGAAACCCCGCCCCGACCCCCACCCGGAATCCCGGAGAGAAGAAGGATCATGCGCGTCGAGATCTGGAGCGACATCGCCTGCCCCTGGTGCTACATCGGAAAGGCCCGCTTCACCAGGGGACTGGCCGAGTTCGCGCACCGCGACGAGGTGGAGGTCGTCTTCCGCTCCTTCGAGCTCGACCCCCACGGCGCCAAGGGCGTCACCGCGCCCGTCCTGGAGATGCTCGCCCGCAAGTACGGCCGCACCCTCGACGAGGCGCGCGGCATGGAGGAGCACGTCGCCGCGAGCGCCCGCGCCGAGGGCCTGGAGTACCGGACCGAGGGCCGCGACCACGGCAACACCTTCGACATCCACCGGCTCCTGCACCTGGCCGCCGCCCGCGGCCGTCAGGAGCAGCTCCTCGACCTCGCCTTCCGCGCCAACTTCGCCGAGGAGCGCTCGGTCTTCGACGCCGAGGTGCTGCTCGCCCTCGCGGTGGAGGCCGGCCTGGACGGGGCGGAGGCCCGCGCGGTCCTCGCCGACGACTCCGCCTACGCGGCCGAGGTCCGGGCCGACGAGCGCGAGGCGGCCGAACTGGGCGCCAACGCCGTCCCGTTCTTCGTCCTCGACCGCCGCTACGGCATCTCCGGCGGCCAGCCCGCCGAGGTGTTCACCCGGGCCCTGGAGCAGGCCTGGGCCGGGCGCGAGCTCCCCGAGCCGGCCGCCGACGCCGAGGCCTGCGAACCGGACAGGGCCTGCGCCGTCCCCCGGGCCTGACCCGCCGGCGCCCGCGTACCTCCCGTACGCGGGCGCCGGCCGGCTTCCCCGGATCCGCCACGATGAGCGCCCGACGGGGCCGAGGTCCTCGTGCCCGAGCGGCCCTACCGCCAGGCCGCCGAGGCCGCCTCCAGCGCCGCCTGCGGGTCCGCCGACAGGGCCGACGCCAGGGCGCGCAGCGACGCCGCGACCGCCTCCGGCGAGGCCGCCGGGCCGTAGTGGTTGACCCGGACCATCTCCCGCGCCAGCGCCCCGCCGCCCGCCGCCAGCGGGGCCGAACCGTCGGCGGCCAGGGCCTTGGCCACCACCGCCGAGGCGTCCGGCACCCGCAGCGTGGTCGCCACCGGCGCCGCCTGCGCCGGGTCCCCGACCCACGGGGCCAGGCCGAGCGCGGCCGCGCCGGCCCGGGTGGCCCGGGCCGCGGCGGCGTGCCGGCCGAGCACACCGGCCGTCCCCTCCTCCGCGATCCGGTCCAGGCAGGCCTCCAGCGCCAGCATCTCCAGCTGGGCCGGGGCGTGCAGCAGCGTCGTGCGGCCCCCGTCGATCCAGCGCTCCTTCCAGTCCAGGAGGGAGAGGTACGAGCGCCGGGGCGCGGCCGGGTTGGCGGCGAACCGCTCCCACGCCCGCTCGCTCACCGACACCGCCGAGACCCCCGCCGGGCCGCCCATCGCCTTCTGCGCGCCGATCACGCACAGGTCCACGCCCCACGCGTCCGGCAGCAGCGGCTCCGCGCCCACCGAGGCGACCGCGTCCAGCATGAACAGCGCCCCGTGGTCGCGCACGGCCTCGCCGATCTCCGCGACCGGGTTGGTGTTGCCGGTGGCCGCCTCGGCGTGCACCAGCGAGACGAAGTCGATCTCCGGGTGCTCCGCCAGGGCGCGGGCCACCTGCCCGCCGCTCACCGCCGTGTCGAACGGCACCGCCAGGTCCACCACCTTCGCCCCGGCGTCGCGCAGCCAGTTGCCGAAGGTGGTGCCGTACGGGCCGGTGACCACGTTCAGCGCCGTGGAGCCCGGCCGGGCCCCGGAGCGGATGCAGCCCTCCAGCGGCAGCAGCGCCTCGCCCTGGGTGATCACCACGTCGTGCCGGGTGTCCAGCAGCCGCGCGACGCCCCGCTCGATGGCGGTGAAGTGCTCGGCGGTCAGCGGCGGAAGGTCCAGGAGGGGGTGGGTCACGGCGGTGCTCTCTTCGTCCGGGGTCACCGGCCGAGCCTACCCAGCGCGCACGTACAGTGCGGACATGAGTGATCGCAGCGATGTGCTCCATGTGAAGGGACGCGTGCTCGTCGGGCCCCAGGAGGTCCGCGACGAGCTCTGGGTCGTCGGCGGGCGGATCACCTACGAGCGGCCGGCCGCCGCCCGCGGGGCCACCACCGTCACCGGCTGGGTCCTGCCGGGGCTGGTCGACGCGCACTGCCACGTCGGCCTCGACGCCCACGGCCCGGTCGACGCCGCGACCGCCGAGGCCCAGGCCCTCACCGACCGGGACGCGGGCACCCTGCTGATCCGTGACGCGGGCTCCCCCTCCGACACCCGCTGGATCGACGACCGCGCGGACCTCCCGAAGATCATCCGGGCGGGCCGGCACATCGCCCGCACGCGCCGCTACATCCGCAACTACGCGCACGAGATCGAGCCGCCGCAGCTCGTCGAGTACGTGGCCCGCGAGGCCCGGCGCGGCGACGGCTGGGTCAAGCTCGTCGGCGACTGGATCGACCGCGAGGCCGGGGACCTGACGGCCTGCTGGCCGCGCGCCGAGGTGGAGGCGGCCATCGCCGAGGCGCACCGGCTGGGCGCCCGGGTGACCGCGCACTGCTTCGCGGAGGACTCGCTGCGCGACCTGGTCGAGGCGGGCATCGACTGCATCGAGCACGCCACCGGGCTGACCGAGGACACCATCCCCCTCTTCGCCGAGCGCGGTGTCGCGATCGTTCCCACCCTCGTCAACATCGCGACCTTCCCGAAGCTGGCGGCGGGCGGCGAGGCCAAGTTCCCCCGCTGGTCGGCCCATATGCGCAGGCTCCACGAGCGGCGCTACGACACCGTCCGCGCGGCCTGGGACGCGGGCGTCGGGGTGTACGTCGGCACGGACGCGGGCGGTTCGCTGCCGCACGGCCTGGTCGCCGCCGAGGTGCAGGAGCTCGTGAAGGCCGGGATCCCCGCGCTCGACGCCCTCTCGGCGACGGCCTGGGCGGCCCGCGAGTGGCTCGGCAGGCCCGGCCTGGCCGAGGGCGCGCCCGCCGACCTGGTGGTCTACGGCTCCGATCCGCGCGAGGACGTGCGGGTGCTGGCGCAGCCGGACCGGGTGGTCGTGAACGGCGCGGTCCGCGCCTGAGCCGGACCGGTCGCCGACGGGGCGGCGCGGGCGCGGAGTTGACGGCACGTGACCCGGCGCCCCCGCCCGTCGTTGTCCCTGTCCGAAAAGGGCCGGTGGTGGCGGCCGTGCCGAGGCGCGCGGGAACTCGTGTGCCGTGTGGGGCGCAACAAATCGAATACATGCATGGAAACCACCCGTTGGGGTGAACTCACGCCAGGTGGCTGCCCGTTCACTCACAGTGCGTAAAGACTTCGGGCGTCGAAGCCGTCGGCATGCGCGATGTCCCCCATCGGCGCCCCGGCGGCACCCATCTCCCCGGGGGTTCCACCACCTTGAACCGCAACACCTTCCGCCTGCCCGCGGCCGTCCTGCTCGCCACGGGAGCGGTGGCCCTGCTCGCCGCACCCCCCGCCCTCGCCACCGACGGCAGCGGCGGCCAGGGCACCTCCGGAGCCGTCGTCCTGCGGACCGGACTGGACGTGGGCCTGCTCAACAAGACGGTGCACGTACCGCTGAAGGCCACCCTCAACGAGGTCAGCGCCCCCGCCACGGCCGGGAAGACGGCCCTCACCGTGGCCCTCGACGGGGTCGAGCAGGGGCAGCCGGTGAACGTGCTCACGGCGGACGCCGCCACCGCCAAGGCCACCGCCGACGAGAACGGCGCCCGCGCCGAGGCCGCCCTCGCCCACGCCAAGGTGCACCTCCCGGGTCTGCCCGCCCTCTCCCTCATCGAGGTCGAGAAGGTCACCTCCCAGGCCGTCTGCGCGGCCGGCGCGAAGCCCGTCGCCACCTCGAACGTCCTCGGCACCGTCACCGCCCTCGGCAAGAAGGTCACCCTGACGGCCGGCGGGCCCACCGAGGTCGAGGTCCCGGGCGTCGGCCTGGTCTCCCTGCGGCTCTCCGACACGCAGACCACCTCCACCACCGCGGCGGCCGCCGCGCTCCGCCTGAAGGTGTCGGTGAACCCGCTGAAGCTCAACGTGGCGCAGGTCGACGGCGAGGTCGTCCTGGCGGAGGCGCACTGCACGTCCCCGACGACGGCCGCGAAGCCCGCGGCGAAGCCGGACGTCAAGCCGCAGGCCGCCGTCGCCACGTCCGGCCGCGCCGACCTCGCCGAGACCGGGGCCGGTTCGGCCACCCCGTGGGTCGCCGGCGGCGCGCTGCTCCTGCTCGGCGTCGGCGCGTGCGCGCTCGTCGTGACCCGGCGCGGCCGGACCTCGTGACCCGGGCGGCCGTCCCCGGGCCCGATCAGCGGGTCGCGCGCGTCAGCCCCTGGCCGGTCGCGCCCCGCGAGGTCACGGCCGACGTGACCTCCTTGTCCACCCGGGCGTACTCGGCCCGCTTCGCGGCGGACGGTCCGCCGTCGCCGTCCGCGCCGGCGCACGAGGTGCAGACGACGCGGAACGGCGGCCCCATGTCCGAGTACTGGGTGAGGTACTCGGCCTTGACCACCTCCCAGCGGCCCGGGTGCGAGGCCGCCGGGGCGAAGGTGAAGCGGGGGATGGACGACATGTTGCCCCGCGCCTTCTCGGCTTCGTAGAAGCTGGCGATCTGGTCGCCCATGCCGAAGACCACCCAGGTGCCGTTGATCTTCTCGTAGGGCTGCGGGACGTGGTTGTGCGTGCCGAGGATCAGATCGATGTCGGGGAGGCCGTCCGCCCCGCGCGAGGCGGTCAGCGCCTGCGCCAGGTCCTTCTGCTGCTGGTCGGGGGCCGTCTGCCACTCGGTGCCCCAGTGGAGGCTCAGGACGACGACGTGCGCGCCGGCCGCCCGGGCCGCGCGGGCGTCGGCGATGATCCGGGCCTGGTCGATCAGGTTGACGGCCCAGGGCTTGCCGGCCGGGAGCGGTATCCCGTTCGTGCCGTACGTGTAGTCCAGCTGGGCGACCTTCGCCCCGCCGGCGGAGAGCACCGCCGGGGCCTTGGCCTCCTCGGGGCGGCGGGCCGAGCCCACGTGCTTGATGCCGACCCGGTCGAGGTGGTCGAGGGTGCGGGAGAGCCCGTCGAACCCGTCGTCGAGGGTGTGGTTCGAGCCCGTGGAGCAACTGTCGTACCCGGCGTCCTTGAGGGCGTCGGCCAACTGGTGCGGGGCCTTGAAGGCGGGGTAGCCGGTGTAGGGGCCGCCGGGCCTTCCGTACGGTATCTCGTGGTGGCATATCGCCAGGTCGGCGGCGGAGACGATGGGCTTGACGCCCGCGAGTATCTTCCGGAAGTCGTACTCCCCGGGCTTGCCGCCCGCGTCGTCCGCGGCCCGCTGGACGATCGACGGGTACGGGATCGTGTCCCCGGTCGCCACCAGCGTGAACGGGGCCGCGCCCGGGACCGCCTTGCCGGCGCCGTTCGGCTTGCCCTGGAGCCGCTGCTCGGCCGGGACGGCCGCCCCGTGCCCGAGCAGCCGGGGCACCGCGAACACCCCGCCGCCGACCACCCCCACGGCCACCAGACCCATGGTGATGCGCGTCGCCGCCCTCATGTCCCGTCCCCCGTCCGTGTCTTGGTCCGCGTTCATGCTAGGCGGGGCCCCCTCCGCCCGCCCTCCGGGCCCCTGAGACGGCCGGAGGGGGAGGGCCGGGCGGGGGACGGCCCCGCGGGGCCGGGTCAGGGTGTGGTCAGGGCCAGGGCGTGGTCCAGCGCCTGCAGCAGCCGCCCCGTCGTCGCCCGGTCCCGCACCGCCAGGCGCAGCCAGGACGCGTCCAGCCCCGGGAAGGTGTCCCCCCGCCGGACCGCGAAGCCCAGCGCCCGCAGCCGGGTGCGCACCTCCGCCGCACCGGGGATCCGGACCAGCACGAACGGCCCCTCGGCCACCCCCGAGACCGTGACCTCCTCGAACTCCGCCAGCCCCGCCAGCAGGTGCGCCCGGTCCACCGCGATCCGCCGGGCCGCCGCCTCCGCCTCCTCCAGCGCCTCCGGCGCCACGCAGGCCTCGGCCGCCACCAGCGCCGGGGTCGACACCGGCCACAGCGGCTGCGCCGCCGCCAGCTTCGCGACGACCTCCGGATCGGCCAGCACGTAGCCGATCCGCAGCCCCGCCAGGCCCCACGTCTTCGTCAGGCTCCGCAGCACCACCAGCCCCGGCACGTCCATCCGCCCCGCCAGCGCCTCCCGCTCGCCCGGGACCGCGTCCATGAACGCCTCGTCCACCACCAGGATCCGCCCCGGCCGGGCCAGCGCGGCCAGCGTCGCCGCCGGGTGCAGCACCGACGTCGGGTTGGTGGGGTTGCCCACCACCACCAGGTCCGCGTCCTGCGGCACCGCCGCGGGATCCAGCCGGAACCCGTCCTCCGCCCGCAGCACCACCCGCTCCACCCGGTGCCCGGCGTCCCGCAGGGCCGCCTCAGGCTCGGTGAACTGCGGGTGCACCACCACCGGCCGCTCCGCCTCCAGGGCCCGCGCGATCAGGACGAACGCCTCCGCAGCCCCCGCCGTCAGCAGCACCCGCTCGACCGGCAGCCCGTGCCGCCGCGCCACGGCCGCCCGGGCCGCCCGCCCGTCCGGGTACGCAGCGAGGTCCCCGAGGGAGGCCGCGATCCGCTGCTTCAGCCACTGCGGCGGCGTGTCCGACCGCACGTTCACCGCCAGGTCCACGAGCGCGCCCCCCGCGTCCGCGACCTCCGCGTCCCCGTGGTGGCGCAGGTCGTGCTCCTCGGCCGTGGCCACCGCACAGGTGGCCGCCACCGAACGGCGCTTGGGCACGAGGAGCTCCCCGCCGCCCGCCAGCGCCGCCGCCTCCGCCACCGAGGCGGTCCCGGAGGCCTCGTGCACGGCCGGCGACGGGTGCGGCACGGGGATCCGCGCGAGCTCCTCGGCCGGGTAGCCCACCAGGGGCACGCCGAAACGTTCCGCCGCGCCCGCGATCCCGGGCTCCAGGGTCTTCGAGTCCACCGTCGCCAACGCCGTCACCGCCCCGGCGCTCAGCCCGGCCCCGCGCAGGGTCTCCTCGACCAGCGCGCAGACCTCCGCCACGGAGACCCCCGCGCGTCCGCCGACCCCGACCACCAGCCGCGTCACGTACTCGCCCACCGGGGTCCTCCCTCCGTACTGGTGTCCGTCGTCTGTCGTCTGTCGTCATCACGGTGGCGTCCGCCACCCGCGCGGCGGAAGTGCGCACGGCGCCGCCAGTCGGTATCCAGGGGCACATGGCGGTGATCGTGGCTCTGGGCGCGTTCCTGATGACGCTGGCGGGCGGCTGGACGGCACAACGCGTCACCGACCGCCGCCACCTCGTCCTGGGGCTGGCCGGCGGGCTGATGCTCGGCGTCGTGGGCCTGGACCTGCTCCCCGAGGCCCTGCACGCCGCCGGCCGGGAGGTCTTCGGCGTCCCGCTCGCCCTGCTGCTCTTCGTGGCCGGCTTCCTCGTCGCCCACGTCGTGGAACGCCTGCTCGCCGTACGGCAGGCCGCGCACGGCGGCGGGGACGGGGGAGGCGGCCACGACCACGGCGTCCGCGTCCCGCAGGTCGGGCTCACCGCCGCCGCGGCGATGGTCGGCCACAGCCTCGCCGACGGAGTGGCCCTCGGCGTCGCCTTCCAGGTCGGCGGCGGGATGGGCGCGACCGTCGCCCTGGCCGTCATCACCCACGACTTCGCCGACGGGTTCAACACGTACACCCTCACCCACCTGTACGGGAACGCCCGCCGCAAGGCCTGGATGATGCTCTTGGCGGACGCCGCCGCACCCGTCGTGGGCGCCGCGTCCACCCTGCTGTTCACCCTTCCGGAGGAACTCCTCGGGGCGTACCTCGGATTCTTCGGCGGCGCCCTGCTGTACCTGGCGGCCGCCGAGATCCTGCCCGAGGCGCACCACGAGCACCCCGCCCTGTCCACGCTCATGTGCACGGTGGGCGGGGTGGCCGGGATCTGGCTGCTGGTCGGCCTCGCGGACTGAACGGACGGACCGGTCCGCCCGGACCGGTCCGTACGGGGTCACGGGCGGGCCGCTGGAGCCGCCGCGAACTCCGCCGCGGCCGCCGCGAACCGGGACGCCACGGACGGCTGCGCCGCCCAGTGCGTGTGCAGGTAGCTCGCGTGCACGTTCCCCCGGACGAAGCCCTCGACGCGGCGTTCGGGGTGGGTGAACCCCCACGCCGGCGCGGCCCCGGCGCCCGGCTCGACCACCGTCCGGTGGAACTCGTGCCCCCGCAGCCGGGTGCCGGCCGCCGCGAGCGGGCTGTCCGACACCGCCACCGCCTCCCGGTAGCCGAGCGTGAGCCGCTCCGACATCCGGGCGTCGGCGTCGAGCACCCCGCACATGGGCTTCCCGTCCAGGGACCGCGCCAGGTAGAGGAGCCCGGCGCACTCCGCCGCGACCGGGCCGCCGGCCGCGGCGAAGGCCGCCACGGCCGCCCGGAGCGGCTCGTTGGCCGAGAGCTCCGGGGCGTAGACCTCCGGGAAGCCGCCGCCTATCACGAGCCCGTTCGTGCCCTCGGGCAGCGCCTCGTCCCGGAGCGGGTCGAAGGTGACGACCTCCGCCCCGGCGGCGCGCAGCAGTTCGGCGTGCTCGGCGTAGGAGAAGGTGAACGCCGGGCCTCCGGCTACGGCGATGAGAGGTCCCCCACCCCGCCCCTTCCCGAAACCGGGGGCTCCGCCCCCGGACCCTCCCCCGGCTGCCTCCGGGGGTGTCCCCAGCGCCTCGAACGCCGGCGAGGCCCGAAGGGGCGACCACGGCTCGCACGCCAGCGGCGGGGCGGTGCGCGCCAGGGCGAGCAGGGCCTCCAGGTCACAGCCCGCACGGACCTGCTCCGCCAGGGCGGCCACCGCCGCGACCGCGTCGGCCCGCCGCTCCGCCACCGGGACCAGGCCCAGGTGCCGGGAGGGGGTCGCGACCTGCGGGGCCCGCCTCAGGACGCCGAGGACCGGCATCCCGGCCTCCTCCAGGGCTTCCCTCAGCATGGCCTCGTGCCGGTCGGAGCCCACCTTGTTCAGGATCACCCCGCCCAGGCGCACCCGGGGGTCGAACGAGGCGAAGCCGTGGACCAGCGCCGCCACCGAACGGGACTGCGAGGAG
This sequence comes from Streptomyces sp. NPDC093801, assembly GCF_040701585.1. Lineage (NCBI taxonomy): Bacteria > Bacillati > Actinomycetota > Actinomycetes > Kitasatosporales > Streptomycetaceae > Streptomyces > Streptomyces sp. NPDC093801. The sequence continues at coordinate 62,373 of NZ_JBFBDP010000009.1, read as the reverse complement.
GCGTCCACCACCAGTACCACCGGCGCCCGCAGCAGCTTCGCCACCTGCGCCGTCGACGCCAGCTCGCCGCGCCCGGCGGCCCCGTCGTAGAGCCCCATCACGCCCTCGACCACCGCGAGGTCGCACCCGGCGGCGCCGTGCGCGAACAGCGGGGCCACCAGCTCCGGCCCGCACATGAACGCGTCGAGGTTGCGCCCCGGCCGGCCCGTGGCCAGCGCGTGGTAGCCGGGGTCGATGTAGTCGGGCCCGGCCTTGTGCGGGGACACGGCGAGGCCGCGCTCCGCGAAGGCCGCCATCAGGCCCGTCGCCACGGTGGTCTTGCCGCTGCCGGAGGACGGCGCGGCGATGACCAGCCGCGGCACACTGGACGAGGTCACCACTCGATGCCCTTCTGGCCCTTCTGGCCGGCGTCCATGGGGTGCTTGACCTTGGTCATCTCGGTGACCAGGTCCGCGAACTCCAGCAGCTTCTCGGGGGCGTTGCGGCCGGTGATGACCACGTGCTGGGTGCCGGGCCGGTTGCGGAGGACCTCGATCACCTCGTCCACGTCGATCCAGCCCCAGTGCATCGGGTACGCGAACTCGTCCAGCACGTACAGCCGGTGCGTCTCGGCGGCCAGGTCGCGCTTGACCTGCTCCCAGCCCTCCTTCGCCGCCTGCTCGTTGTCGAGCTGCGCGTCGCGCTGGACCCAGGACCAGCCCTCGCCCATCTTGTGCCAGACGACGGAGCCGCCCTCACCGGAGGCGCCCAGCACCTTCAGCGCGTTCTCCTCGCCGACCTTCCACTTCGCCGACTTGACGAACTGGAACACCCCGATCGGCCAGCCCTGGTTCCAGGCCCGCAGCGCCAGCCCGAAGGCGGCCGTCGACTTGCCCTTGCCCGGTCCGGTGTGGACGAAGACGAGCGGGCGGTTGCGGCGCTGGCGCGTCGTGAGACCGTCGTCGGGAACGACGGTCGGCTGTCCCTGCGGCATTAGGCGGCCCTCCTGGAGACGCTGTCGAGTGACGCAGTGCGGGTCACTGCGGTACGTACGTTCTTGACGAGCCCGGCCAGCGAGTCGGCCCGCAGCCCGTCGAGGGTCACGGCGGGCGCGCCCAGATCGGCGGCCAGCGCCCCCGCGAGCCCCAGCCGCACCGGCCCGGACTCGCAGTCCACGACCACCGACGTGACGCCCTCGGCGGCCAGCAGCCGGGCGCTGCGCCCGGACAGTTCGCGGGGGTCGCCGCCGACGTCCCCGGCCGAGGTGGCCCGCCCGTCGGTGACGACCACGAGCAGCGGGCGCCGGGAGGGGTCCCGCAGCCGCTCCACGCGCAGCACCTCGCGGGCCTTGAGCAGGCCCGGGCCCAGGGGCGTGCGGCCGCCCGTCGGCAGCTTCTCCAGGCGGGCCGCGGCCGCGTCCACCGAGGAGGTGGGGGGCAGCGCCAGCTCGGCGCCCGCGCCGCGGAAGGTGATCAGGCCGACCTTGTCCCGGCGCTGGTAGGCGTCGAGGAGCAGGGAGAGCACCGCGCCCTTGACGGCGCCCATGCGCTGCCGGGCGGCCATCGAGCCGGAGGCGTCGACGCAGAACAGCACGAGGTTGCCCTCGCGGCCCTCGCGGGTCGCCTGCCGCAGGTCGTCCTTGCGCACGACGAGCCCCGGCCCGGAGCGCCCGCGCGCCTTCTGGTGCGGGGCGGCGGCGTGCACGGTCGCCGCCAGGTGCAGCTTCGTCAGCTGTCCCCGGGGGCGCTGGGCGCCGGTGGTCCGGCCGTGCGCGGTACGGGCCCGCGAGCGCCGGCCGGCCGCGCCCTCGCCGAGGCCGGGCACGCTCAGCATCTTGGTGCGGAACGGCTCGCCGGCCCCCACGGCGGCCTGTTCGGCCCCGCCGGACCCGCCCCGGGGCGCGGAGGGCTGCGGCTCGGGGGAGTCGCCCCCCTGCTCCGGGGCCTCCTCGGGGGCGTGGCCGGTCTCGGGGCCGCCGCCCTGCGGGGGCACCCCGCCACCGTCCCCGTCGGGGCCGCCGCCGTTGTCGTCCGGGCCCTCCGGCTCGGGCTCGGGCTCCGGCTCGTCGTCGGGGAAACCGTCGAGGATCTCGTCGAGCTTGTCCTCGTCCAGCCCGGGCGCGTCGAAGGGGTTGCGCCGACGCCGGTGCGGCAGCGCCAGCAGCGCCGCCTGACGGACGTCCTCCTTGCGGACGGAGGTCCGCCCGGCCCAGGCCGCCAGGGCGGTCGCCGTACGGGCCATCACGATGTCGGCCCGCATGCCGTCGACCTCGAAACCGGCGCAGGTGGCGGCGATCTGGAGCAGCGCGGTGTCCCCGAGCGCCACCTGCGGGAGCAGCGCCCGCGCGGCCACGACCCGGGCGCGGACCTCGCTCTCGTCCCCGGCCCAGCGGGCCGCGAAGCCCGCCGGATCGTCCTCGTACGCGAGCCGGCGGCGCACCACCTCGACGCGCTGCTCGGGCTCCCGCGAGGCGGCGACCTCCACGGTCAGCCCGAACCGGTCGAGGAGCTGCGGCCGCAGCTCGCCCTCCTCGGGGTTCATGGTGCCGACGAGCAGGAAGCGGGCGGCGTGGCGCACGGACACGCCCTCGCGCTCCACGTACGAGGCGCCCATCGCGGCCGCGTCGAGCAGGAGGTCGATGAGGTGGTCGTGGAGCAGGTTGACCTCGTCGACGTACAGGATCCCGCGGTGTGCGTCGGCCAGCAGGCCGGGCTCGAAGGCCTTCACGCCCTCGGCGAGGGCCCGCTCGATGTCGAGGGCGCCGACGAGGCGGTCCTCGGAGGCACCGACGGGCAGTTCGACCATCCGGGCGGGGCGCTCGGCGCCGGGGCCGGGCTCGTGCGGGCCGTCCGGACAGGCCGGGTCCGGTGCGGCGGGCGCGCAGGAGAACCGGCAGCCGGGGACGACGTCCACGTGGGGGAGCAGGGCGGAGAGCGCGCGTACGGCGGTGGACTTGGCGGTCCCCTTCTCACCGCGCACGAGCACACCGCCGACCGCGGGGCTCACGGCGTTGAGCAGGAGCGCCAGCCGCAGGTCGGCCTGGCCGACGACTGCGGTGAACGGGTAGGGGGTGCTCATGGGGTGCTCACTCCTCCAGTGCGGGTGCGGGTCCGCGTGCGCGGGTGGTCGGGGGCCGTGGTGCGGTGGCCGGGGCCGGGGGTGCCGCTGCGCGGAGCCGCTCCAGGGGGCTCCGCCCCCGGACCCCCGCGCCTCGATCTCCCCCGGCCACCGCTGGGAGGCACCCCCTGGCGGGGCTGGATTCCGCGCGGCGAAATTCCGGCCCGCGCGGTGTTCGAGCGCACCGGGTCCGGGGCGGAGCCCCGGTGGGCGGGGAAGGGGCGGGTAGGGGAACAGCCCCGCAGGGCCGCCCCCCTCACGGGGCGCCCGGGGGGAGGAAGGGGAGGCCCGTGGGGGCGCCCCCCTCGATCAGCCCCAGCAGCGCACGCGTATCGGCGTGTTCCTCGATCAGGTCGCCCAGCAGGTCCAGCTGCTCCTCCCGCAGGGCGGCGAAGGACGTGTCCGGCGACGGGACGAAGCGCCGCCCGGCAGCCGCCGCGACCTCCCGGAGGAACGCCCGGCGGAAGCCGTCCGACTCCAGCGAGCCGTGCCAGTGCGTGCCCCACACGGACCCCACCCGGCACCCGTCCAGGAACGGCTCGCCGCCCAGGACCTCGGCCACCCCGTGGTGGATCTCGTAGCCCGAGACCTCCTCGCCCAGGGCGGTGCCCACCGGCCGGGCCAGCGTCTTCTCGACGGCGAAGCGCACGCGCACCGGCAGCAGCCCCAGCCCCGCCACCGAGCCCGCCTTCGACTCGACCTCGTCCTCGATGTGCTCGCCGAGGGCCTGGAAGCCGCCGCAGATGCCCAGCACCGGGCGTCCCTCCGCGGCGCGCCGGGCCAGCGCGTCGGCCAGCCCCCGCTCGCGCAGCCACTCCAGCGCCTTCACCGTGCCGCGCGTGCCCGGTACGACGACCAGGTCCGCGTCGGCCAGCTCCTCGGCCCGGTCCACGAACCGCACGACCACGCCCGGCTCCGCCGCGAGCGCGTCGACGTCGGTGAAGTTCGACATCAGCGGCACGGCGCACACCGCGACCCGCAGCACGTCCTCGCCGACCGGCGGGGCCACGACGGACTCGCGCACCGCTCCCCGCAGGGAGACCCGCAGCCCGTCCTCCTCGTCGATGCCCAGCCCGTGCCGGAACGGCAGCACGCCGTACGTCGCCCGCCCCGTCAGGCCCCGGAGCATCTCCATGCCGGGCTCCAGCAGGGACACGTCGCCGCGGAACTTGTTGACCATGTAGCCGGCGATCAGCGACTGGTCCTCGGGCGACAGCAGCGCCGTCGTCCCGAAGAACGAGGCGAAGACCCCGCCCCGGTCGATGTCGCCGACGACCACCACCGGGAACCGCGCGGCCCGCGCGATGCCCATGTTCACGATGTCGGTCCGGCGCAGGTTGATCTCGGCCGGACTGCCCGCCCCCTCGCAGATCACGGCGTCATACGTGCCCCGCAGCTGCTCCAGGCAGTCCGTGACGATCCCGAGGAGCTGCTCCTGGCGGCCGCCGTGGTAGCCGCGGGCGCTCATCTCGCCCACCGGCCTGCCGAGCAGCACCACCTGGCTGCTGCGGTCGCTGCCGGGCTTGAGCAGGACCGGGTTCATCAGCGCGGTCGGCTCCACCCGGGCGGCCTGGGCCTGCATCGCCTGGGCCCGGCCGATCTCGGCGCCCTCGCGGGTCACGAACGAGTTCAGCGACATGTTCTGCGCCTTGAACGGGGCCACCTTCACGCCCTGGCGGGCCAGCCAGCGGCAGATGCCCGCCGTGACGACGCTCTTGCCCGCGTCGGAGGTCGTCCCCGCGACCAGCAGCCCGCCGCCGCGCCTGGTGCCGCTCATGCCCGACCCCTCCCCGTCCTCGCCGCGGCGGCCTTCGCCGCGGCGCACCGGACGGCCGCGCACGCGCCCAGCGCCAGCCAGGTCACCCGCCGCGACAGCCGTACGGCCCGCTCGATGTCCGCGACCTCCACGGGCCGCCCCCGCTCCCCGTTGAGCACGGCCCGGTGCTCGACCCGTCCCGCGTAGGACAGGGTCCCGCCCAGCCGGACGCCGAGCGCCCCGGCGAAGGAGGCCTCGACCGGGCCGGCGTTGGGGCTGGGGTGGGCGGCGGCGTCGGCGCGCCAGGCCCGCAGGGCTCCGCGCCGGTCGGGGCCGGCGGCCACGGCGGCGAGCGCCGTCAGCCGGGCTCCCGGCCAGCCGGCGAGGTCGTCCAGCCGGGCGGAGGCCCAGCCGTAGCGCAGGTGGCGGGGCGACTTGTGCCCCACCATCGCGTCCAGGGTGTTCACGGCGCGGAAGGCGAGCAGTCCGGGCACCCCGGCGACGGCCCCCCACACCAGGGCCCCGACGACCGCGTCGGAGGTGTTCTCCGCGACCGACTCCACGACGGCCCGGGCCATTCCCTGGCCGTCCAGGGCCTGCGGGTCGCGCCCGCACAGATGGGGGAGGCGTTCGCGGGCCACCTCGGTGTCCCCGGCGGCGAGCGCCCCGCCGATGGCGCGGGCCTCCCGGCCGAGGGTGGTGCCGCCGACGACGGCCCAGGTGGCCGCGGCGGTCAGGGCGATGCGGGCGGCCGCGGGCCGGGCGCGCACGGCGCGTGCGCCCAGCGCTCCGACGGCCGTGGCCGCGCCGGCGCATACGAGGGTGTGCAGGACGCCCCGGGCGCGGTCGTCGCGCCACAGGGCGCGCTCCACGGCGGCGGCGGCTCGTCCGAAGGCGGCCACGGGGTGCCCCCGGCGGGGATCCCCGAGGATCCGGTCGCCGATCAGGCCCGCCGTGACGCCGTACGCGAAGACGCGGTCGGCACGCATGGTGGCAGGTATGTCCTCACTCAGGGTCCGCGCCCTGGTTCGACGTGTCCGGCGGCGAGAGTTCCTGGCTCCCGGGTGGGCACGCGGCGCGTGCGTTCCCCGGTGACAGTGGCGGGACCGCGCCGGATTCGCACCGGACTTCCTCTCCATGCCGCCGTATTGGCTCGGGCAGTCCACCACGCCCCGCGAACGCCCGTCAACTTACCGTTGACCTGCGATGGGGCGGGGGACGGCCGGTGGGCGCCCAGGGGCCGCGGGTACGCGAAAACTCCCCCCGGGGATTCCCGGGGGGAGCCTTCGCACGCGGTGTCGCCGAGACCGGGTCTCAGCTGACGATCAGGTAGATCCCGTAGGCCACGGCCGCCGCGCAGAGCGCGAAGCAGGCGTAGGCGCCGCTGCGGGCCAGGGCGGCGGTGCCGCCCTGCTCGGTGGCTGCCTCGTGCTTGGAGAGGCCCACCAGGCCCAGGCTGAAGAGGGCCACGAGGGCGACGGTCGCGGAGAGGCTGACCCCGAAGACGGAGCCGAGTGCTGCCCAGTCGATCTTCATACTGCCGTTTCCTCTGTCGTTCTCGGGATCAGACCGCGGCGGCCGGAGCCGTCGGGGTCTGCGGGTTCGCCGTGGCGGCCGGGATGGTGGCCTTGAGGTCCTCGTCGGTCACGGCGGCGGTGGTGCCGGCGACCGGGGGGACGGCGACGGCGGCGATGGCGGTGGTGACCACGCCGGGCTGCTCGGCCTCGTCGGCGGAGGCCCCGTTGACGTTGGTGTGGTCGACGACCTGGCGGCGGGAGATCAGCCAGATGGCGACGCAGGAGGCGACCAGGAAGACGGCGACGGCGACGACGCCGACGTCACCGGTGCGCATGACCAGCTCGGCGCCCGCGGAGACGAGGGCGGCGGCCGGCAGGGTCAGGCCCCACGCGACGAACATGCGGGTGGCGGTGGACCAGCGGACCACACCGCCCTTGCGGCCCAGACCCGCGCCCATCACCGCGCCGGAGCAGGCGTGGGTGGTGGAGAGGGAGAAGCCGAGGTTGGAGGACGCCAGGATGACGCTCGCGGCCGAGGTCTGGGCGGCGAAGCCCTGCTGCGGGTGCAGGTCGGTCAGGCCGCTGCCCAGGGTGCGGATGATGCGCCAGCCGCCCAGGTAGGTGCCCATCGCGATCGCCGTGCCGGCGGAGACGATGACCCAGACCGGGGGGTTCGAGCCGGGGGCGAGGGCGCCGCCGGCGACCAGGGCCAGGGTGATGATGCCCATCGTCTTCTGCGCGTCGTTGGTGCCGTGCGCGAGGGAGACGAGGCCGGCGGAAGCGATCTGGCCCGCCTTGTAGCCCTTGGCGGAGGTCTTGGGGCCGACCTTGCCGTTCAGCTTGTACGTGACCTTGGCGGCCAGCATCGCTGCCACACCGGCCACGATCGGGGCGGCCACGGCCGGGATGAGCACCTTGGTGACGACGACGTCGCCGTTGACCGCGCCGAGGCCGGCGGAGGCGACCGCGGCACCGATCAGGCCGCCCATCAGGGCGTGCGAGGAGCTGGAGGGGAGTCCGACCAGCCAGGTGACCAGGTTCCAGAGGATCGCGCCGACGAGGGCGGCGAAGATCACTTCGGGCTGGATGCCCTCTTCGTTGACGAGACCCTTGGAGATCGTCTTGGCGACCTCCACGGACATGAACGCGCCGACGAGGTTGAGCACGGCGGACATGGCCACCGCCGTCTTGGGCTTGAGGGCGCCGGTCGAGATGGTGGTGGCCATCGCGTTGGCTGTGTCGTGGAAACCGTTCGTGAAGTCGAACACGAGAGCGGTGATGATCACGATCCCGAGGAGAAGCGTTATGTGCTCCATTTACCCAGGCTTCTGTTTGGCGTCAGTGGCTCGGCGAACGTAGGCAACCTGGGTGAACGGAAGATGAACTGACTTCGGCGGAGTGGTGTCGCAGGGCGGCACCCCATCGGACCCTTCGTCCCGATTCTTTCGTAGTTATCGCCATTCATGCACGTCAGAGCCGGGTGAACGGGACGTTCCGAGCGGGTGCGCGGACCCGTTCGGGCCCCCTCGGCGACAGGGAAAGAGAGGTAGATCACTCCGCTTGCCCCGCCCCTCTCCCGGTCGTCCGCCGACCGGCCCCCGCTCGGGTTCCGCTTGGGCGCCGTCCGGGCGCCGCCGGAGCCCTCCGGTGGCCCTTGCGCCCCCGCGCCTCGACACTGGAGCGGTGCGTACCGCCACTGCGACGGCCGCGGCCGTCACCTCGACCCTGATCGGTGCCGGAGCGGCCGCCGTCCTGGCCGGCCGGTACGCCGCCGACGCCGCCCTGCGGTCCGAACCCGGCCGCCCGCCGGCCGGCAGCCCCCGCCTGGTCGTCCACTCGGCCGAAGGCGACCGGATCGTGCTCACCCGCTCCCTGGCCTCCCTGCGCCCCGGCGTCCACGGCCTGGCCGCGCCCGGGGTGCACGCCGCCGTCGGCCCGGTCCTCGACGGCGTCCCGCACGACCCGGCCACCGTCGTGCGCCGCCTGCTGCGGGTCAGCCACGGCTCCCTGGAGCCCGGCACCCGCGTCACCCTCACGCCGCAGGTGTACTCGGGGAACCCCCGCACGGCCCTCGGCCTGGACCACGCCGACGTGGACGTCCCCGGGGAGCTCGGCCCGCTCCCCGCCTGGTTCGTGCCCCAGGTCCGGCAGACCTGGGTGATCACCGTCCACGGGCTCGGCGCCGGCCGGGAGCACCCGATGGTGGTCATGCCCTTCCTGCACCGCCTCCGGCTCCCGGTCCTCTCCCTCGCCTACCGGGGCGACCTCGGCGCCCCCGCCTCCCCGGACGGCCTGGGCCACCTCGGCGAGTCCGAGTGGCGGGACGTGGACGCCGCGATCCGCTACGCCCTGCGCTACGGCGCCCGGCGCATCGTCCTGCACGGCTGGTCCACCGGTGCCGCCATGGCCGTGCACGCCGCCGAGCGCTCGGCCCTGTCCGGCCGGATCGCGGGCCTGGTGCTCGACTCGCCCGTCCTCGACTGGCACACCACCCTGCGCAACCTGATCGTGGCCCGCCGCACCCCGGCCCCGCTGGTCCCGTTCGCCGTACGGGCCGCCGAGAGCCGCGCGGGGCTGCGCGTGGACCACCGGGGGCCGTTCGCGGACCCCGGCGCCGTCCGCGTCCCCGTGCTGCTCGTCCACGGGCCCGACGACACCCTCGCCCCCTGGGCGCCCTCGCGCCGGCTCGCCGCCGCCCGGCCCGACCTCGTCACCCTGCACACCGTCCCGGGCGCCGCGCACGGGGCGATGTGGAACGCCGACCCGGCCGGCTACGAGGAGGCGCTGCGGCGCTTCCTCGTGCCGCTCATGTGACCGCACGGGCGACCCCGCTCCCCACCCCGCGAGGGGCGGGCGCGGCTCCACAAACAAGGGGTTACGGGAGGCGTCTTGTGGCGCTGGAGTGAAGGCGGTGTGGCGGACGGGACGGGGTGGGTGGTCTGTCCCGGTTCCTCCACCCCATGACCTGTGGAAATGACCCGTTCCGTTTGGGCTTTCGGCCAGTGACGGGCGAGACTGCTTCCGTGACGTCCCGAAAGCCTGATGAGCAGTTGGCTCGCGACTCCAGACTCCGACTCGTCTCCCCGCGCTCCGTCGCCACGGCGCGCAAGGCGGTGACCGACCGGCGAACCCGGCCGGCCACCCGGCCCCCGGCGGGCACCCCCGCCACGGCGGACCTGGCGAACCGCGCCCGGGCCTCGCTGGCCGACGCGGTACGGCTGGCCCGCTGGGCCGAAGTGAACCTCGGTGCCGGCGACGGCGGCCGCCCCGCCCCCTCCGGCGCCCTGCCCGCCGTCGACGTCGAACGGGCCGCCGCGGAACTGGGCCTGACGCACGGCCAGATCAGGGTCGGCTGGGACCGCGCCCGGCTCTCCGGCCTCGTCGAGGTGCACGGCGGCCAGGCCAGGCCCGGCTGGCGGCTGCGGGCCTGGGACCGGGACGACACCGCCGTGCTGCGCGGCTGGGTCGCCCTCTTCGACGCCTGGTCCCTCGTCCACCCGGCCCCCGCCGACATCGCCCCCTCGGCCGTCGCCGAGGTCGTCGAGGCGATGCCCCAGCTGCTCTCCCTGCTCCAGCTGTCCGCCGGTCCCGTGACCGTCCCGGACCTGCTGGACCTGCTGGGACAGCGGGTCACCGAACTGCGCGACGAGCGCTGCGAGGTCCCCTACGGGGCGGAGCCCGCCCAGGGCCCGGCCTCCGCGGAACCCCGCGCCCTCCCGCTCGCCCGGCTGCTGCGCTGGGCGCTCGGCGGGCTCGCCGCCGTGGACGCCGTCACCCTCGGCCCCGCGCAGGCCGCCCTGACCCCGCTCGGCAGCTGGGCCGTCTGGGTCAAGCTGGAGCAGATCTGCGTCGCCGCCCAGAGCCCGGCCGGGAACATCGAGCAGTCCGCGGCCGCCATGCTGCACGGCTGCGCCCGGCTGACCCCCGGGCCGGCCCGCGCCGAGTACCGGGCCTGGCTCGCCGCCCGGCCCGTCGGCCACGCCGTCAGCGAGCTGCTGCACGCCGCCCGGGGCGAGGACGCCCTGCTGCGGGGCCTCGCCTTCGAGGCGCTGCGCGTGGTCGGCGCCCCCGCCGAGCCCGAGGTGCGCGCCGCCGTCCGCGAGCCCGCCCTGCGGCCCTACGCCCTGCTCTGGCTCGCCGAGCACGACGGGGTGGACCCGGACGAGGCCCAGGACGTCCTCACGCCCGAGGAGTCCACCTGGCTCTGGGTGGACACGGCCGCCGCCATCGCCGACCACGGCGAGGCCGAGCTGCTCGCCCGCCACCTCGACTCCGCCGTACGCACCACCGTGCCCCGGCTGCTCGACGAGGTCCGGGCCGTCGGCCACCCGCGCACCGTGCAGGTCCTGGTCGCGCTGGCCGCCGCCCATCCCGACCCGGCCCTGGCCAAGGCGGTCCGGCGGGCCGCCTTCCAGGTCCACACCGGCGGCGCGTGAGCCCTGGCCGGGCGGTCACCGGTGCCGTGCGCCGTGGGCGGCCCGGCCCGCGGGCAGCCTGCGGGTGGGGGGCCGGTCGCGCAGTGGCCGGCACCCCCGGGGGAGCGGGGGCCGGTCGGTACGTGCGGGTCCGTCGGGGCCGGTCGCGCAGTTCCCCGCACCCCTGAGGGGTGCGGGGCGCGGCCGGCCGGTCAGAGCTGCGGGGCGTACGTGCCGAAGCTCCAGACGTTGCCCTCGGCGTCCCGGGCCATGTAGTCCCGCGAGCCGTAGTCCTGGTCGGTGGGCTCCATGAGGATCTCCACGCCGTGCTCGGCCGCCCGCCGGTGGTGGGCGTCCACGTCGTCGACCACGATGTAGACCCCCGACGGACCGGCCGTCTCCATGACCTTGTCGTACACCCCGCCGCGCCCCTTGCTGCCCAGCATCACCGCGCCGTTGCCGTACGCCAGCTCCGCGTGCATCACCGCGCCGTCGTCGCCCTCGTAGACCGCGACCTGGGTGAACCCGAACGCCTCGGTGAGCTGCTGGATCGCCGCCTTCGCGTCGCGGTAGAGCAGCGCGGGGTAGATGGACGGAACGCCTGCCATGACGGTCACTCCCTCTCGTAACGGTGGCCCAAGTGATCCACGTCACAGCATGGCAGGCGCCACTGACACTCAGCGGAAGGTGTCGCACCGGGCCATGTCGCCCGTGCGGTAGCCCTGGTGGAACCACTGCTGGCGCTGCTGCGCCGAACCGTGGGTCCAGGACTCCGGGGTGACCCGGCCCTGGAACTTCTCCTGGATCCGGTCGTCCCCCACCGCCGCCGCCGCGTCCAGCCCGTCGCGGATGTCCTGGTCGGTGAGGTTCGTGATCAGCGGCCGCCCCGTGGACTCGTCCGGGGTCCGCGTCGCGTTGCGCGCCCACACCCCGGCGTAGCAGTCGGCCTGGAGCTCGACCTTCACCGCGTTGCTGTTCGCGCCCGTCTGCCCGTTCTGGGCCCGGGCCAGCGTGCCCGTCAGGTTCTGGACGTGGTGCCCGTACTCGTGGGCGATGACGTACGCCTGGGCGAAGGGGCCGCCGTGCGCCCCGAAGGTGGTCCGCAGCTCCTCGAAGAACCCGAGGTCGAGGTAGACCTGCCGGTCCGCCGGGCAGTAGAAGGGCCCGACCGCCTTGGTGGCCGCCCCGCAGGCGGTGTTCACCCGGCCGGTGAAGAAGACCGTCGACGCGGGGCCGTACGTCCCGCCGCGCCGCCTGAACTCCTGCCTCCAGAAGTCCTGTGTGCTGTTCACCACGGCGACGAGCCGGCAGTCCTCCCGGGCGTTGGCGTCGCTGCCCTTCTTGCAGGACTGCTGGACCTGGGCGGCCGAGGAGGCCGTCGAGACCGGCTCCGGGCTCCCGTCGGACAGCCCCAGCTGGTCCGGCCCCACGCCGAAGAGCAGGCCCAGGACCAGGGCGATCAGTCCGACGACCCCGCCGCCGACCGTGGCCCGGCCGCCCGGGATGCGGCTGCTGCGGACGTCCTTGACCTCGGACGTGTCCAGATCGGCGTCGTCGTCGAACTGCATGCCCCACCGCCCTCCACGCGTGGCCAACCCCTTCATCCTGATACGTGCCCGGCCCGTCCGGGGCGGCCCTTCGGCCGGACGGGTGAGGGGCGGGCCCCGAAAAGTGGTTGCGCACCCCCGTTAGAATGGCTTCATGGCAAATCTCCTCGCGGATTAGCGGCGTCGAAGAACGCGCGTCCCGCCCCGCCTTCCGCCGTCCATACCGCCCTGGAGTATTTCCGTGATCACCGCCACCGGCATCGAGCTGCGCGCCGGCGCCCGCGTCCTCATCGAGTCCGCTTCCTTCCGCATCGCCAAGGGCGACCGCATCGGCCTGGTCGGCCGCAACGGAGCGGGCAAGACCACCCTCACCAAGTGCCTGGCCGGCGAGGGCCAGCCCGCCGCCGGCAGCATCGCCCGCTCCGGCGAGGTCGGCTACCTCCCGCAGGACCCGCGCACCGGCGACCTCGACGTCCTGGCCCGCGACCGGATCCTCTCCGCCCGCGGCCTCGACGTCCTGATCAAGAAGATGCGGATGAACGAGGAGCGCATCGCCAACGGCTCCGGCGCCACCCGCGAGAAGGCCCTGCGCCAGTACGAGCGCCAGGAGACCGAGTTCCTCACCAAGGGCGGGTACGCCGCCGAGTCCGAGGCCGCGACCATCTCGGCCGCCCTCAGCCTCCCCGACCGGGTCCTCGGCCAGCCGCTGCACACCCTCTCCGGCGGTCAGCGCCGCCGCGTCGAGCTCGCCCGCATCCTCTTCTCGGACGCCGACACCCTGCTCCTCGACGAGCCCACGAACCACCTCGACGCCGACTCGATCATCTGGCTGCGCGACTACCTGAAGAACTACCGCGGCGGCTTCGTCGTGATCTCCCACGACGTCGACCTGGTCGAGACCGTGGTCAACAAGGTCTTCTACCTCGACGCCAACCGCTCGGTCATCGACATCTACAACATGGGCTGGAAGCTCTACCAGCAGCAGCGCGAGGCCGACGAGAAGCGCCGCAAGCGCGAGCGCCAGAACGCCGAGAAGAAGGCCGCCGCCCTCAACTCGCAGGCCGACAAGATGCGCGCCAAGGCGACCAAGACCGTCGCCGCCCAGAACATGGCCAAGCGCGCCGAGCGCCTGCTCTCCGGCCTGGAGGCGGTCCGCGTCTCCGACAAGGTCGCCAAGCTCCGCTTCCCGGACCCGGCGCCCTGCGGCAAGACCCCGCTGACCGCCGAGGGCCTGTCGAAGTCGTACGGTTCCCTGGAGATCTTCACCGACGTCGACCTCGCCATCGACAAGGGCTCCCGCGTGGTCATCCTCGGCCTCAACGGCGCGGGCAAGACCACCCTGCTGCGCCTGCTCGCGGGCGCCGAGCAGCCCGACACGGGCCAGGTCACCCCCGGCCACGGCCTCAAGCTCGGCTACTACGCCCAGGAGCACGAGACGCTCGACCCGGACCGCACGGTCCTGGAGAACATGCGCTCCTCCGCCCCCGACCTGGACCTGGTCGACGTGCGCAAGACGCTCGGCTCCTTCCTGTTCTCCGGCGACGACGTCGACAAGCCGGCGGGCGTGCTCTCCGGCGGCGAGAAGACCCGTCTGGCCCTGGCCACCCTGGTGGTCTCCTCGGCGAACGTGCTGCTCCTCGACGAGCCCACCAACAACCTCGACCCGGCCAGCCGCGAGGAGATCCTCGGCGCGCTGCGCACGTACAAGGGCGCGGTCATCCTCGTCACCCACGACGAGGGCGCCGTGGAGGCCCTGGAGCCGGAGCGGATCATCCTGCTCCCGGACGGGGTCGAGGACCTGTGGGGCCCGGACTACCGGGACCTGGTCGCCCTCGCCTGAGCCCCCGCCGCCGGGTTGATCCAATCCCGTATGGATCATTCGGCGCAGACGTGATCCATCATCTGAGTGAGACGGTCTCGTACCGTCGCCCTCTGTACAGCGACCCCGGCCGCCTCCTCACGGATGCGCGTCCGGGGTCGACTGCTTCCGGCGACCTGCCCCTGACCTGGTGATTCCTCTCGGTGACGGAGGAATGTGACGGAGGTCATGCAGCGGAAGAGGAGATTCCGTTCTGCTCGGGTGTCCACGGGCTGAGAAATGCCGTCCGACCGACCTTGCTGAATGGGTGGCCAGGAAGCCGGGGAGGGGTGATCATGAGAAGCACAGAGCGCACTTCCCATGAGGAGGCACGGGTGGCCGAGACTCTGAAGAAGGGCAGCCGGGTGACCGGCGCCGCGCGCGACAAGCTCGCGGCAGACCTGAAGAAGAAGTACGACTCCGGTGCGAGTATCCGGGCGCTGGCCGAAGAGACCGGCCGGTCCTACGGATTCGTCCACCGGATGCTCAGCGAGTCCGGAGTCACGCTGCGTGGTCGCGGTGGCGCGACGCGCGGCAAGAAGGCGGCCGCGGCCTGACCCTGGCCCACAGGCCGGGGCGGTGCCGAGGACCGTCCGACAGCTCCGTTCCGTTCCATGTTGTCCCACGCTGTACCGCTGCTGTTCCGTACATGGTTCCTTCGGTGACCCCCGGTCGGCCCCCAGGTCGGCTGGGTGGTTACTGTGCAGTCACTTAGGCCGGACGTCCGGCCATGACTGCACACCGGAGGCACCAGATGGCTCTGCTCGACAAGGATGGCGTACGGCTCACCATCGACGACACGGTCGCCACGGTGACGCTGACCAATCCGGCCAAGCGAAACGCTCAATCCCCCGCGCTCTGGCGGGCGTTGGCGGAGGCCGGACGGTCGCTGCCCGGCACGGTCCGGGTCGTCGTGCTGCGCGGCGAGGGCAAGTCCTTCTCCGCGGGGCTCGACCGGCAGGCGTTCACCCCCGAGGGTTTCGAGGGCGAGCCGTCCTTCCTCGATCTGGCGCGCGGTTCCGACGAACTGCTCGACTCCACGATCGCCGAGTACCAGGAGGCCTTCACCTGGTGGCGCCGCAATGACATCGTCTCCATCGCCGCCGTGCAGGGGCACGCCATCGGCGCCGGCTTCCAGCTCGCGCTCGCGTGCGACCTGCGGGTCGTCGCGGACGACGTGCAGTTCGCCATGCGCGAGACCAGCCTGGGCCTGGTCCCCGACCTGGCCGGCACCCAGCCGCTGACCGCCCTGGTCGGCTACGCCCGCGCGCTCGAGATCTGCGCGACGGGCCGCTTCGTGCACGCCGAGGAGGCCGAGCGGGTGGGCCTGGCGAACCTGGTCGTCCCGGCCGACGAGCTCGACGCCGCCGTCCAGGACCTCACCACCGCCCTGCTGGCGCCGCCGCGCGACGCCGTCATCGAGACCAAGGCCCTGCTGCGCACGGCCGGCTCCCGCCCGTACGACGACCAGCGCGCCGCCGAACGCGCAGCCCAGGCCCGCCGCCTGCGCGACCTCGCGGGCCTGTCGGACTGACCTCTCCGGACGCCGGCGGGGCCCTGCGCGGCCCGGCCGGCGTCCGCAGCCGGCTGTTCAGAAGCCGTGGCGGGAGCCGCCGTCCACCGGGAGCATCACACCCGTGAGGTAGGAGGCCGCCGGCGAGAGGAAGAACGCCGCCGTGCGGCCGAACTCCTCCGGCGTGCCGTAGCGCCGCAGCGGGATCCGGGACTCGTGCAGCGAGCGCGCGGCCGCCGCGTCGCCGGACAGCGCGTCCAGCTCCCGCACCCGGTCGGTGTCGATCCGGGCCGGCAGCAGCCCGATCACCCGGATCCCGCGCGGCCCCAGGTCCACCGAGAGGGACTTCGCGAAGCCCGCCAGCCCCGGCCGCAGGCCGTTCGAGATGGTCAGGCCGGGGATCGGCTCGTGCACCGAGCCCGACAGGACGAAGCCGATGACCCCGCCCTCGCCCAGCTCCGCGGCCGCCGCCCGCGCCAGCCGTACCGCGCCCAGGAAGACCGACTCGAACGCCGCCGCCCACTGCTCGTCGGTGTTGTCGGCCGCGACGCCCGGCGCCGGTCCGCCGACGCTGATGAGGATGCCGTCGAGCCGCCCGAAGCGCGCCTTGGCCTCGGCCACCAGCCGCCCCGCGGACCCGGGGTCGGAGTTGTCCGCCGCCAGGCCCACCGCGTCCGGCCCCAGTCCGGCGGCCGCGGCCGCCGCCCGTTCCCCGTCCCGCCCGGTCAGCAGTACCTTCGCGCCCTCGGCGGCCAGTTCCCGGGCGGAGGCGAAGCCCAGGCCGCGGGTGGCGCCGGTGACGATGTAGACACGGTCCTTCAGTCCAAGATCCATACGGCCAACCTACGCCGAAGCGGGCTCCGGCGACACGGCCCCGGCCGAGGCCGCCGCGGCCGCCTCGCGGTCGCGCCGCTCCCGGCGGACCAGCACCGCCCATCCCACCGGCACGGCCGCCGCGAACAGCCACCACTGCACGGCGTACGCCATGTGCGGGCCGATCGAGTCGTGGTCGGGCTCCGCCACCGCCTCGGGGCCGCCGCCCTGCGGCAGCGGGGAGGTGAGCTCCAGGTAGCCGCCGAGGACCTGCTTGCCCAGGGCGGCGGCCTGCTGCTCGCTGTTGACCAGCATCACCTGGCGGTCGGGCAGGCCCTTGCGGTCCTTGATCCCGCTGTCCCCGCTGGTCTCGTCGGCCTTGAGCCGTCCGGCGACCGTGACCTCGCCCGAGGGTGCGGCCGGCACCGGCGGGTAGGCGGTCGGGTCGTCCCCGCCGGGCACCCAGCCCCGGTTGACCAGCACCACCCGTCCGTCGCCCAGCACCAGCGGGGTCACGACCTGGAAGCCGACCTTGTCGTCGTTCGAGGTGCGCATCCGGACCACGACCTCGTGCGCGGAGTCGTACGTACCGGTGGCCGTGACGGCGCGCCAGTAGTCGGACCGCGGGACGGTGTGGCCGGGCGAGGTGACCTCGGTCACCGGCACGGGCTTCGCGGAGAGGTTCTTCGCGATCAGCTCGTTCTGGGCGACCCGGTGCTCATGGCGGTGGAACTGCCAGAACCCCAGCTTGATCATCACGGGGATGAGGACGAGGGCGATGAGGGTGAGGCACACCCACTGCCGGGTCAGCACAAAGCGGTACACGCCCACGACGGTACCCGCAGGGCGGGGGACCCCGGCAGCCGGGTGGCCTTCCGGGGTCCGGGGAGGAGGGAGGGGGGACGGTCAGACGCGGTCGACGATGCCCACCTTCCCCTCAGCGCGGGCGCAGTGCCCGCCGCAGTACCACTGCCCCTCGACCTCCACGCCCTGCCCGATGATCTGGACCCGGCAGTGCTCGCAGATGGGCGCCATCCGGTGGATGGCGCAGGAGAAGCAGTCGAAGACGTGCACCGCGCCCTGCGCGTGCACCTCGAAGGACATGCCGTAGTCGTTTCCGCAGACCTCACAACGTGCCATGCGCCGCATGCTTCGCGGGCCGGCGGGCCCGAACAAGATCCACGGGGGTGAGTCGCCGCGCCTGCACCCGCCCGGAGCAACGCCCGCCGCTACTGCTCCCCGGCGGGTGCCACGTCCCGCAGCAGCTGTGTGAAGGCCGCCTCGTCCACCACCGGGGTGCCGAAGGACTTGGCCTTGACCGTCTTGGAGGTCGCCGAGTCGGGGTCGTTGGTCACCAGCAGGCTGGTGAGCCGCGACACGCTCGTCGCGATGTGCAGCCCGGCCTCCACGGCCCGGTCCTCCAGCAGCTCCCGGTCCACCGAGGTGTCACCGGAGAAGGCGACCCGCATGCCCTGCTTCAGCGGCTTGCCGTCCTCGAACCGCCCCGGGTTGGGGTACGGGGAGGGCGGCAGCTTCCGCGAGGCGCGCCAGCTGCCCCCGTAGGAGGCCTGGTAGCCGATCCGGGGCGTGGCGGGGGTGTCCGACCACTCCGTCAGCGGGCGGCACTCCAGCAGCGGGAGGCGCACGCCGTCCCGCGCGGCCGCGTGCAGCGACGGGCGGAAGGCCTCCGCGAGCACCCGGGCGTCGTCGAGCGCGTGGTGGGCGCGCTGCTGGACCACGCCGTAGTGCGCGGCGAGGGACTCCAGCTTGTGGTTGGGCAGCGGGAGGTCCAGTTCCTTCGACAGGGCGATGGTGCAGAGCCGTTGCCGCACCGGCGCGGCCGACGAGGCCCGCGCGTACTCCCGGGCGATCATCTGCCAGTCGAAGATGGCGTTGTGCGCGACGAGGACGCGGTCCGCGAGCCGCTCGGCGAACTCCCCGGCGATGTCCTCGAAGAGGGGCGCGTCCGCCAGCATCTCGCTGGTGAGGCCGTGGATCCAGACCGGGCCGGGGTCCCGGCGCGGGTTGACGAGGCTGTACCAGTGGTCCTCGACGTTGCCCTGCGCGTCGAGCCGGTAGACGGCCGCGGAGACTATCCGGTCGTCGCGAGCGAGCCCGGTCGTCTCCACGTCGACGACCGCGTACCCCTGGGGGTACGCGGTCGGCCACGTCGTGTCTGCGGTCGTACGGTCGTCGAGCATGGTCATAGAGGATACGGGCAGACACTGACAGTCGTGGCCCGCCGTCGGCGGCTCCCGGGCGGGACGTGAGGTGCGCCACCCCCGGCCCGCGGACCCGGTCAGGGTCCGGGCGCCCGGAGCAGGGATTCCGTCAGGGCCCGTACCGACAGCAGGAACAGCCGCTCCGGGTCCGCCGGGCGGGCCAGGGCGCGGGCCAGCTCCGGGTCGTCGGCGGCGGAGTCGGGGGGAGGGTCCTGGTCCCACAGCTCGCCCTCGCCGGGGGACTGGACGGGGGAGCGCTCGCGGTTGCGTTCCACCAGGACGAAGCCCACCACCTGGAACTGGACGGCGCGCACGGCGTCGGCGGCACGGGCCCCGCGCAACCCCGCCGCCCGCACCTCGGCGACCAGCGCGCGCTGGGCCGGCAGGAACATCCGGTCGGTCAGGCCGCGTTCGTGGACCATGCCGATCAGGTGCGGCCGCTCCCGCAGCTCGCGGCGCATGCTGCGGGCCACGGACACGATGCGCTCGGCGGGGGTGCTGCCCGAGGGCCGGATGGCGCCCATGTCCCGGACGGTCCGCTCGACGAGCGCGTCGAGGAGCTGCTCGCGGTTGCCCACGTGCCAGTAGATCGAGGTGACGGCCGTCCCGAGCTCGGCGGCCAGCCCGCGCATGGTGAGGGCGTCCGGGCCGCGCCGTCTGACCAGCGCAGCGGCGGCCTCCAGTACCGCCTCGCGGGTGAGCGGGCTCCTCGCCATCGGCGTCCTCCCCGGGTCCGGTGATCCGACGTATCGTCAGTTTTCTTGTGTGCGGCCCTCTTTACCCTTCATCGGCGGCGGTGTAACTGTGTTACAGAACCCCTCCCCCCGGACTCCGTCCGGGGGGACCCCAGAAGGGTGGTGCGGAACATGGCACGCGTACGGTACGGAGCGCGCACCGAGGCGGAGACCGCCGCGTCGCGCGAGAAGAGCTCGAACCTCCCCGACATCTGGTCCACCGGAGTCTTGGCCGTCTGGGAGACCGACCCGGACGTGGTGGCGGCCGTCCTGCCCCCACCGCTCAAGCCCGGCGAACGGCCGCTCGTACGGGCCAACATCAGCAAGGTCGACCTGCCCGGCTACCCGCTCGGCGCCGGCTCGGTGGCCGTCGCCGCCCGGCACGGCGGGGTCGAGGGCTGGTACCCGCTGGTCATGCCGATGACCCACGAGCGCGCCCTGACCGGCGGCCGCGAGGTCTTCGGCGAGCCGAAGAAGCTGGGCGAGGTCACCGTCGAACGCGAGGGACTGGTCGTGCGGGCCTCCCTCGCCCGGCACGGCATCGCCTTCGTGGAGGTCCGCGGGGCGGTGGACCGCGAGCTGCCGGTGCCCGGGCCGGCGCAGAAGACCGACTTCTACTTCAAGTTCCTCCCGGCGGTCGACGGCTCCGGCTTCGAGGACGACCCGGTCCTCGTGCACTGCACGCGCAACGAGAAGGTCCGCAGGCTGGAGCACCTCAC
This sequence comes from Streptomyces sp. NPDC093801, assembly GCF_040701585.1. Classification (NCBI taxonomy): domain Bacteria; kingdom Bacillati; phylum Actinomycetota; class Actinomycetes; order Kitasatosporales; family Streptomycetaceae; genus Streptomyces; species Streptomyces sp. NPDC093801. The sequence continues at coordinate 42,183 of NZ_JBFBDP010000009.1, read as the reverse complement.
CGGTGACGTGGTCCTGCGCGAGTCGATGTTCGACCCGGTCGCCGACCTCCCCGTACGCCGCCTCGTGGAGCTCACCATCGGGGAGAAGACCACCGACCAGAAGGGCCGGGCGGTCGAACGGGTCAGCGCGCAGGCGCTGATCCCCTACCTCCACCAGCGCTACGACGATCCCCAGCAGGCCTTCGACGGCCCGCCCGAGGGGAGTGCCTGAGATGCGGCTCGAACCCGGACAGGTGGCGGTCGTCACCGGCGCCGCGAGCGGGATCGGCCTGGCCATGGCCCGCCGCTTCGCCGCCGAGGGGCTCGGGGTGGTCCTCGCCGACGTCGAGGAGGGCGCCCTGCGCAAGGCCGCCGAGGGCCTGCGGGCGGAGGGCGCCGAGGTGCTCGCCCGGACCGTCGACGTCAGCGACCGCGACTCCGTCGCCGCCCTCGCCGACGCCGCCTACGAGGCCTTCGGCGCGGTCCACGTGCTGTGCAACAACGCGGGCGTCGGCTCGGGCGCCGAGGGCCGGATGTGGGAGCACGAGCCCAACGACTGGAAGTGGGCCTTCTCCGTCAACGTCTGGGGCGTCTTCCACGGCATCCAGGCCTTCGTCCCCCGCATGATCGCGGGCGGCGCCCCCGGGCACGTCGTCAACACCTCCTCCGGCGACGGCGGCATCGCCCCGCTGCCCACCGCCTCCGTGTACGCCGTCACCAAGGCCGCCGTGGTCACCATGACCGAGTCCCTCTACGCCCACCTCAAGGCGGAGGGCGCGGCCGTCGGCGCCTCCGTCCTCTTCCCCGGACCGCACATGCTGCGCACCGGGCTGTGGGAGTCGCACCGCAACCGCCCCGAGCGCTACGCGAAGGAGCGCCCGCGCCGGTCTCCGTACCGGACCCTGGACCAGTACGAGTCCGCCATGCGCGCGGCCGGGCACGAGGTGCGCTTCACCCCGGTCGAGGAGGTCGCCGGGCACGTCGTCGACGGCATCCGCGCCGACCGCTTCTGGATGCTCCCGGCCAGCGAGCACAGCGACCGGCAGATCCGGGCCCGGTCGCAGTCGATGCTCGACCGTGCCAACCCCGCCTACCTGGAGAGCTTCATCCTCGACTGAGGAGAAACAGCGTGAACGCGTACGAAGACCCGTACCTGATCATCTCCTCCGACTGCCACGCCGGACTGCCCACCGAGCAGTACCGCCCCTACCTCGACCCGCGGTTCCACCGCGCCTTCGACGAGTTCCTCGGCCAGCGCGACGCCCGCCGGGAGGAGGCCACCCGCCTCGGCATCCGCAACGAGGCCTTCGCCGAGAAGTGGTTCCACGACCACGAGGAAGGGCTGAAGGGCGGCTGGGACTCCGCCCGGCGCCTGAAGGAGCTCGACGGCGACGGGGTCGCCGCCGAGGTCGTCTTCCCCGACGCCGACGCCGTGGACAGCCGGACCGCCGCCCCGTTCGGCGTGGGCCTCGGCCTCTCCGGCGACCAGGACCCCGAGCTCGGCATGGCGGGCGCCCGGGCCCACAACCGCTGGCTCGCCGAGTTCGTCTCCCGCAACCCCGAGCGGCACTGCGGCGTCGCGCTGCTGCCCGTCACCGCCGCACCGGACCAGGTGGTCGCCGAGATCCACCGGGCCAAGGAGTCCGGCCTCGGCGCCCTGATGATCCCCTCCATGTGGGTGGACAAGGCCCCGTACCACGACCGCCGCTACGACCCCGTCTGGGCGGCCGCGGCCGAGACCGGGATGCCCGTCGTCACCCATTCGGGTGCCGCCCCGCGCCACGAGTACGGCGACCACCTCGGCATCTACGTCTCCGAGGTCACCTGGTGGCCCGCCCGCCCGCTGTGGTTCCTGCTGTGGTCCGGGGCCTTCGAACGCCACCCCGGCCTGAAGTTCGGCGTCGCCGAGTCGGGCTGCTGGTGGCTGCCGAACCAGCTGTGGTTCATGGACCGCCTCTACCTCGGCGCGCACGGCGGCAAGAAGCTCTCGCCCTTCGCCGAGCTGAAGCGCCCGCCGAGCGAGTACCTCGACCGCCAGGTCTTCGTCTGCGCCACCAACACCAAGCGGCGCGAACTGGCCCAGCGCTACGAGATCGGCGTGGACAACATCCTGTGGGGCTCGGACTTCCCGCACCCCGAGGGCACCTGGCCCGACACCCGCAACTGGCTGGCGAGGACCTTCCACGACATCCCCGTCGCCGAGACCCGGCGCATGCTGGGCCTGGCGGCGGCCGAGGTCTTCGGCTTCGACACGGCGGAACTCGCCCCGCTCGCCCGCCGGATCGGCCCCACCCCGGCCGAGCTGGGCCAGAGCGCGAACCAGGCGGCGGTGGAGGCCTCCTGGGCCCGCTCCCGCGAGACCGGCCGGCACTGGCTCACCGGCGGGGACTTCCCGGTGCTGGGGGTCTCGTCATGACCGAGGACCGCTACACGGTCATCTCGGCGGACTGCCACGCGGGCGCCGACCTGCTGGACTACAGGCCGTACCTGGCCGAGCGCCACCACGACGCGTTCGACGCCTGGGCCGCCACGTACGTCAACCCGTACGAGGACCTGCTCGCGGACACCGCCGACCGCAACTGGAACTCGGCGCGCCGGCTGGCGGAGCTGGAGGCGGACGGCATCGTCGCGGAGGTCGTCTTCCCGAACACCGTCCCGCCGTTCTTCCCCAAGGCCTCCCTGATGGCCCAGCCCCCGTCGGCGGCCGAGTACGAGCTGCGCTGGGCCGGGCTCCAGGCCCACAACCGCTGGCTGGCCGACTTCTGCGCGGACGCCCCGGGCCGGCGGGCCGGGGTGGCGCAGATCCTCCTCAACGACGTGGACGCGGCGGTGAAGGAGATCCGGCGCACCCGGGAGGCCGGGCTGACGGGCGGCATCCTGCTGCCAGGCGTCCCGCCCGGCTCGACCGTCCCCGAGCTGTACTCGCAGGCGTACGACCCGATCTGGGCGGTCTGCGACGAACTGGACGTCCCGGTCAACCACCACGGCGGCTCGGCGTCACCGCCGCTGGGCGACGAGCCCGCCGCCCGCGCCGTCTTCATGGTGGAGACCACCTGGTTCTCGCACCGCGCCCTGTGGCACCTGGTCTTCGGCGGCGCCTTCCGCCGCCACCCGGGCCTGAAGCTGGTCCTGACGGAGCAGGGCTCGGGCTGGATCCCCGGCGTCCTGCAGATGCTGGACTACTACCACGGCCGCCTGGTGGCGGCCTCGTCCACGGCGGAGTCCAAGTTCGGGGCGGGGCTCGCCGAATCGATGGGCAAGGGGCCGAGCGAGGTGTGGCGGGACAACTGCTTCGTGGGCGCGAGCTTCATGCGCCCCCACGAGGTCCCGCTGCGGGAGCGGATCGGCCTCGACAAGATCATGTGGGGCAGCGACTACCCCCACGACGAGGGCACCACCCCGTACTCCCGCGAGGGCCTGCGCATCGCGTACGCGGGCCTGCCGAGGGAGGAGGTCGCGGCCATGGTCGGCGGCAACGCCGCCCGGGTGTACGGCTTCGACCTGACCCTGCTGGACGCGGTCGCGGCGAAGTGCGGCCCGCTGGTCTCGGAGACGGCCGAACCCCTGTCGGAGGTCCCACCGGCCGCCACCAGCCCGGCCTTCGCCCGAGGGGGCTCGGTCCGGGTCTGGTGACGGGGGGTTCCGCCGGGGCGGATCAGCGGGGGTCCGGCCGCTCGATCCGCCCGGGCGGGATCACGGGCCGCCCGCCGCCCGGAGTGCGGCGGTTTCCGCCCCTGTCATGCGCCCTCCCCCTTGTACCCGGGGTAACCCCGTCGGATACTGATCGGTAACAACCCCTAGCGGCACCCCGGAACCCGCCCTAAGGTGCGCCCATGCCCAATCTGCCCGATGTCGTGCTGTGGTCCATACCCGCCTTCGTGCTGCTCACCGTCATCGAGGTGGTCAGCTACCGGCTCCATCCCGACGAGGACGCCGCCGGCTACGACGCCAAGGACGCGGTCACCAGCGTCACGATGGGGCTCGGCAGCATCGGCTTCGACCTGCTCTGGAAGATCCCGGTCGTCGCGGTCTTCACCGCCGTCTACGAACTGACCCCGCTGCGGGTGCCGTTCCTGTGGTGGACCGCCCTGCTGATGCTGCTCGTCCAGGACTTCCTCTACTACTGGCAGCACCGGCTCCACCACGTCATCCGGATCCTGTGGGCCTGCCACGTGGTCCACCACAGCAGCCGGAACTTCAACCTCACCACCGCCCTGCGCCAGCCCTGGACCAGCGCGACCACCTGGTGGTTCTACCTGCCGATGGTCGCCCTCGGAGTGCACCCGGCCGCGGTCCCGTTCTGCTACGGCATCAACCTGCTCTACCAGTTCTGGGTCCACACCGAGCGCATCGGGAAGCTGCCGCGCCCCTACGAGTACGTCTTCAACACCCCCTCCCACCACCGCGTCCACCACGCCTCCCAAGGCGGCTACCTGGACCGCAACTTCGGCGGCATCCTGATCGTCTGGGACCGGATGTTCGGGTCCTGGGTGGGGGAGACCGACCGGCCCGTCTACGGGCTCACCAAGAACATCGACACCTTCAACCCCCTGCGCGTCGCCACCCACGAGTACGCCGCCATCGCCCGCGACGTCCGCGCCGCCCGCAGCTGGCGCGAGCGCGCCGGGCGGGTGTTCCGCGGTCCCGGCTGGCAGCCCGCCCCGGCCGCCGCCCCGCGGTCCGAGAAGGCCCCGGAGCCCGCCGCGTGAACGCCGTCCAGTCCCGTACCCGCCCCCTGCCGGACAGCACCGGGCGCGCCGGCCGGATCCTGCTCGGCGCCTTCGCCGCGGCCTCGGCCGTCGACCTCGGGGCGCTGCTCGCCGGCTGGCACCCCGGGCACGTGGTCGCCAAGCCGCTGCTGATGCCGCTGCTGGTGGCGTACGTGCTCACGCTCCCCCGTAGCCCTTCGGGCACGGGAGGTGCCCCCGGCGCCCCCCGCCTGCTCGTCGCCGCCCTGCTGTTCGGCTGGGGCGGGGACCTCGCCCTGCTCTTCGACGCCGAGCCGGCCTTCCTCGTCGGCATGGGCTCCTTCGCCGCCGGCCACGTCTGCTACCTGGTCCTCTTCGGGCGGGGCCGGACGAGCCCCGTGCTCGGGGGCGCGTACGCCGTGGCGCTCGTCGGGACCGTCGCGCTGCTGTGGGGGGACCTGCCGGCGGGGCTGCGGATCCCCGTCGCCGGCTACAGCCTGCTGCTGGCCTCCATGGCCTACCGCTCCAGCGCCCTCGGCCGGGTCGCGGGGGTGGGCGGGGCGCTGTTCCTGCTCTCCGACACCCTCATCGCGACCGGGGTGGCCGCGTGGCCGCAGCTCCCGCGCCCGGACTTCTGGATCATGGCGACGTACCTGGCGGCCCAGTACCTGCTGGCCTCGGGCGCACTCGGCCGGAAGCAGGCGTACGGTAGGGAAGTCATACAAGACTGAACTACCCCGGAGGGCTGCACCACCATGCGCGCCACCGTCATCCACGCCCCGCACGACATCCGCGTGGAGGAGGTGCCCGACGCTGCGATCCAGCGCCCCGAGGACGCCGTCGTCCGCGTGCTGCGCGCCTGCATCTGCGGCAGCGACCTGTGGGCCTACCGCGGCGAGGCCCAGCGCCAGCCGGGCCAGCGGATCGGACACGAGTTCCTCGGAGTCGTCGAGGAGACCGGCTCCGCCGTCTCCGGCCTGAAGGCCGGCGACCTGGTCGTGGCCCCGTTCATGTGGTCCGACGGCACCTGCGACTACTGCTCCGAGGGCCTGTACACCTCCTGCGTGCACGGCGGCTTCTGGGGCTCGGTCGGTTTCGACGGCGGCCAGGGCGAGGCCGTACGGGTCCCGCACGCCGACGGCACCCTGGTGAAGCTGCCCGCCGCGGCCGCCTCCGACGACCACCTGCTGACCGGTCTCCTGGCCCTTTCCGACGTCATGGGCACCGGCCACCACGCCGCCCTGGGCGCGGGGGTCCGCAAGGGGTCCACCGTGGCGGTCGTCGGCGACGGCGCGGTCGGCCTGTGCGGGGTGCTCGCGGCCAAGCGCCTCGGCGCCGAGCGGATCATCGCCCTGGGCCGCCACAGCGCCCGCACCGACATCGCGAAGCTCTTCGGGGCCACCGACGTGGTCGCCGAGCGCGGCGAGGCCGCCGAGGCTGCCGTCCGCGAGCTGACCGGCGGCCAGGGCGCGCACGCGGTGATCGAGGCGGTGGGCACCGAGCAGTCCATGCGCACGGCCGTGAACATCACCCGCGACGGCGGCGCCATCGGCTACGTCGGCGTCCCGCACGGCAGCGGCACCGGCCTGGACCTCGGTGTGATGTTCGACCGCAACATCACCCTGCGCGGCGGTGTGGCGCCGGTGCGCGCGTACATCCCGGAGCTGCTGGAGGACGTGCTGAGCGGCGCCATCGACCCGGCGCCCGTCTTCGACCGGGCCGTGTCCCTGGACGAGGTCCCCGACGGCTACCGCGCGATGGACGACCGCAGCGCCCTCAAGGTCCTGATCAAGCCCTGACGGCACGGGGCGGACGCGTGAGGGGCCGGGCGGGCGATCCCCGCCCGGCCCCTCCCCGCAGCCGGTGCCGCTACGGCTTGACGGCCTTGAGGGCGTCGACCACGCCCGCGCCGTAGAAGCCGGTCTGGCCCCACTTGGCCTTGCAGGTGGTGGCGTCGATCAGGTTGCCGGTGCCGTCGTAGATCTTGTCGGGGCAGGCGGTCTTCGTCGCCTGGGCCTTGAGCATCGCCTGGAGCTGGGACGGCGTGGCCCCCGGGTGCGCGCTCTTGAGCAGGGCCGCGACGCCCGCGACGTGCGGGGTGGCCATCGAGGTGCCCTGCTTGTAGCCGTAGCCGCCGCCCGGCAGGGTGGACAGCACGCGGCCGTTGGCGTCGGGGGTGGCCGGGACCTGCCACTTGTCGCCGCCGGGGGCGGCCACGTCGACGACCCCGAGGCCGTAGCTGGAGTAGTACGAGCGGAAGCCCCGGTCGCCGGTCGCGCTGACCGTGACCACGCCCGGCAGCTGCGTGGGCAGGTCCAGGCAGACCTTCGGGTCTATCGTGCGCGGCGACGGCGTGGCGTCGTCCGGGCTGGTGTCGTCGGTGATCGAGTCGGCGGCCAGGTCCCAGTTCTCGTTGCCGGCGGCGGCCACGTTCAGCACGCCCCTGCGCTCGGCGTACCTGGCGGCCCGGGTGAGGGCCTCGACGAGCGCCTTCTGGTCGTCGTCCGTCTTGCAGTTGAAGTACCAGGGGTCGACGTAATAGCTGTTGTTGGTGACCGCGATCCCCTTCTCGGCGGCGAACACGAACCCGCAGACGACCGCCTCGGTGTAGAAGAGGCTGGTCCCGGGCTCGCTCACCTTGATCGCGGCGACCTTGACGCCGGGCGCGACCCCGCTCACGCCGACCCCGTTGCGCGCGGCGGCGATGGTGCCCGCCACGTGCGTGCCGTGGTCGCTGCCGTCGGGGTACGGGCGCCAGGCGCCGTCGGTGGTGTCCGCGACGCCGCCGACGCAGTTGGCGGACTGGCCCTTGGAGAAGTTCGGGGCGAGGTCGGGGTGGGTGTCGTCCACACCCGTGTCGATGACGCCGACGGTGACGTCCCGGCTGCCCGCGTTGACCTTCTGGGCCTGGTCGGCCCTGATCGCCCGCAGGTCCCACTGGTTGGCTTCCAGGGGCTCCTGGCCCGGCTCGGCCTGTGCGGCGGCCCGCGCGGCGTCGGCGTCGCTCAGCCTCTGGGTCGTGCCCTCCTCGGTGGTCTGCACGGTCTGGAGGGGGGCCGTACGGGTGGCTCCCACGGACACGAACAGGTTCCGCTGGGCCCGCAGCTGCTTGGCGAAGTCCGGGTTCTGGGAATGTGCGACGACGACGCCGATCTGTTCATAGGACGTCACCACCGTCCCGCCGGCCTGCTCGATGGCCTTCTTGGCCTGCCGGGCCGTCCCGTACGCGGTCAGGTTCGCCACGTACGACAGCGCGGGGCCGGTGGCGGCGGCCTTCGCGGCCGTCGCAGGACCCGCCGTGTCGCCCAGCGGTGCGGCCGAGGCAGACACCGAGGGCAGGAAGGCGAGTGAGGCCGTGAGCGCCAGGCCGACCGGAACGGCGAGGGCCCGCCGACGGCCGGATCCCAGATGAGCCATGGGTTCTCCACATCATCCGTGAATGAGCAGCCCGCACGCGGTCGCGCCGGACGCGTTCATGACACGCGAACCTAGCGTCGACGTTCCCCTTTGCGCCATCAGTTCGACGAATCAGCCGTTTGAAAAGCAGAACCGCCGCAGAAACGGCGGGTGTTGAACCGTCCCGGCACGGCGGCCGTGCCGTTGACCGGGGGCTCAGCACCACCGCCCCCCACACGGAGGTTGTTTTGACCGTCCCCACCGCACCCGCGTCACAAGGAGAACCCCCCGTGACCACGCAAGCAGCGCCGCCGCCGGGCGGCGCGGGACCCGCCCCGGCACAGGTGTCGGCCGAAGAGTTCGCGCGCGTCCAGCAGAGCCCCGAATTCGCCGAACTGCGCAGCTCCTACCGCTCCTTCGCCTTCCCGCTCACCGTGGCCTTCATCGCCTGGTACCTGCTCTACGTCCTGCTGTCCAACTACGCGGGCGGCTTCATGGGGACCAAGCTCTTCGGCAACGTCAACGTCGCCCTCCTGCTCGGACTCGCCCAGTTCGCGACGACCTTCCTGATCGCCTGGCTGTACTCGCGGCACGCCGCCGCCCGCCTCGACCCCAAGGCGCGGGCCATCAAGGACCGGCTGGAGGGCGGAGCATGAACGCCGTCCCGCACCTGACGACCGCCGCCGGCGCCACCGAGCACCGCCCGCTGATCATCACCCTGTTCGGGCTGTTCGTCGTCGCCACCCTCGTCATCACCGTCTGGGCCGGCCGCCAGACCAAGGACGCCGCCGACTTCTACGCGGGCGGCCGCCAGTTCACCGGCTTCCAGAACGGCCTCGCCATCTCCGGCGACTACATGTCCGCCGCGTCCTTCCTCGGCATCGCCGGAGCCATCGCCCTCTTCGGCTACGACGGCTTCCTCTACTCCATCGGCTTCCTCGTCGCCTGGCTCGTGGCCCTGCTGCTGGTCGCCGAGCCGCTGCGCAACTCCGGCCGCTACACGATGGGCGACGTGCTCGCCTACCGGATGCGCCAGCGGCCCGTCCGCACCGCCGCCGGCACCTCCACCATCGTGGTCTCGATCTTCTACCTGCTGGCCCAGATGGCCGGCGCCGGCGTGCTCGTCTCCCTGCTCCTGGGCATCACCGCCGACGGAGGCAAGATCGCCGTGGTCGCCCTGGTCGGCGTCCTGATGATCGTCTACGTGACCATCGGCGGCATGAAGGGCACCACCTGGGTCCAGATGGTCAAGGCCGTCCTGCTGATCGCGGGCGCCATGCTGATCACCTTCCTGGTGCTGCTGAAGTTCGACTTCAACGTCTCCGCCCTGCTCGGCCAGGCCGCCGAGCACAGCGGCCAGGGGACGAAGTTCCTGGAGCCCGGACTCAAGTACGGCAAGGACCCGCTCACCAAGCTGGACTTCCTCTCCCTCGGCCTCGCCCTGGTCCTGGGCACCGCCGGCCTGCCGCACATCCTGATCCGCTTCTACACGGTGCCCACCGCCAAGGCCGCCCGCAAGTCCGTGAACTGGGCCATCGGCATCATCGGCGCCTTCTACCTGATGACCATCGCCCTCGGGTTCGGCGCCGCCGCCCTGCTCGACCGCGACGCCATCATCAAGTCCAACAAGGCCGGCAACACCGCCGCCCCGCTGCTCGCCCAGGCCGTCGGCGGCGGACCCGACTCCACCGGCGGCGCGGTCCTCCTCGCGGTGATCTCCGCGGTGGCCTTCGCCACCATCCTCGCCGTGGTCGCGGGCCTGACCCTGGCCTCCTCCTCGTCCTTCGCGCACGACATCTACGTCAACGTCATCCGCCGGGGACAGGCCACCGAGAAGGAGGAGGTGCGCGCCGCCCGCCTCTCCACCGTGGTCATCGGCGCCGTCGCGATCTTCCTCGGGGCCCTGGCCCGCGACATGAACGTCGCCGGCCTGGTCGCCCTCGCCTTCGCGGTCGCCGCCTCCGCCAACCTCCCGACGATCCTCTACAGCCTCTTCTGGAAGCGCTTCACCACACGGGGCGCGCTGTGGTCCATCTACGGAGGCCTCGTCTCGGCGGTCGGCCTGGTGCTCTTCTCCCCGGTCGTCTCCGGCAAGCCCACCTCGATGTTCAAGGACGCCGACTTCTACTGGTTCCCGCTGGAGAACCCGGGCATCATCTCCATCCCGCTCGGCTTCCTCCTCGGGTGGCTGGGAACCGTCCTGTCCAAGGAGGAGGCGGACCCCGGGAAGTTCGCCGAGCTGGAGGTGCGCTCCCTCACCGGAACAGGGGCGCACTGAGATCGTCCGAACACCGTACGTGGCCGCGTCGTACTTCCGTACGACGCGGCCGTGTTACGTCTCGTTCATTCGGGCACCCCTCGGGGACACACAGGTCGCGTAGGCTCGATTCCACAGAACCTCTAGATCCGGACAGGGGAGGGGGCCCACAGTGCTTCTCGACACGTACGGCCGCGTGGCCACTGACCTGCGCGTCTCACTCACCGACCGGTGCAACCTGCGCTGTACCTACTGCATGCCCGAAGAGGGCCTGCAGTGGCTGGGGAAGTCCGATCTGCTCGGCGACGACGAGATCGTCCGGCTGATCCGCATCGCCGTCACGCACCTGGGCATCACCGAGGTCCGCTTCACCGGCGGCGAGCCCCTGCTGCGGCCCGGCCTGGTCGGGATCGTCGAGCGGTGCGCCGCCCTGGAGCCCCGCCCCAAGATGTCGCTGACCACCAACGGCATCGGCCTCAAGCGCACCGCGCAGGCCCTCAAGGCCGCCGGCCTGGACAGGGTGAACGTTTCCCTCGACACCCTGCGCCCCGAGGTGTTCAAGACCCTCACCCGCCGCGACCGCCACCATGACGTCATCGAGGGCATGGCCGCCGCCCGCGAGGCGGGCCTGACCCCGGTCAAGGTCAACGCCGTCCTGATGCCCGGCCTCAACGACGACGAAGCCCCCGACCTGCTCGCCTGGGCCGTGGAGAACGCCTACGAGCTCCGCTTCATCGAGCAGATGCCGCTCGACGCCCAGCACGGCTGGAAGCGCGACGGCATGATCACCGCCGGGGACATCCTCCAGTCCCTGCGCACCCGCTTCACCCTCACCGAGGAGGGCGCCGACGAGCGCGGCTCCGCCCCCGCCGAGCGCTGGCTGGTCGACGGCGGCCCGGCCACCGTCGGGGTCATCGCCTCGGTCACCCGCCCCTTCTGCGGCGCCTGCGACCGCACCCGGCTCACCGCCGACGGGCAGGTCCGCACGTGCCTGTTCGCCACCGAGGAGTCCGACCTGCGCTCCGCGCTGCGCTCGGGCGCCCCGGACGAGGAGATCGCCCGCCTCTGGAAGGTGGCGATGTGGGGCAAGAAGGCCGGCTCCGGCCTCGACGACCCGTCGTTCCTCCAGCCCGACCGCCCGATGTCGGCGATCGGCGGCTGACCGCCCCCTCACGCCGCCGACGGCCCTCCCGCTCCCGGGAGGGCCGTCGGCGTTCAGCGCTCCGAGCCCTCCGGCTGCACCCACTCGTCCAGCTTCACGACGTCCTTGAGGAACCCGCGGACGTCCAGGAACCGGGACAGGTGCTCGCGGTGCTCCTCGCACGCCAGCCACGTCTTGCGCCGCTCCGGCGCGTGCAGCTTCGGGTTGTTCCAGGCGAGGACCCAGACCGCCGCGTCACGGCAGCCCTTGGCGGAACAGGTGGGGGTTTCGGTTTCACCGCTGGGGGATTCAAGGGGAGTCACGACTCAACCCTAGTCACCGCCCGGACGCGTCCGACGGAAGGGCGACGCCGGGCAGCCACGGGGGGAGCTGCCCGGCGTCGGTCCGTCGCTCCGACGGGGGATGCGGAGCGCGTAGGCAGTATGTCACGCAGGACCGGGTGGGGTGCACCGGAACTTCATGATTGATCTGAGGTTTTCCTGAGGTTCTCCGCCTCCAGTGCGGGGCGCACAGGGGCGGGTACGAAGTGCGACGGCAGCGAGGGCGTCGACTCGCGCCCGGCATTCGCGATGACCACCGCGATGTAGGGGAGCAGGAGGCCCGCCGCCAGCGTCACGAGGGCCACATGGCGCTCCACGTTCCACAGGACCACCGTGGCGACCACCGACAGGGTCCTGATCCCCATCGAGATCACGTACCGGCGCTGGCGCCCCCGTACGTCCTCGGCGAGTCCCATACGGGCCCCGGTGATCCGGAAGACCTCGGCCCCGTTCCGCTTCGTCCGCTGCATGCCCCCACGGTACGCCGCCCCCGACCCGGCGGGGAGAAGGGGGTGCCGCCCGGAGCGCACCGCCCGACATGCGCGCTCCGCCCTGCGGGCCGACACTGGCCCCACACGCGTACACCGCGCCGCGAGGAGGGCTCGACATGTCTTGGTTGTGGGCGATCATCGTCGGATTCGTGCTGGGCCTCATAGCCCGGGCCGTCCTGCCGGGCAAGCAGCACCAGCCGCTCTGGCTGACCACGGTCTTCGGCATCATCGGCGGCGTCCTCGGCAACGCCGTGGCGACGTGGATCGGTGTCCACGACACCCGCGGCATCGACTGGACCCGGCACCTGCTCCAGATCGCCGGGGCCGTCGCCATCGTGGCGCTGGGGGAGATGGTCTACCTGTCGCTGCGCGGCGGCAAGCGCCACACGGTGTAGCCGCGGCGCGCGCCACACGGTGCGGCCCACGACGAAGGGGCCGGCCCGGACACGACGTCCGGACCGGCCCCTCGCCGCGGTGCCCGTCAGGCGCCGGTCACCTCGACCGCCGCCAGGTTCTTCTTGCCGCGGCGCAGCACGAGCCAGCGCCCGTGCAGCAGGTCCGACTCGGCCGGGACCGCGTCCTCGGCGGTGACCTTCACGTTGTTCACGTAGGCGCCGCCCTCCTTCACGGTCCGGCGCGCGGCGGACTTGCTGGCGACCAGGCCGGTCTCCGCGAACAGGTCCACCACGAGGCCGAGCTCCGCCACCTTCGCGTGCGGCAGCTCGGACAGGGCCGCGGCCAGCGTGGCCGCGTCCAGGTCCGCCAGCTCGCCCTGGCCGAAGAGCGCCTTCGAGGCGGCGATCACGGCGGCGCACTGGTCCGCGCCGTGCACCAGCGTGGTCAGCTCCTCCGCGAGCGCCCGCTGGGCGGCCCGCGCCTGCGGGCGCTCGGCGGTCTGCGCCTCCAGCTCCTCCAGCTCCTCACGGGACCTGAAGGAAAGGATCCGCATGTAGGTGGAGATGTCCCGGTCGTCCACGTTCAGCCAGAACTGGTAGAACGCGTACGGGGTGGTCATCTCCGGGTCGAGCCAGACGGCCCCGCTCTCGGACTTGCCGAACTTGGTGCCGTCCGCCTTGACCATCAGCGGGGTGGCCAGCGCGTGCACCTGGGCCTGCGGCTCCAGGCGGTGGATCAGGTCGAGGCCGGCCGTCAGGTTGCCCCACTGGTCCGAGCCGCCCTGCTGGAGGACGCAGCCGTAGCGGCGGTACAGCTCCAGGAAGTCCATGCCCTGGAGCAGCTGGTAGCTGAACTCGGTGTAGCTGATGCCCTGGTCGGACTCCAGGCGCTTGGCGACCGAGTCCTTCGTCAGCATCTTGTTGACGCGGAAGTGCTTGCCGATGTCCCGCAGGAACTCGATCGCGGACATGCCCGCGGTCCAGTCCAGGTTGTTCACCATGACCGCGGCGTTCTCGCCCTCGAAGGACAGGAACGGCTCGATCTGGGTGCGCAGGCGCGTCACCCAGTTCGCGACGGTCTCCGGGTCGTTCAGCGTCCGCTCGGCCGTCGGGCGCGGGTCGCCGATCTGCCCGGTCGCCCCGCCGACCAGCGCCAGCGGGCGGTGGCCCGCCTGCTGGAGCCGGCGCACGGTCAGCACCTGGACCAGGTGCCCCACGTGCAGCGAGGCGGCCGTCGGGTCGAAGCCGCAATAGAACGTGACAGGACCGTCCGCGAAGGCCTTGCGCAGCGCTTCTTCATCGGTGGACTGGGCGAACAGCCCGCGCCACTTCAGTTCGTCGACGATGTCCGTCACGGTCTCTCGACTCCTTGCGAATGGTGGAAATGCCGTGCTCAGTCTAGGTGCGTCAGACGCCCTTGCTGACCGAACTCATGTTGAAGTCCGGGATGCGGACGGCGGGCATCGCGGCCCGTGTGAACCAGTCGCCCCACTCGCGCGGCAGGGTCTTCTCGGTGCGTCCCGCCTCGGAGGCCCGCGACAGCAGGTCCACCGGGGACTCGTTGAACCGGAAGTTGTTCACCTCGCCCGTGACCTGCCCGTTCTCCACCAGGTAGACCCCGTCCCGGGTCAGGCCCGTCAGCAGCAGCGTCGCCGGGTCGACCTCGCGGATGTACCAGAGGCAGGTCAGCAGCAGGCCCCGCTCGGTGCCCGCCACCATCTCCTCCAGGGACTTCTCCCCGCCGCCCTCCAGGATCAGGTTCCCGAAGGCCGGGGAGAGCGGCAGCCCGGTCAGTCCGGCGCTGTGCCGGGTCGTGGTCAGCCGGGCCAGCTCGCCGCCGCTGATCCACTCGGTCGCCGGGACCGGCAGGCCGTTGTCGAAGACCGAGGCGTCGTCGCCCGAGCTGTGCGCGATCACGAACGGCGCCGACTCCAGGCCCGGTGCGTTCGGGTCGCTGCGCAGGGTCAGGGGCAGCTGCGAGAGCCGCTCGCCGATCCGGGTGCCGCCGCCGGGCTTGGAGAAGACCGTCCGGCCCTCCGCCGCGTCCCGGGCCGCCGCCGACCACATCTGGTAGATCAGCAGGTCGGCCACGGCCGTCGGCGGCAGCAGGGTCTCGTACCGTCCGGCCGGCAGCTCGACCTTGCGCTCGGCCCAGCCGAGGCGGACGGCGAGCTCCGCGTCCAGGACGGTCGGGTCCACGTCCTTGAAGTCGCGGGTGGCGCGGCCGGCCCAGGCGGAGCGCAGCCGGTCCGGCGACTTGGCGTTGAGCTCCAGCGTGCCGTTCGGCTGGTCGTGGCGCAGCCGCAGGCCCGTCGAGGTGCCGACGTACGTGGAGACCAGCTCGTGGTGGGCGAAGCCGTAGAGCTCCCGGCCGCCCGCCCGGGCCCGGGCGAAGGCCTCGCCGAGGGCCGGGGCGAAGTCCGCGAAGACCGCCGAGGAGGTCTCGTCCGGGGCGTCCGCGAAGTCCGGCGAGGCCGGGGTCCCGGTCACCAGCGGCTGGGCGTCCTCGGCGGGACCCGCGGCCCGCGCGGCCGCCTCGGCGGCCCGTACGAGCGGCTCCAGGTCGGCTGCGGTGACGGCGGAGCGGGAGACGACCCCCGAGGCCGTTCCCTGCCCGCCGTCGACGGTGGCGATGACGGTGAGGGTCCGGCCCCGGGTGACGCCGTTGGTGGTCAGCGCGTTCCCGGCCCAGCGGAGGTTGGCGCTGGACTCCTCGTCGGCGATGACGACACAGCCGTCGGCGGTGGACAGCTCCAGGGCCCGCTCGACGATCTCGTGGGGCTTCGTACGGCTCATCGGCCGGCCTCCTGCGTGGTGTTCAGGATGTTCACGTCGCGGAAGAGGGCCGACGGGCAGCCGTGCGAGACCGCCGCGACCTGGCCCGGCTGGGCCTTGCCGCAGTTGAAGGCGCCGCCCAGGACGTAGGTCTGCGGACCGCCGACCTTCTCCATCGAGCCCCAGAAGTCGGTGGTGGTGGCCTGGTAGGCCACGTCGCGCAGTTGCCCGGCCAGCCGGCCGTTCTCGATCCGGAAGAAGCGCTGCCCGGTGAACTGGAAGTTGTAGCGCTGCATGTCGATCGACCAGGAGCGGTCGCCGACCACGTAGATCCCGCGCTCCACCCCGCCGATCAGGTCCTCGGTGGACAGCCCGCCCGGATCCGGCCGGAGCGAGACGTTCGCCATCCGCTGGACCGGGACGTGCCCGGGGGAGTCGGCGAAGGCGCAGCCGTTGGAGCGGCCGAGGCCGGTCAGCTTCGCGATCCGCCGGTCGGTCTGGTAGCCGGCCAGCACCCCGTCCCTGACCAGGTCCCAGCTCTGGGCCTCGACGCCCTCGTCGTCGTAGCCGATGGTGGCCAGGCCGTGCTCGGCGGTGCGGTCGCCGGTCACGTTCATGATCGAGGAGCCGTACTTGAGCGAGCCCAGCCGGTCGAAGGTGGCGAACGAGGTGCCCGCGTACGCCGCCTCGTAGCCCAGCGCCCGGTCGAGCTCGGTGGCGTGGCCGATGGACTCGTGGATGGTGAGCCACAGGTTGGACGGGTCCACGACCAGGTCGTAGCGGCCCGCCTCGACGCTGGGGGCGCGCATCTTCTCGGCCAGCAGGCCGGGGATCTGCTCCAGCTCGGTGTTCCAGTCCCAGCCGGTGCCGGTCAGGTACTCCCAGCCGCGCCCGGCGGGCGGGGCGATGGTGCGCATGGAGTCGAACTCGCCGGTGGCGGCGTTGACGGCGACCGCGGTCAGCTGGGGGTGGATGCGCACCCGCTGCTGGGTGGTCGTGGTGCCCGCGGTGTCGGCGTAGAACTTGTTCTCGTGGACGGCGAGCAGCGAGGCGTCCACGTGCGCCACGCCCTCGGCGGCCAGCAGCCGGGAGCTCCATTCGGCGAGCAGGGCCGACTTCTCGGCGTCCGGCACCTGGAAGGGGTCCACGTCGTAGGCGGAGATCCAGGTCTTGTCGGCGTGCACCGGCTCGTCGGCGAGCTCCACCCGCTCGTCGGATCCCGCGGCCTTGATGACCTGGGCCGACAGCTTCGCCATGGCCACGGCCTGCGAGGCCACCTTGGCCGCGCCGTCCATGGTCAGGTCCACGCCGGACGCGAAGCCCCAGCTGCCGCCGTGCACCACCCGCACCGCGTAGCCGAGGTCGGTGGTGTCGGAGCCGCCGGAGGGTTTGGCGTCCCGCAGCCGCCAGGAGGCGCTGCGGATCCGCTCCAGGCGGAAGTCGGCATGGTCGGCGCCGAGCGCGCGCGCCCGCGCGAGCGCCGCGTCGGCGAGCGCCCGCAAGGGCAGAGCGGTGAAGGCCGCGTCGATGGAATGGGCCACGGAGGTCCTCCCGGGGTCGGGGACGGTCTGCTCGATCATGTCGCGATCGGGTCTCAGGTGACCACAGGTTTCTGTAGGTATTCGACAGAGCGTGCCGCAAGGCCCTGTCGGAGCCCGATTCTCCGGATGTCGTACGGGGCCTATAGGTTTTTGCTACTCAGACAGCTAAGCGAAAGGGTGGTCCGTTGAGCCGCTCGGTTCTCGTCACCGGAGGAAACCGGGGCATCGGCCTCGCCATCGCCCGCGCCTTCGCCCAGGCCGGCGACAAGGTCGCTATCACGTACCGCTCGGGAGAGCCGCCGCAGGAGCTCGCCGACCTGGGCGTGCTGGCCGTGCGCTGCGACATCACCGACTCCGAGCAGGTGGAGCAGGCCTACAAGGAGATCGAGGCCAAGCACGGCAACGTCGAGGTGCTGGTGGCGAACGCCGGCATCACCAAGGACACGCTGCTGATGCGGATGTCCGAGGAGGACTTCGCCTCCGTCGTCGACACCAACCTCACGGGCACCTTCCGTGTCGTGAAGCGGGCCAACCGTGGCATGCTGCGGGCCAAGAAGGGCCGCGTGGTCCTGATCTCCTCGGTCGTCGGCCTGCTGGGCGGCGCCGGCCAGGCCAACTACGCCGCCTCGAAGGCGGCGCTGGTGGGCTTCGCCCGCTCGCTCGCCCGCGAGCTCGGCTCCCGCAACATCACCTTCAACGTCGTCGCCCCCGGTTTCGTGGACACCGACATGACGAAGGTGCTCAGCGACGAGCAGCGCGCGGGCATCCTGGCGCAGGTGCCGCTGGCGCGCTACGCGCAGCCCGAGGAGATCGCGGCCGCCGTGAGCTTCCTGGCGTCCGACGACGCCGCGTACATCACCGGAGCCGTCATTCCCGTTGACGGCGGATTGGGCATGGGTCACTGATCACCATGAGCGGAATTCTCGAGGGCAAGCGGATCCTCATCACCGGCGTGCTGATGGAGTCCTCCATCGCCTTCCACGCCGCCAAGCTGGCCCAGGAGCAGGGCGCCGAGGTCATCCTCAGCGCCTGGCCGCGCCCGTCGCTGACCGAGCGCATCGCCAAGAAGCTGCCCAAGCCGGTCAAGGTGATCGAGCTCGACGTCACCAACGACGAGCACCTGGCCCGCCTGGAGGGCCTCGTCCGCGAGGAGCTCGGCGGCCTCGACGGCGTCGTCCACTCCATCGGCTTCGCCCCGCAGGACGCGCTCGGCGGCAACTTCCTGAACACCCCGTTCGAGTCGGTCGCCACCGCGATGCACGTCTCGGCGTTCTCGCTGAAGTCGCTGACCATGGCCTGCAAGCCGCTGTTCCCGGCGGAGGGCGCGGCCGTCGTCGGCCTCACCTTCGACGCGCAGTTCGCCTGGCCGCAGTACGACTGGATGGGCCCGGCCAAGGCCGCGCTGGAGGCCACCAGCCGCTACCTCGCCCGCGACCTGGGCAAGGAGAACATCCGCTGCAACCTGGTCTCGGCCGGTCCGATCGGCTCGATGGCCGCCAAGTCCATCCCGGGCTTCGGTGAGCTGGCGGACACCTGGAACCAGCGCTCCATGCTGGCGTGGGACATGAGCGACCCGGAGCCGGCGGGCAAGGGCGTCGTGGCCCTGCTGTCGGACTGGTTCCCGAAGACCACGGGCGAGATCGTCCACGTGGACGGCGGCCTGCACGCGATGGGCGCCTGACCTTCCGGGCCGGACCCCCGCGTCCGTACGGCGGTGGCCGCGCCTCCCCGGAGGGAGGCGCGGCCACCGCCGTTTGCGCCGTTCCGCGGCACGGGCCGGGCGGGCGTCCTCGATCGGACGTTCGCCGTCCGACCGGATCTTTCCAAGTCGAAAACCGGGACGCATACCTGCAAACTGACCTGGCCGGGATCTTCCCGGCGGGTTCGGGGAGGAGGTGCGGGAGTGCGCGCGAGGCCGAGCCGAGCGGTATCGCTGCTGGTCACCTCGGTGGCCCTGACCGGACTCCTGATCCCGGGAGCCCTCGCGCAGCCCGGCGGACCGGGGCCCGCCCCCGGGCCCGAGGCGGCGGCCCCGGCCGCCGTGGACCTCGCCGAGATCCCCGCCGAACCACCCGTACGGCCCGAGCAGCCCGCCGCGCGCGAGCTCTACGGCTCCGACTGCGACACCGAGATCGACGGCTCACAGGTGATCGCGTACTGCCACAACGGCTACCCCGAGACCGACCTGCTCCGGCTCCACGTGGAGTGCGAGCGCTGGTGGGACATCGACGGGGACAGCGCGCTCGTGCCCCTGGACCCGGCCGGCCGCACCCGGCTGACCGGCCGCTGCTGGAAAGAGGTCCGCACGGCCTGGGTCAGCCACCAGCGCCCCTGAGGAGCGGCTGGGCCGTGTCTTTCGGATCAGGCCTGGCGGGTGCTCTTGCCGCGGCAGGCGAACGGGTAGCCCGCCGCCTCCGAGGCCGCCGTGTCCCCGTCCCCCCGCCGGATCGCCGCGATCAGGCGGGCGTGGTCCAGGTGGTCGGCCGGGTGCAGCTCGGTGCCCACGTCCGCGCGCAGCCACTCCGCCACCAGGTCGCCCAGGTCCGCGTAGAGGCCGATCAGCACCTCGTTGTGGGAGGCCGTCACCACGGCCATGTGCAGCGCGACGTCCGTGCTCACGAACAGCTCCGCGTCCCCGCTCGCCCAGGCCTCCTCGCGCCGCGCCAGGAGTGATTCCAGCTGGACGAGGTCCCGCTCCGTGCGCCGCTCCGCCGCCAGCCGGGCCGCCGAGGACTCCAGCGTCGAGCGCAGCTCCGCGACGTGCCGGGGGTCGGCCCCCGCGAAGCGCCGGTGCATCACCCCGGCCAGCTCGCTCGTGGCGAGCACGTACGTACCCGACCCCTGGCGGATGTCCAGGAGCCCGTTGTGCGCCAGGGCCCGGACGGCCTCCCGCACGGTGTTGCGGGCGACGCCCAGCAGCTCCACCAGCTCGGGCTCGGTGGGGATCCGGCTCCCGACCGGCCACTCGCCGGAGGTGATCTGGTTCCTGAGCTGGGCGATCACCTGGTCGACGAGCGCGGAACGCCGGGGCGAGGTCAGCGGCATGCGGTCGGGGCCTTTCGAGGACTGCCGGACGGGAGGCGGAACGGGCTCAAGTGTGACAGCACACTGGACAACCAATCATCCCATGATTCTATGATGGCGGGATGCGCGACGAAGACCTCCAGACCCTGAGCCGCCCGGCGGCCCCGAGCGGCTCCCAGGGCCGCCCCGCCACCGCCCCGGCCGCCGCCGACCCGAGGTGGCTCGGCCCCGTGCTCGTCGTCGGCATCGTGCTGGCCGCCCTCAACCTGCGGCCCGCCATCACCAGCCTCGGCGCCCTCTTCGAGGAGGCCCGCACCGGCCTCCACATGAGCGGCGCCGTCGCCGGACTGATCACCTCGGTCCCCGCGCTCTGCTTCGCCGTCTTCGGCGTCACCGCGCCGCGGCTCTCCCGGCGTTTCGGCCCGGCCGCCGTGGTCTGCGCCGGCATGGCCGCCGTCGCCGCGGGTCTGGTGATCCGCCCCTTCGCGGACAGCGCCGCCGCCTTCCTCGCGGCCAGCGCCCTGTCCCTGGCCGGCATAGCCCTGACCAACGTGCTGCTCCCGGTCATCGTCAAGCGCTGGTTCCCGGACCGCGTCGGCACCATGACCGGCCTCTACTCCATGGCCCTGGCCGCCGGCACCTCCCTCGCGGCCGCCGCCACCGTCCCGCTGACCTCCGCCCTCGGCGGCAGCTGGCGCACCGGCCTGCTGGTCTGGGCCGCCCTCGCCGTCGCCGCCGTACTGCCCTGGCTGCCCGTCGCCGCCGCCGGCCGCCGCGAGAAGGCAGCCGCGCCCGCCGCGGCGGCGCGCGAGGACGCAGGCCCCTCGGTCGTGCGCAGCCGCACCGCCTGGGTGCTCGCCTGCTACTTCGGCCTCCAGGCCACCGGCGCCTACGTCACCATGGGCTGGCTCCCGCAGATCTTCCGCGACGCCGGGGTCTCCGCCTCCACGGCGGGCGTGCTCCTCGCCGTCACCATGGTCATGGGCGTTCCCCTGGCCTTCGTCATCCCCGGCCTCGCCGCACGGATGCGCCACCAGGGCCCCATCGCCGCCGTCCTCGGCCTCTTCGGCCTCGCCGGCTACCTCGGCCTCTACCTCGCCCCCGCCGGCGGGGCCTGGGCCTGGGCCCTCCTGCTCGGCGTCTCCAACTGCGCCTTCCCCCTCGTGATCACGATGATCGGACTGCGCGCCAAGTCCCCGGCCGGCGTCGTCAGGCTCTCCGCCTTCGCCCAGAGCACCGGCTACCTGATCTCCATCCCCGGCCCGCTGGTCATCGGCACCCTCTACCAGCACAGCGGCGGCTGGGACCTGCCCCTCGCCCTCATGGCCGGCCTCCTCGTCCCGCAGATCGCCCTCGGCGTCCTCGCCGGCCGGGACCGCACGATCGAGGACGAATGCGGCATGCGAGACTGAGCGCCATGTCGCCCGTACTCGAACCCAACCCCCAGGACAGCCACAAGAAGCTCGGCCTCGTGCTGGGAGCCATGGCCCTCGTGACCGTGATCGTGGCCGTCATCGCCACCCTCGCCTCCCCCTGACGCACCGCCCGCCGGCCCGGCCCGCCCCCGGTGGTGGGGTTGACCCCACCATCCCCTAGGGGGTCGGGATCAGGGTCGGCTGGGGTGTGCCCCGGATGGGAACCGCCGCACCGGATCCATAGATTCGAAGCAGCGAGACAGTCCCCAGCCGAAGAACCCGGAGGCGGCCATGCCGGCCACCACGCACACCCCGTCCCTCCCCGCCCGGTCCCGCCGCCGCCACGGCGCGTACGTCCACACCAGCGCCCGGCTGCACTGGTGGACCCTGGCCCTGCCCGCCCTCGCCTTCGGCCTGCTCCTGCTGCTGCTCGCCGGCTCCGGCCAGGCCCAGGCGGCGACCGGCCAGCCCTCCGGACTGGTCCAGGTCACCCAGCAGCTGCTCCGCGCCGTCGTCTGACCCGCGCGGCGCGCGCCGTCGGACGATCCGCGCGCGCCGGAGCACGCCCTCCCGAGCGGGGGACGGCCCCCTCAACACCCTGCGCCCCGTGGCCCGTTTCGTGCGAAGCTGGGCCCATGAGCGCCGACACACCCCGCAGGATCGCCCTCCTCCGGCACGCCAAGGCCGACTGGCCCCAGGTGGCCGACCACGACCGCCCGCTGGCGGACCGCGGCCGCAGGGACGCACCGGCGGCCGGCCGGAAGCTGGCCGAGACCGGCATCACCTTCGACCTGGCCCTCTGCTCCACCGCCGTCCGCACCCGGGAGACCTGGAAGCTCGCCGTCCAGGAACTCCCGTACCGGCCCCGGACCGTCTACGAGGAACGGGTCTACGACGCTTCCCCGGGCGAGCTCATCGCCCTGCTGAACGAGACCCCCGACGAGGTCGCCGACCTCCTCGTCATCGGCCACAATCCCGGCATGCACGCCCTGGCCGAGATCCTCTCCGGGCGCGCGGAGGGCGACACCCAGACCCGGATGAACCGCACGGGCTTCCCGACCGCAGCCCTGGCCGTGGTCTCCTTCACCGGCCCCTGGAAGTCCGTCGAGCCCGGAGCGGGCACCCTGCTGGACTACTGGACCCCCAAGGAGCACTGAGCGGCGCGGCCCCGGCCCGGGGGGCGCACCCCCCGGGCCCGCGCACGTCCTCAGCCCATCGGGCAACGGGCCGGCAGCTCCGCGAAGCCCGCGTCCCGGGCCTCCCACAGCTCCGGGTAGAACCGCCGGTACACCGACGCCCGCAGATGGGCCGTCCCGCTGCTGCCGCCCGTCCCCGGCCGCCCGCCTATCTGCCGCTCCACCAGCAGCGCGTGGCAGGCCCGCCACTCCGTCCACACCTCGTCGTGGTCGACCAGCGCCTCCGCCAGCTCGGCCAGCTCGGCGAACTCCGCCGGGTCGCCGTCCAGCGGCCCCGCCCCCAGCCGCGCGTACGCCTCCCAGCGCTCCTCGCGCGTCCCGACCGCGAACCCGGCCTTGGCCAGCAGCGCCACGAACGCCTCCCACAGGGTGGGCTCCGCCAGCCGGGCGTGCAGCCGCTCCCGCTCCTCGGGAGCCAGCCCCGCGATGGCCCGCCGCCCGTACTCCCCGCGCACCCAGTCGGCCCCGCACAGCCCCGCGACCTCCACGTACTGCGCCGACTGCTGACCGCTGCTGCTGCCCAGCACGCCCCGGAAGGCGTGGAACTCGCGCGGCGGCATCGCCCGCAGCGGATGGAGCGCGGCGATCAGCGCCCGGGTCACGGACACGCTGCGCCCCAGCCGGGCCCGGGCGGCCCGCGGATCGCCCTCCAGCATCCGGTCGCGGGCGTCCGCCAGGTCGCGCAGCAGCTGCCCGAACCACAGTTCCTGCACCTGGTGGACCGTGATGAACAACAGCTCGTCGTCCACTCCGTCGGCCAGCGGCACCTGGAGCGCCAGCAGCTCCGGCAGGCGGAGGTAGTTCGAGTAGGTGACGGTCGCGGTCTCAGGCATCGGAGTCCTCCGGGGCGCGCAGTCCGTGGGCGGCGAACGCGTCCGTGACGCCGGGCAGGTCGAAGGCGTCGACCTGGGCGCACAGCCGCAGGGTGGAACGGGAGATCGTCTGGATGCGGTCCACGCCCGCGCTGCCGCCGTAGCTGTCCGCGAGGACGGCCCCGACGCGCTCCTCGTCCAGACCGGCCAGGCGCAGCGACACCCGCACCGGCTCCAGGTCCCAGTCCAGCGCGGCGCGGATCATCGCGGGCAGGGCGCGGGCCGCCAGCACGCGGCGCCGCCCGTCGAGCCGGGCCCACAGCTCCAGGAAGAACGCGGAGAAGAACCGGTGGTGGCGGCCCTCGTCCTTGGCGTGGTCGCGCATCAGCTCCCGCACCGTGCTCACCACGGTCGGGTCCTGCGGCACCTCGTTGAGGACGGCCGTGATCAGCGTCTCGAACACCACCGCCTGGAGCTGCCCGGCCAGCACCGGGTCCTCGGGCAGCAGCCGCCGCCCGGTGTCCTGGAGCGCCGTGACGAAGCCTCCGTAGTCCACCTCGGGGACGGCGATGCCGGTGACGGCGGCCACCTGGTCGGCGAGGTCCAGGCTGTACAGGGCGTGGTAGCCCTCGTCGCAGTACACCTTGAAGGCGTCCATCCGCAGCGCGGTCGGGAAGTGCAGCCCCGAGATGCCGTTGGCGACGGGCTCGGCCGCCCCGTTGACCACCCGGGTCTCCAAGTGGGTCGTCGAGTGCAGGAACTGGTACAGGTGCCTGACCGAGACCTCGCGGACCCGCTCCGGGGCCAGCGCCTTCACCTCCGGGTGCGCCAGGTGCGGCACCAGGGCGTCGGGGAAGAAGACCCGGCCCTGTTCCGCCTCGGCGTGGAACACCCGCCGTACTCCGCCGCGCACCCCGGCGCTCTCGTACCAGCGGTCGAGGGGACCCGGTGCCGTGCTCATGGGCGGTTTCCGTTCCGTGGGGCGGGGGAGGGGGTGTCGTGCGGGCCCGCCTGCGCCGTCAGGCCCAGGTGGGCGGCGATCCGCCGGACCGCCTCGGCGACCAGCGGGGCCGGGACGGTGTGGCACAGCCGGAACCAGCCCGGCTCGGGCGAGCGGAAGGCACCGCCCGGCAGGATGCTGACCTTCGCCTTCCCGAAGAGCTCCCGCCACAGCAGCTCCTCCGCGGCGAAGCCGGTGCCGGGCAGCCAGTGCCCGAGGTCCAGCCAGACGGAGAAGCCGGCGCCCGCGGGGGCGTACGGGATCCCGTACGCGTCCAGCAGCCCGGTGAGGTGCCCGTACGAGGAGCCCAGCCGGAGCCGGCCCGCCGCGAGGAAGGAGGAGACCCACTCCGGGTCGGCCAGCAGCTCCGCCAGGGTGTGCTGGGTGGCGGTGGAGACCGGCGCGAAGTACGCCAGCGCCCGGGCGGCCGCCCGCACCCCGGCGTCCCGGGTGTGCAGGACCCCGGTCTTCAGGCCGGGCAGCCCGAAGTCCTTCGCGAAGCCCCACACCACGTGGGTGCGGTCGGCCCAGTCCGGGTTGACGGCCGGGTCGGCGGCACTGGTGAAGGGCTGCCCGCCGAACACGGCGTGGGCGTAGATCTCGTCCGAGACCAGGTCCACGTCGTGCTCGCGGACCACCCGCAGCAGACCGGCCAGCACCTCGGGCCCGTGCACCTCCCCGATCGGGTTGGAGGGGGAGGACAGCGCCACGGCGCGCACGGTGATCCCCTGCTCCCGGGCCCCGCGCAGCGCCCGGTCCACCGCGGCGGCGGTCAGCCGGAACCCGTCGGCGGGGTCGAGCGGCGCGGGCAGGATCCGGGCGCCGGAGCGGCCGCCCAGATCGGTGTCGAAGGCCCCGTAGTAGGGGGCGGGCACCACGATGGCCTCGCCCGGGTCGCACAGGGCGGAGGCGATCGCGTCCAGCGCC
This sequence comes from Streptomyces sp. NPDC093801, assembly GCF_040701585.1. Lineage (NCBI taxonomy): Bacteria > Bacillati > Actinomycetota > Actinomycetes > Kitasatosporales > Streptomycetaceae > Streptomyces > Streptomyces sp. NPDC093801. Next base: position 16,805 of record NZ_JBFBDP010000009.1, on the reverse strand, counting down.
CCGGTGGCGCCGCTGATCACCACCAGGTCCTCGGGGTCCAGTGGCGTGCCCACGGTCGCCGAGAGCAGGCCGGCGACGCGCTCGCGCAGCAGGGCGGTGCCGTGCAGCGGGGCGTAGCGGGCCACGGACTCGTCCATCGCGGGGAGCTCGGTCAGCCGGCCTTCGAGCAGGTCCCACAGCAGCCGGTTCTCGGCGGTGCCCAGGTTCAGGTAGCCGTCGGGGCGGGTGAGGCCGTCGTACGGCTCGGCCTCCGCCCGGAAGTGGGCCTCGGCGATGGCCGGGGTGTCGGAGAGGAGCCGGGCGGCCTGCCGGGAGAGGGGGCGGGATCCCATCAGGCCGCCCTCCCGCTGTCCACGCCGGTGCCGGTGCCGGTGAGCAGGCCGGGGTGCACGCCGAGGCCCATCGAGGCGTCGATGACGGCGCCGTGCAGCGGCGTGGAGTGCTCGCCCGCCAGCCAGCGCACCTGCTCCGCGATCTCCTCGGAGGTGATCATGCGGCCCTTGGGCAGCCGCGCGGAGAGGGCGGCCCGCTCCGCGGCCGACAGCGCGTCCAGGGTGCTCGCCCGGAACATGGCGGTGTCGACGGCGCCCGGGCAGAGGGCGAACACGTCCACCGGCGAGTGCGCCAGATCGGCGGCGAGGTGGCGGGTCAGATAGGTCAGGGCCGCCTTGCTCATCCCGTCGGCCGGGTGGAAGCCGGGGAACTGGAAGATCCCCCCGCCGACGCTGGACACGTTGACGATCTTCCCGAAGCCCCGCTCCAGCATCCCGGGCAGCAGCTGCTCGATGAGCCACAGCGGACCCACCGCGTTGATCTGGAAGAAGGCCGACGCCTTCGCGTGCCCGGGGCCCCCGGTGTAGTGCTCGATCGTCCTCGAACCCACCGCGGCGTTGTTCACCAGCACGTCCACCGGGCCCGGCAGCCGGTCGAGCAGCAGCTCGTGGTCCTCCCACTCGCCCTGGGCGAAGGGGAAGGCCTCCACCTTGGCGCGCCCGGTGAGGGCCAGCTCCTGCACCAGTTCCTCGGCCCGCGCCCGGCCGTTGCGGTAGGTGAACCAGACCGTCCAGTCCTCCTCCCGCGCGAATCTCTCCACGCAGGCCCGGCCGATGCCGCCCGAGCCTCCGGTGATGAGCACACTTCGAGTCATCAACGTCCCCTTGAACAAAGGAGCCGATCGGGCCACCGCTGTCGCGGACCGGTGGAGCGTTCGGCGCTTGGGACCCAAGTGCAGTACACACGGAGCAAGTCCGGATCAACGCCGCCTCGACTCCGCCTCGCGCGGACGGCCCTCGCGGCCGGCGACCGCCGGACATGACGAACGCCCGGCCGGAGGGATCCGGCCGGGCGCGGGGGGACGGGGGGCCGCTCAGGCCAGGTCGGCCGCTTCCACTTCCTCACGGGTGATGCCGAGCAGATAGAGCACGGCGTCCAGGAACGGCACGTTCACGGCGGTGTGGGCCGCCTCGCGGACCACCGGCTTCGCGTTGAAGGCCACGCCCAGACCGGCCGCGTTCAGCATGTCCAGGTCGTTGGCGCCGTCACCGATCGCCACCGTCTGGGCCAGCGGCACCCCGGCCTCCGAGGCGAAGCGGCGCAGCAGCCGGGCCTTGCCGGCCCGGTCCACGATCTCCCCGGTGACCTTGCCGGTCAGCTTCCCGTCGACGATCTCCAGGGTGTTGGCCTGCGCGAAGTCCAGTCCCAGCTGCTCGCGCAGGTCGTCGGTGACCTGGGTGAACCCGCCCGAGACCACGCCGACCTGGTAGCCGAGGGTCTTCAGAGTCCGTACCAGGGTCCGGGCGCCGGGGGTCAGCCGCACCTCGGCGCGGACCTTCTCCACGACGGACTCGTCCAGCCCCGCCAGCAGCGCCACCCGGGCGTGCAGGGACTGCTCGAAGTCCAGCTCCCCGCGCATGGCCCGCTCGGTCACCTCGGCGACCTCGGCCTCGCAGCCGGCGTGCGCGGCGAACAGCTCGATGACCTCGTCCTGGATCAGGGTCGAGTCCACGTCCATGACCACCAGCCGCTGCGCCCGGCGGTGCAGCCCCGCCGAGACCACGGCCACGTCGACGCCGATCTGGGCGGCGGTGGTCGCCAGGGCGGTGCGCAGCGGCTCCGTCTCGGCGCCCGAGACGGCGAACTCGACCGCCGTCACCGGGTACTTGGCGAGCCGGAAGATACGGTCGATGTTGCCGCCGGTCGCGGTGATCCGGGCGGCGATGGTGGCCGTGGACTCCGCGGTCAGCGGGTTCCCGAGCACGGTGACGTGGGACCGGCCGACACCGCGCGGGCGGTTGTCACCGGTACCGGAGATGATCTCGGCCGACAGCTTCAGCGACTCGGCCCAGCTGTGGACGGTGGCCCGCAGCTCGCCCTCGGAGCCGGCGGCGGGCTTGGTGACGAGGACGCACAGGACGATGCGGCCACGGGTGACGACCTGCTCGATGTCGACGACGTCGACGGAGTAGGCGGCGAGGGTGTCCATTAGCCCGGCGGTGATCCCGGGACGGTCCTTGCCGAAGATCTTGACGAGGAGGGTGGGGACGTCGGAGGTCTGCGAAGCGCTCATGGTGTTCTCACCGTATCTGCCCGGCCCCCCGCCCCGGCTCTCCGTCCCACCTTTTGAACGCCCCGCTCGTCCTCCCGCCGCCCCGCGTCCGCGGGCGCGTCCGGATACGGCGCCCCGCCGGGGCCGGCGGCGCGTGCGGCACGTGCGGTGCGTGCGGCGACACCCGTCACCGGGCCGAGTGCGGCGAGAAGTCCTGTATCGCACTCTCCGGGTGCCTTTCGACCCCGTCAACGGGCATGCGCGGAGGCCTGTGGAAGGCCCGGATTCCACATGTGGCCGCAGGCCTGAAATAGTTCCCCCGGATGTTCGCCATCCCTAGACTCCCTGACGTCGTTCTCCCTGGACGCCAGGGGGATTCTCGGGGGACCTTAAGTGGGGCTGGAGTGCCGGAACTCGTACTGGAATTGAACGGAAGGACCTGGACGCTCGATCCGTCCAGGTCGTACTCGCTGGGGCGCGATCCCCAGGGAGACGTGGTGATCGATGACGCCCGCGTGTCCTGGCGGCACGCCACCATCAGCTGGAACGGCCGGGTTTGGGCCATCGAGGACCACGGCAGCACCAACGGCACCTACGTGCACGGCGCGCGGGTCCAGCAGACGGAGCTCGTGCCCGGTACGCCGGTCCACCTGGGCAACGCGACGGACGGCCCGCGGCTGAATCCGAGCGCCGGCATGGCGGCCCAGCAGCAGCCGGCCTACCAGGCCCCGGCCGCGCACAACCAGGCCCCGGCGTTCCAGCCGCCGGCCCAGCAGCAGCCGCAGCAGCCCGCCTGGGACCAGCAGCAGGCCCACCCGCAGCAGCCGCAGCACCACCAGCCGCAGCAGCACCAGCAGCACCAGGCCCCGCAGCCGCAGCAGCACCAGCCGCAGCAGCCGTTCGTGCCGCAGCAGCAGGGCGGCGTGCCGCAGCAGTCCGCGGCACCCGGCTACAGCAGCGACCACCGCAGCCCGACGACGTTCCACCAGATCGCCGTCGGCCGCGTCATGCGCATCGGCCGTGCCCTGGAGAACGAGCTCGTCGTCTCCGACCTCCAGGTCTCGCGCCACCACGCGGAGTTCCGCTCCACCAACGGCCGCTTCGAGATCCACGACCTCGGCAGCCACAACGGCACCTACGTCAACGGCCAGCCCCTGCAGAAGTCCGGCAGCGCGCTGCTCGGCCCCACCGACATCGTCGGTGTCGGCCACTCGACCTTCCGGATCGTCGGCGACCGCCTCGAGGAGTTCGTCGACACCGGTGACGTCTCCTTCTCGGCCCGCCACCTCACGGTCACGGTCGACGGCGGCAAGCAGATCCTCAAGGACGTCACCTTCGGCGTCCCGGAGAAGTCGCTGATCGGCGTCATCGGCCCCTCCGGCTCCGGCAAGTCCACGCTCCTGAAGGCGCTGACCGGCTACCGGCCCGCCGACCAGGGCGAGGTCCTCTACGACAACCGCAACCTGTACAAGCAGTTCGCGGAGCTCCGCCAGCGCATCGGCCTGGTCCCGCAGGACGACATCCTGCACAAGGAGCTGAAGGTCTCGACCGCCCTGAAGTACGCGGCCAAGCTCCGCTTCCCGGGCGACACCGCCGAGGCCGAGCGCGCCGCCCGCATCGACGAGGTCCTGCGCGAGCTCAAGCTCGACATCCACAAGGACAAGAAGATCACCTCGCTCTCGGGCGGCCAGCGCAAGCGCGTGTCCGTGGCCCTGGAGCTGCTGACCAAGCCGTCGCTGATCTTCCTGGACGAGCCGACCTCCGGCCTCGACCCGGGCATGGACCGCGACGTCATGCAGCTGCTGCGCAGGCTCGCCGACGGCGGCCGCACGGTCCTCGTCGTCACCCACTCCGTCGCCGAGCTGGCCCTCTGCGACAAGCTGCTGGTCATGGCCCCGGGCGGGTCCGTCGCCTACTTCGGCCCGCCGGACGAGGCGCTGAACTTCTTCGGCTACACCACCTGGGCCGACGTGTTCTCCGCCTTCGAGAACTACCGCGACTACGACTGGGCCGGCCGCTGGAAGGGCTCGCGGCACTACCAGATGTACGCCGCCGAGCTCGACGCGGTCGCCCCGCAGCAGGTCGCGATGCCGCAGGCGCAGATGATCCCGCCGAAGCCGCAGGCCTGGGGCTCGCAGCTGTGGACGCTGATCCGCCGCTACGTCTCGGTGATCGCCTCCGACAAGGGCTTCCTCGCCCTGATGGTGCTGCTGCCCGCGGTCCTGGGCATCGTGTCCACGGTCATCCCCGCGAAGTTCGGCCTGGCCCCGCCGACCCCGCCGTCCCGCTTCAACGGCGACGCGGGCACGATCACCCTGATCCTCGCGGTCGGCATGTGCTTCTCGGGCGCGGCCAACTCGGTCCGTGAGCTGATCAAGGAACGCGTCATCTACGAGCGGGAGCGCGCGACCGGCCTGTCCCGGTCGGCGTACCTCATGTCGAAGGTGATCGTCCTCAGTGTGATCACGGTCATCCAGGGCGCGATCATCTGCGCCATCGCCTTCACCCCGCGCAAGCTGCCGGCCGAGGGCCTGTTCATGAACCCGGCCGTCGAGCTCTGCGTCTCGGTCACCGCGCTCGGCATCACCGCGATGATGTTCGGCCTGGTGATCTCCTCGCTGGTGAAGACCGCCGAGAAGACCATGCCGCTGCTCGTGATGTTCGCGATCGTCCAGGTCGTCTTCACCGGCATCCTGTTCCAGCTCTACGACAAGGTCGGCCTGGAGCAGTTCGCCTGGCTGATGCCCTCCCGCTGGGCCGTCGGCGCCGCCGGCACCACCCTGGACCTGGGCAGGCTCATGGCGCCGTGGGACCCGCAGAACCCCACCAACACCGACCCGCTGTGGGACCACACCACCGGCCAGTGGTTCGTGGACGTCATCGTCCTGGTCCTGCAGGCCGTGATCTGCGGCTTCGCCGTGGCGCGCCTGCTGCGCCGCCACGAGCCCGAGGTCATGCGCAAGTAGCCGCCGCACGCGGCCGCGGACCCGCGCGGCCCGGCACGACGAGACGCCTCAGGGCGGCACCCGGAACGTCCGGGGGCCGCCCTGAGGCGCATGGGGGGTGCGGGGGTGCGCAGGGCCTAGTAGGCGCTGTTCACGTTGTCCATCGAGCCGTAGCGGTCGGCGGCGTAGTTGCACGCGGCGACGATGTTCGCGACCGGGTCGTACAGGTCGAACTTGGTGCCCTTGACGTGGTACGTGTTGAAGGTCGGCTGGATGACCTGGAGCAGGCCCTTCGAGGGGATGCCGTTCTTCGCGTTGATGTCCCACAGGTTGATCGCGCGGGGGTTGCCGCTGGACTCGCGCATGATGTTGCGGTGGATGCCGGCGTAGGTGCCGGGAATGCCCTCGCGCTTCATGATGAAGAGGGCTTCCTTGATCCAGCCGTCGAGGTTGTTCGCGAAGACCGGGGTACGGGCGGCGGAGCGGCTGGCCGCCTCCTTGGCCTCGCGGTCCTTCTTCGCCTGCGCCGCGGCCTGGGCCTTCGCCGCGTCCTTGGCCTTCTGGTCCGCTACGGCGTGCTGGGCGCCGAGGTTCTGCTGGATCGACTGGGTCCACGCCACCGGGGCGACGGCCACCGTCTGCTGCGTCTCCTGGGCGCCGTTGCCGGCCGGGACCACGGAGAAGGCGAGCGCGGCGGCACCGAGGGTGGCGACACCGGCGATCGACAGCTTGTACGCCTTCGTCAGACGACTGTGACCGGGAGTGCTGGAAGCAGACATGCGGGGCAACCTCTTCGAATAGCGGGGGCCGCAGGAAGGCGCCGGGCGGATCCGGGATCCCTCGGCGCCTTGCGACGGCAGCCATTCTTAGCGGCGGCAAAATCCTGTGGCAAAGGTGTGACGTACGATCCCCGGTAGTGGATCAGGGCCCGGCGCGGTCTCGGGACTTTCGGCCCGGAGGCCAGTCCGCACAGCACTGACGCGGCCTTTAGGTCTCCACTACGCGGCTTCGTAAGTGATGTGCGTCCTATGCCGGGCCTCACATCGAACCTGTGACGGTCTCACCGAGAGTTGCAGCAGCAATGCCGTGTGTGACCGGTGTCCGCCTCCAGGAGGACCCGGCGGCGCCCCCGCCTCCTCCCCAGGGCAGACACACCGCGCCCGGACCCCTCCCCGGGCCGTACGCGACCCGGCCCCAAGGCCTACGACCGGAGCCCGATCCCGCAGGTCAGTGCCGCCGGTACGGTGAACCCCATGCACAACGGACCCTGCACCGGGCTCGCGGCCGTCAGCACCGCCCTGCTCGCCATGAGCCGCCGGCTGGAGGTCCAGGACGTCCTGCGCACGATCGTCGTCTCGGCCCGCGAGCTGCTCGACGCCGAGTACGCGGCCCTGGGCGTCCCCGACGACCACGGCGGCTTCGCCCAGTTCGTCGTCGACGGCATCACCGAGGAGCAGTGGCGCCGCATCGGCCCCCTGCCCCGCCAGCACGGCATCCTCGCCGCGATGCTCCACCAGGACGCCCCCCAGCGCCTGGCCGACGTCCGCCTGGACCCCCGCTTCGAGGGCTGGCCCGCCGCCCACCCGGACATGTCCGACTTCCTCGGCCTGCCCGTCCGCGACGGCGAGGAGACCCTCGGCGCCCTCTTCCTCGCCAACAAGAGGAAGACCCCCGGCGGAGGGCCCGGCCGGGAGCCGGGCTTCACCGACGAGGACGAGGAACTCCTCTCCCTCCTCGCCCAGCACGCCGCCATCGCCCTCACCAACGCCCGCCTCTACGAGCGCAGCCGCGAGCTCACCATCGCCGAGGAGCGCTCCCGCCTCGCCCACGAGCTGCACGACGCCGTCAGCCAGAAGCTGTTCTCCCTGCGCCTGACCGCCCAGGCCGCCGCCGCCCTCGTCGACCGCGACCCGGCCCGCGCCAAGGGCGAGCTCCAGCAGGTAGCCGCCCTCGCCGCCGAGGCCGCCGACGAGCTGCGCGCCGCCGTGACCGAGCTGCGCCCGGCCGCCCTCGACGAGGACGGGCTCGTCGCGACCCTGCGCAACCACGTCCGCGTCCTGGACCGCGCCCACACCGCCCGCGTCACGTTCACCTGCGACGGCGTACGGGCCCTGCCCGCGTCCCAGGAGGAGGCACTGCTGCGCGTCGCCCAGGAAGCCCTCCACAACGCCCTGCGCCACTCCGGGGCGGACCGCGTCGAGGTCACCCTCTCCCGGGCCCCCGACGGCGGGGCCGTCCTGCGCGTACGGGACTGGGGCCGGGGCTTCTCCCCTCCCACCGTCCGCAAGGCCGGGCGCCACCTGGGACTGGTCTCCATGCGGGACCGGGCGGCCGGCGCCGGCGGCCGGCTGGAGGTCCGCTCCGAGCCCGGAGCGGGCACCACGATCGAGATGGAGGTCCCCGGTGGCTGACACCCCCGGCCGCATCCGCGTCCTGCTCGTCGACGACCACCAGGTGGTCCGGCGCGGCCTGCGCACCTTCCTGGAGGTACAGGAGGACATCGAGGTCGTGGGCGAGGCCGCCGACGGGGCGGAGGGCACCGCCCGCGCCGAGGAGCTGCGGCCCGACGTCATCCTGATGGACGTCACCATGCCGGGCACCGACGGGATCGAGGCCCTGCGCCGCCTGCGCGACCTCGGCAACCCCGCCCGGGTCCTCATCGTCACCAGCTTCACGGAACAGCGGACCGTGGTCCCCGCCCTGCGGGCCGGGGCCGCCGGATACCTCTACAAGGACATCGACCCCGACGCCCTGGCGGGCGCCATCCGCTCCGTCCACGCCGGGCACGTCCTCCTCCAGCCGGAGGTCGCCGAGGCCCTGCTCGCGGCCCAGGACGACCAGGGTGCCCCGGCCGCCCGCCCGGGCTCCCTGACCGACCGCGAACGCGAGGTGCTGGGCCTGATCGCCGACGGCCGTTCCAACCGCGAGATCGCCCGGGCCCTGGTCCTGTCCGAGAAGACCGTCAAGACGCACGTCTCGAACATCCTGATGAAGCTGGACCTCTCCGACCGCACGCAGGCCGCGTTGTGGGCGGTCAGGCACGGGATCACCCGCTGAGCGGGTGCACCCCGGGCAGGTCATGGGCTTAACCGAGATTCATACGGTCGGGTGTATGTAGCCCACATGGCGTATCCGGCCGGCGGGGGGAGCGTTCTCCATGGCGTGCCGCGGCGGCTGGTCGCGGCAGACGTACTGGAGGACGAGAAGTGAAGAACTACAAGAAGGCCGCAGCCGTCACCATGATCGCGGGCGGGCTCGTCGCCGTCGGCGCCGGTGTCTCCTCGGCGCACGGCGGTGCGTCCGCGGAGGGCGAGGCCCTGAACTCGCCCGGCGTGGTCTCCGGGAACCTGGTCCAGGTCCCCGTGCACGTCCCCGTGAACGTGGTCGGCAACACCGCCAACGTCATCGGCCTGCTCAACGGTGCCTTCGGCAACACGGGCGTCAACAGCTGACCCCACCCCCGACCTGCGGCCCCGCCTCCCCCCTCTCCCCGGGAAGCGGGGCCGCGGCCGTACCGGACGCCCGGAAGGGACGGCCCACCGCTCGCCCTCCTCCACCGGGGGGTCGTATGCCGCCACCGGTGCCCGGGGCTCCGGCACTACGGCTCGCGCTTCTCCACCGGGGGGTCGTATGCCGCCACCGGTGCCCGGGGCTCCGGCACTACGGCTCGCGCTTCTCCACCGGGGGGTCGTATGCCGCCACCGGTGCCC
>NZ_JBFBDP010000009.1:0-7507 GCF_040701585.1 Streptomyces sp. NPDC093801 | reverse complement strand
CCGGGGCTCCGGCACTACGGCTCGCGCTTCTCCACCGGGGCGTCGTACGCCGCCACCGGTGCCCGGGGCCCCGGCACTACCGCTCGCGCGCCTCCACCGGGGCGTTGTAGGCCGCCACCAGCGCCCGCCGGGCCACCCGCTCCACCGGCCGCAGCGCCTCGGCCCGGGCCGCCATCTCCGAGGCCGCCACCGCGCCCCCGTGTCCCCGCTCGTACGCCAGCGACACCATCAGGTCCACCCGCTGCGCCAGCGCCAGCACCCGCACCGCCCGCGCCGGATACCCGGGCGCCAGCACCTCCCGGCCCGCCTCCGCCCGCGCCCGGTACGCCGACAGCGCGGCCTCGGCCACCGGCCCCGACCCCGCCACGTCCAGCCGCGTCAGCACCACCGTCGCCTCGCGCAGCGCCTCGGCCAGCTCCCGCTCCGCCTCACCCAGCGACGGCACGTCCGCCGGCGGGGCCTCCCGCACCGGCAGGCACCGCCACACCACCGAGACGTGCACGTCGCCCGCCGGACCGGCCTCCTCGACCTCCGGCACCAGCCCCAGCGCGGCCCCCGCGCACACCACCGCCTCCTCGGCCTCCAGCGCCCGCGCGTTGAACTCCGGCGGCCCGCTCAGGCCCAGCGGATGCCCCGGCGCCGGCAGCGCCACCCGCATCCCCGTCACCCCCAGAGCGCGCAGCCGCCCCAGCGCCAGCGTGAGCCCCACCGGACCCGGCTCGCCCGGCAACCCCGCCACGCGGTGCACGGCGTCCTCGCCCACGATCGACGACGCGGCCTCGTCGGGCGAGACACGACCGGCCAGCAGAGCGTTCCCCCAGGCGGCCAGCCGCCCTGAACGCGGTTCGAAAAGCATCCCCCCACTCTACGGATCCGGCCCCCGACCCGGCCTGGGGCCCGGACCCGTCCCCGAGTGGCGTAGGTTTTCCCCTGGGGCTGCGCCTGCCGGCGCACAGAGAACCGTGACTGCAAGGGGTGACAACACGCTCATGAGCGATGTTCTGGAGCTGGTGGACGTATCCGTGGTCCGCGAGGGCCGGGCTCTGGTGGACCAGGTCTCCTGGTCGGTGAAGGAGGGGGAGCGCTGGGTCATCCTCGGCCCCAACGGCGCCGGCAAGACCACGCTGCTGAACCTCGCCTCCAGCTACCTCTTCCCCACCAAGGGTTCCGCCACCATCCTCGGCAGCACCCTCGGCAAGCCCGGCAGCGACGTCTTCGAGCTGCGCCCGCGCATCGGCGTCGCCGGCATCGCGCTCGCCGACAAGCTCCCCAAGCGGCAGACCGTCCTGCAGACCGTGCTCACCGCCGCCTACGGCATGACCGCGACCTGGCAGGAGGAGTACGAGGAGGTCGACGAGCAGCGCGCCCGCGCCTTCCTCGACCGCCTGGGCATGTCCGACTACCTCGACCGCAAGTTCGGCACCCTCTCCGAGGGCGAGCGCAAGCGCACCCTGATCGCCCGCGCCCTGATGACCGACCCCGAGCTCCTCCTGCTCGACGAGCCCGCCGCCGGCCTCGACCTCGGCGGCCGCGAGGACCTCGTCCGCCGCCTCGGCCGCCTGGCCCGCGACCCCATGGCCCCGTCCATGGTCATGGTCACGCACCACGTCGAGGAGATCGCCCCCGGCTTCACGCACGTCCTGATGATCCGGCAGGGCAAGGTCGTCACCGCCGGCCCCATCGACCTGGAGCTGACCTCGCGCAACCTGTCGCTCTGCTTCGGGCTCCCGCTGGTCGTCGAGCGCAACGACCACGACCGCTGGACCGCCCAGGGCCTGCCCCTGCGCTGACGCACCCCGGCGCCCGGAGGACGGCCTTCGCACCCTGTCCAGGCCGCGCCCACCCGACCTACCATGACCATGTGGACATCGACGCATGGGTGTGGTGGCTCATCGGCGCGGTCGGACTGGGCATCCCGCTCGTCCTCACCGCGATGCCGGAGTTCGGCATGTTCGCCGTCGGCGCCGTCGCCGCCGCCGTCACGGCGGCCCTCGGCGGGGGAGCGGTGGCCCAGGTCCTGGTCTTCGTCGCCGTGTCGGTCGCGCTGATCGCCGTCGTCCGGCCCATCGCCAACCGGCACCGCGACCAGAGGCCCCAACACCGCACCGGCATCGAGGCGTTGAAGGGCAGGACCGCCGTCGTGCTCGAACGGGTCGACGGCAGCGGCGGCCGCATCAAGCTCGCCGGCGAGGTCTGGTCCGCCCGGACGCTCGACTCCCACAGCAGTTTCGAACCCGGCCAGTCCGTCGACGTCGTGGACATCGACGGCGCGACCGCGGTCGTCATGTGAGCAAGCAGCCCACCCGCGGCCCCGGGGTCTGCGAGACTCCGCTCAACGGGGCAGCACAGACAGCCGGAAGGGCACGGGGAACCGCATGCAACCGATCATCATCGTCCTGATCATCCTGGTGGTACTGGTCTTCATCGCCCTGGTCAAGACGATCCAGGTGATCCCGCAGGCCAGCGCAGCCATCGTCGAGCGGTTCGGCCGCTACACGCGCACCCTCAACGCGGGCCTCAACATAGTCGTCCCGTTCATCGACTCCATCCGCAACCGGATCGACCTCCGCGAGCAGGTCGTCCCCTTCCCGCCGCAGCCGGTCATCACCCAGGACAACCTGGTCGTCAACATCGACACCGTCATCTACTACCAGGTGACCGACGCCCGCGCCGCGACGTACGAAGTGGCCAGCTACATCCAGGCGATCGAGCAGCTCACCGTCACCACGCTGCGCAACATCATCGGCGGCATGGACCTGGAACGGACCCTCACCTCCCGCGAGGAGATCAACGCGGCGCTGCGCGGGGTCCTCGACGAGGCCACCGGCAAGTGGGGCATCCGCGTCAACCGCGTCGAGCTCAAGGCCATCGAGCCGCCGACCTCCATCCAGGACTCGATGGAGAAGCAGATGCGCGCCGACCGCGACAAGCGCGCCGCGATCCTCCAGGCCGAAGGCGTCCGCCAGTCCGAGATCCTGCGCGCCGAGGGCGAGAAGCAGTCCTCCATCCTGCGCGCCGAGGGCGAGGCCAAGGCCGCCGCCCTCAAGGCCGAGGGCGAGGCCCAGGCCATCCGCACGGTCTTCGAGTCCATCCACGCCGGCGACGCCGACCAGAAGCTCCTCGCCTACCAGTACCTCCAGATGCTCCCGAAGATCGCCGAGGGTGACGCCAACAAGCTCTGGATCGTGCCCAGCGAGATCGGGGACGCGCTCAAGGGCCTCTCGGGCGCCATGGGCAACTTCGGCCCCCTGGGCGGGAGCCCGACGGGCTTCAACCCGCAGAACACCGGCAAGGGAGCCCCCGGCGCCGACAGCGGGGCCGAGCGCCGGGAACAGCCCCCCATCGACTGACGCGGTCCTCCCCTTCGTGCATGATCGGTGAGGCCCCTCGACCTTCATGGCGGGGAGGCGACTCACTCACACAAAGGGGATGGCTCCGTCCATGTCCATGTCCAACTGGGAATCACTCGCGGTCCTCGCGGCCGGAATCGGCGCCGGCACGATCAACACCATCGTCGGTTCCGGCACCCTGATCACCTTCCCGGTGCTGCTCGCCACCGGCCTGCCCCCGGTGACCGCCAACGTCTCCAACACCCTCGGCCTGGTGCCCGGTTCCCTCAGCGGGGCCTTCGGCTACCGCAAGGAACTCCGCGGACAGCGCGCCCGCGTCCTGAGGCTCGGCGCCGTCTCCCTCGTCGGCGGGCTCGCGGGCGCCGTCCTGCTGCTGACCCTGCCGTCGGACTCCTTCGACACGATCGTGCCCGTCCTCATCGGCCTGGCCCTCGTGCTCGTCGTCCTCCAGCCGAAGCTCGCCGCCGGCCTGCGCCGCCGCCAGGAAGCCGCCGGAGGCGACACCGGACACCCCGACGGCGGCCCGGCCCTGCTGACGGGCATGTTCCTCGCCAGCGCGTACGGCGGCTACTTCGGCGCCGCCCAGGGAGTGCTCTACCTCGGCCTGATGGGCCTGCTGCTCCACGAGGACCTGCAGCGCACCAACGCCGTCAAGAACGTCATCGCCGCACTCGTCAACGGCATCGCGGCCGTCTTCTTCCTCTTCGTCGCCGAGTTCGACTGGACGGCCGTCCTGCTCATCGCCGTCGGCTCCACCATCGGCGGCCAGGTCGGTGCCAAGGTCGGCCGGCGGCTCTCCCCGACCGTCCTGCGCGGCGTCATCGTGACGGTCGGCCTCCTGGCCATCGCCCAACTGCTGCTCCGCTGAACGACGTAGAAGAAATACGCCGCCCCGTGCGCGGCACGGGGCGGCGCACGGGGCGGACGGGGCACGCCGGGCGGACCGGACTCAGGCGGAGCGCGCCAGCCAATCGGGCAGCGCCTCCTGGCCGCCCACCCCCAGCGCGAGCAGCATCGCATCCGCCGGCGACGGCACGAACGGCTCCCGCAGCAGGGGCATTCCCGCCTCCTCCGGGGTCCGCGCCGCCTTGCGGTGGTTGTCCTCGGCGCAGGACGCCACCGTGTTCAGCCAGGTGTCCCCGCCCCCCTGCGCCCTCGGCAGCACGTGGTCCACGGTCGTCGCGCGCTTCCCGCAGTACGCGCACCGGTGCTGGTCACGGACCAGCACCCCCCGCCGCGACCAGGGAGCATGTCTTCGGAACGGCACCCGGACGTACCTGCACAGCCGGATCACCCGGGGCATCGGAAGGTCCAGCGCGGCCGCCCGCACACGCAGCCCGGGATGCGACTGTTCCACCACGGCCTTGTCCTGGAGCACCAGAACGACGGCCCGGTTCAGCGACACCGTCGACAGCGGCTCGAAGCTCGCGTTCAGTACCAGCGTGTCCCGCATCTCGCCCACCTCCCGTGTGCAGGCCCGCGACCACCCTGGCGACAGGGCCCGCAACCACTCTGGCCGCGCGCGCCACGCGGGACAACGCAATAAAAATGCCCGGTCCCGGCCTCATTTAGACCAGGACCGGGCCAACGCCGGGAGAACGATCAGCTCGCCGGCGCCTCGTACTCACCGATCAGCTGCGCACGGCCGAGCGCGTGGAACCGCAGATGGAAACCGACCACGGCACACGACGCGTCCGCGTCCGGGCCGAGCTTCTCCCGGTCCACGGCGTACACCGTGAACACGTACCGGTGCCGCTCCCCGGCCGGCGGGGCCGCACCGCCGAAGTCCTTCGTCCCGTAGTCGTTGCGCACGTGCACCGCACCGGCCGGCAGCCCCTCGAACTTCCCGCTGCCCGCCCCGGCCGGCAGCTCGGTGACGGACGCGGGGACGTCGAAGAGCACCCAGTGCCAGAACCCGCTGCCCGTCGGCGCGTCCGGGTCGAAGCAGGTCACCGCGAAGCTCTTCGTCCCCTCGGGGAAACCCTCCCAGCGCAGCTGCGGGGAGACGTTCCCGCCCGCCAGCACCTGCGCGTCGCCCAGATCCGCACCGGGCGCGAGATCGGCACTGGCCACCGTGAAGGCGGGCACCTCGGGGTGGAAGGCGTGGGGAAGAGGAGCCCTGTTCCGCTCGGTCACTGCTGTACTCCTTGATCGAAGAAGTCCTACGGGCCCGAGACTAGAACCAGTTGCGCTGCGAACCGACCGAGGCGATCCACTGGTTCAGGTACGCCGCCCAGTCGGTCCCCTCGTACGAGTGCAGACCCACCTGGAAGCAGCGGTAGGTGTCGCTGCCCTCGCTGAACAGCCCCGGCTTCTTGTCCATCTCCAGCACGACGTCCATCTCGCGCCCGTCCGAGACGAAGGTCAGCTCGACCTGGTTCAGGCCCCGGTACTGCGACGGCGGCAGGAACTCGATCTCCTGGTAGAAGGGCAGCGTCTGGCGCGTCCCGCGGATGTGCCCGCGCTCCATGTCCGCGCTGCGGAAGGAGAAGCCCAGCTGCCGGAACGCGTCGAGGATCGCCTGCTGCGCCGGCACGGGGTGCACGTTGATCGGGTCCAGGTCACCGGCGTCCACCGCGCGGGCGATCTCCAGCTCGGTGCTCACCCCGATGCTCATCCCGTGCAGGGGGTGGCCCTCGAAGTGGGTGATCGGCGTCTCCGCCGGGATCTCCAGCGCGAAGGGCACCACGTGCAGGGCGTTCGGCTGCACCTTGAAGGCACCGCCGAGGCGCTGCTTGGTGAAGACGACGTCCTGCTTGTACTCGTGGTCGCCGCCCTCCACCTCCACCCGCGCCTGGAGCCCCACCGACAGCCCCTCGATCTGCTGCTCCACGGACCCGCCCTGGATCCGCACCTCGCCCTGGACGATCCCGCCCGGCACCACGTTCGGCTCGGTGATGATCGTGTCCACCGAAGCGCCACCGGCACCCAGGCTCGCGAGCAGCTTCCTGAACCCCATGTCAATCTCCCCTATACGGATATACGGATACGGTTCCCAGAGGCGGCGGCCGGCCCGACCGGCCGCCCGTCCCACCCCCTACCACTGCGGAACCTTAGGCCCCGGTTGCACGGGCGCGCGGTCCACTACGCTCGGCCGGATGAGCGCGCGCCCCGACCGTACGCCCCTGCCCCGGTCCTTCTTCGACCGCCCGGTCCTCACGGTGGCCCCCGACCTGCTCGGCCGGACCCTGGTCCGCCGCACCCCGGAGGGCCCGGTGGAGCTGCGCATCACGGAGGTGGAGGCGTACGAGGGCGAGGCCGATCCGGGCTCCCACGCCTACCGCGGCCGCACCGCCCGCAACGCGTCGATGTTCGGCCCGCCCGGACACGCGTACGTCTACTTCATCTACGGCATGTGGTTCAGCCTCAACCTCGTCTGCGGCCCCCCGGGCCACGCGAGCGGCGTACTGCTCCGCGCGGGAGAGGTGACGGCGGGCGCCGACCTGGCCGCCAAACGTCGACTTACGGCCAGAAACCCACGAGAACTCGCCAAGGGTCCGGCTCGCCTGGCCACGGCCCTGGCCGTGGACCGCTCCCTCGACGGCACCGACCTCTGCGGGGGACCCGATTCCCCCCTTTCCCTCCTCGCCGGCACGGCCACCCCTCCCGACCAGGTCGGGAACGGCCCCCGCACGGGTGTCGGCGGCGCCGGCGCGGCCCATCCGTACCGCTACTGGATCAGCGGCGACCCCACCGTCAGCCCGTACCGCGCCCACGCGCCGCGCCGCCGTTCAACTTGACTCGATCTTTGGCGACGCCTAACGTAGCCCGAGCCGCTGGAACGGGACACTGCCATCGCAGACCCCGCGGGAGCGGCCAAACCACTACCTACGACGCGCCCCTGGCGGGGTCGATTTCGGCGTGCCCGAATTCGAATCCGACGGCTCGATTATGAGTTGCAGGGGATAAGCGCTAACGTGGTGGAGCGCCGAAAGGCAAAGGCCTCCAACGGCCACCGGAATTCAAATCCAAGTCGGAAACGGCGCGGAAATGATCTGGTAGAGTTGGAAACGAAGGAAGCGCCCGGAGGGCCTGGAAACAGGAACAAAGGAAGCGTCCGTACCTTGAGAACTCAACAGCGTGCCAAAAATCAACGCCAGAAGTTGATACCCCGTCCACTCCGGTGGATGAGGTTCCTTTGAAAAAGACCTGTCGGG
>NZ_JBFBDP010000008.1:0-283323 GCF_040701585.1 Streptomyces sp. NPDC093801 | reverse complement strand
AGATGTCGCAATCCACACCAGGCCAGAAGGCCCTCACCCATTTCAAGATCCCTCAACCGAGACCTGCATCACCCGTCCACAACCTCCCTGGACAGCACACCTAGGCCGCCTCTACGGGAGCACCGCGGTCCCGTCCAGTTCCAGCAGGGCCTCGGTGTCCCAGAGGCGGACCACTCCGACGACGGCCATCGCCGGATAGTCGCGGCCCGCCAGCCGGTGCCAGATCCGCCCCAGTTCGGGGGCGTGGGCGCGGTAGTCCTCCACGTCCACGGCGTACACCGTCACCCGGGCCAGGTCCGAGGGGACGCCGCCCGCCGCCGCGAGGGCCGTCAGCAGGTTGGCCAGGGCGCGCTCGAACTGCTCCGGCAGGGTCCGCCCCACCACCGTGCCCGATCCGTCGAGGGCGGTCTGGCCGGCCAGGAACACCAGCCGGCCGCCGGTGGCGGTGACGGCGTGGGAGAAGCCCGTCGCCGGGGACAGCTCCGGCGGATTGATCCGGTGGGGGCCCGGACGGCCTGCGCTCATCGGGCCGCCACCCCCCGGTACAGCTCCTTGGCGATGATGCCGCGCTGCACCTCGCTGGCCCCCTCGTAGATCCTGGGGGCCCGCACCTCCCGGTACAGGTGCTCCAGCAGGTGGCCCCGGCGCAGGGCGGCCGCCCCGTGCAGCTGGACGGCGTGGTCGACCACGTACTGGGCCGTCTCCGTCGCGAGGAGCTTGGCCATCGCCGCCCGGCGGGGCACGTCCGGGGAGCCGCTGTCGTAGGCGCCGGCCGCCGCGTACACGAGCAGCCGGGCCGCCTCGGTGCGCGTGGCCATCTCCGCCACCCGGTGCGCGACCGCCTGGAGGTCGGCCAGCACCCCGCCGAAGGCGGTACGGCCGGCGGTGTGCGCCAGCGTGGCGTCCAGCGCGGCCCGCGCCATGCCGACCGCGAAGGCCCCCACGCTCGGCCGGAAGAGGTTCAGGGTCTCCATCGCGACCCGGAACCCCTGCCCCGGCTCCCCCAGCACGTCCTCCCGGCCGACGGGCACCCCGGCGAAGGAGAGCGAGCCGATCGGGTGCGGTGAGAGCATGTCGAGCGCCTCCCCGGTCAGCCCCGGCCGGTCCGCCGGGACCAGGAACGCGGTGATGCCCTTGGCGCCCGGCGCCTCACCCGTGCGGGCGAAGACGGTGTAGAAGTCGGCCTCGGGAGCGTTGGAGATCCAGCACTTGGCCCCCTCCAGCCGCCAGCCCGCCCCGTCCGGCGCGGCCGCCAGCGCCAGGGCCGCCGCGTCGGAACCGGCGCCCGGCTCGCTCAGCGCGAACGCCGCCACCAGCCGCCCCGCCCGGACCCCCGGCAGCCACCGCTCCCGCTGGGCCGCGCTGCCCGACCGCAGCACCGGATGGCCTCCGAGACCCTGGAGGGCCAGGGCCGTCTCCGCCTCGGTGCACCCGTAGGCCAGGGACTCCCGCAGCAGGCACAGCTCCAGGGCGCCGGAGCCGAAGACCCGCTCCAGCAGGCCCGCCTCCCCCAGCTCCGCCAGCAGCGGCCGGTTCACCCGGCCGGGCTCGCCCTTCTCGGCGAGCGGCCTCAGCCTCCGCTCCGACAGGTCGCGCAACTGCGCGCACCACTCCTCTTCTTCCCCACCGAGCGCGAATCCGGCCATCCGAAGGCCCCCAAGTCCCGTCGAGTTCCTCTATCGCGTCCTGTTGACTGCCGTCACCATCACGATACGCTCTGGACAGATCAGCACGGCCGGCTCCACCCCAATCCGGACGTCGCAAGGGGGCGAACCCGCCTTGGAGCTCAAGCCTTCCGCCCACACCGACACCTTCGCGCGCGACAGCCTGCCGCCGGCCCACGCCTGGCCGCAGCTCCTCTTCGAGCTGCCCGAACTGGCCTACCCCGACCGGCTCAACTGCGGCGCCGAACTGCTCGACGCCACCATCGGCCGGTTCGGGCCGGACCGGCCCGCCTTCCGCAGCGGCTCGGGCGAGGTGTGGTCGTACGGGGAGCTGCGCGAGCGCGTCGACCGCCTCGCCCATGCCCTCACTGTCGATCTCGGCGTCGTCCCCGGCAACCGGGTGCTGCTGCGCGGCCCCACCGGGCCCTGGCTCGCCGCCTGCTGGCTGGCCGTGATGAAGGCGGGCGCGGTGGCCGTCACCGTACTGGCCCAGCAGCGCGCCCAGGAGCTGGCGACGGTGTGCGCCATGGCCAGGGTCCGGCACGCCGTCTGCCACGCCGACGCCCTCGACGACCTGGCCAGGGCCGAGGTGCCCGGGCTGCGGATCACCCCCTACGGCGGGGACTCCCCCGACGACCTCCTGCGGCTGGCCGGGGCCCACCGCGCGCCCTACCCCGCCGTCGAGACCTCCGCCGACGACGTGGCCCTCATCGCCTTCACCTCCGGTACCACCGGCCGCCCCAAGGGCTGCATGCACTTCCACCGCGACCTCCTCGCCGTCGCCGACACCTTCTCCCGCACCGTCCTGAGACCCCGCCCCGACGACGTGTTCGCCGGCAGTCCTCCCCTCGGGTTCACCTTCGGCCTCGGCGGACTCGTCGTCTTCCCGCTGCGGGCCGGGGCCTGCGCCCTGCTGCTGGAGGAGGCCGCACCCCGCCGTCTGCTGCCCGCCCTCGCCGAACACCGGGTCACCGTCCTGTTCACGGCGCCCACCGCCTACCGCTCGATGCTGGACACCCTCGGCCCCTACGACACCGGCGCGTACGACCTGTCCGCGCTGCGCCGCTGCGTCTCCGCGGGCGAGAACCTGCCCGCCGCCACCTGGCAGGCCTGGTACGAGCGCACCGGGCTGCGGATCATCAACGGCATCGGGGCCACCGAGCTGCTGCACATCTTCATCTCCGCCGCCGACGAGGACATCCGCCCCGGCACCACCGGCCGGGCCGTCCCCGGCTGGCAGGCCCGCGTGGTGGACCCCTCCGGCCGGCCGGTACCGGACAACGAGCCCGGGCTGCTGGCCGTGCGCGGCCCGGTCGGCTGCCGCTACCTGGCCGACCCCCGTCAGGGCGAATACGTACGGGACGGCTGGAACCTGACCGGCGACACCTACGTCCGCGACCCCGACGGCTACTTCCGCTACGTCGCCCGCGCCGACGACATGATCATCTCCTCGGGCTACAACATCGCGGGCCCGGAGGTGGAGGAGGCGCTGCTGCGCCATCCCGACGTGGTGGAGGTCGCGGTGGTGGGCCGCCCGGACGAGCGGCGCGGGCAGGTCGTGGTGGCCTACACCGTGCCGCGCGAGGGGGCCGTGCTCACGGAGGAGGGGCTGAGGACCTTCATGAAGGGGGAGCTGGCCCCCCACAAGTGCCCCCGCTCCTTCGTCTTCCTGCCGGCGCTGCCCCGCACCCCCACCGGGAAGCTTCAGCGCTTCCGGCTGCGCGATCTAGAGTGAACCCGTGGTCGAGCAGCACACTCCGCGATCCCTGATCGTCACCTTCTTCGGCGCCTACGGACGCTCCTTCGACGGCGCCGTCCCGGTGTCCGCCCTGGTCCGCCTGCTGGGCGCGGCCGGCGTCGACGCGCCCTCCGTCCGCTCCTCGGTGTCCCGGCTCAAGCGGCGGGGCTTCCTGGTGCCCGCGAAGGCCGCCGACGGCTCCGCCGGCTACGAGCCCTCCGAGGAGGCCCGGCTGCTGCTGGAGGACGGCGACCGGCGGATCTACGGGGCCGTGCCGGTCTCGCCGGAGTGGCTGGTCGCCGTCTTCTCCGTCCCGGAGCAGGAGCGCCACAAGCGGCACCTGCTGCGCTCGCGCCTGGCCCGGCTGGGCTTCGGGTCGGTGGCCCCGGGGGTGTGGATCGCACCGGCCCAGCTGGCCGAGGAGACGGAACACACCCTGGAGCGGCTGCACCTGACCGGGTACGTGGAGCTCTTCCGCGGCGCCCACCTCGGCTTCGCCCCGACGGCCGAGGCGGTGGCCCGCTGGTGGGACCTGGCCGCCCTGGCCAAGCAGCACGAGGAGTTCCTCGACCTGCACGAACCCGTCCTGCGGGCCCTCCACTCGGGCCCCGAGCCCACCCCCGAGGCGGCCTACCGGGCCTACCTGCCCGCCCTGGACACCTGGCGGCGACTGCCCTACGCGGACCCGGGGCTGCCGCGGGAGCTGCTCCCGGCCGACTGGCCGGGCGACCGGGCCGCGGCGGTCTTCACCGAGCTGCACGCCCGGCTGCGCGACACGGGTGCCCGCTTCGTACAGCCGTAGCGGGGCGGTGCGCGTCGTCCGGCCGGCCTCTTCGTGCGCATTCACGGTTCCTCCTCGTCCCAGGGCCCGCCGCGGGTCGGCGGGGCCGGTGTCCTGCTCGCACTCCCAAGATCCCAGCGGCGCGGCCCCGGCTCCTCCCCCACGCGGGGGGGATCGCCTCCCCCGCCCGGGGGAGCGCTCCCGCGGCCCCGCGCGCCCCCCCGGAAAAACCCGGTGCGGTCCTCCTCCCGCGCCCGTCACGATGGGGCATGGCCTGGACCTTCAGCACCGATCCGGCGGCCTGTCCGGCCGCCGCGCGCCGGACCGTCGCAGCGCACCCCGTCGTCAACACCACCCTGCTGGGCGTCATCGACGCCCTGGAGCGGCGCGGCCCGCGGGCCTACGGCGACGCCGAACCCGTCTTCGGCTGGTGGACCGGAGCCGACGGAAGGGCCGGCGGGGTCGTACTGCACACCCCGCCGTTCCCGCTGCTGCTCGGCGTCCTGCCCGCCGAGGCGGTCCGGGCCCTGGGCGGCGCCCTCTCGTCGGAGCCCCTGCTCGCGCGCGTGCGCAGCCTGACCCTCCGCCGCACCGACGCCCGGACGCTGGCCGACGCCTGGGCCGTCCCGACCCGCGTCGCCGAGGAGCTCCGCCTGTACCGGCTGGGCACCCTGACGGCCCCCGACCCGGCCCCCGCAGGACGGGCCCGGCGCGCCACCGAGGCGGACCTGCCGCTGCTGGCGCGGTGGTGCGCGGAGTTCAACCGGGAGTGCGGCATCCCCGGCGCCCCCTCCGAGGCCTCCCTGCGCGACCGGATCTCGTACGGCGGGTTCCTCGTCTGGGAGCGGGACGGCCGGCCGGTGTCCCTGGCGGCCTTCTTCCGGCCGATCGGCTCCGCCTCGCGCATCGGACCCGTCTACACCCCGCCCGCCGAGCGCCGCCGCGGCTACGCCGCCGGGGTGACGCACGCGGTGAGCGGGGCGGCGTACGGGGCCGGGGCGGGCGAGGTGCTGCTCTTCGCCGACCTGGCCAACCCCACCAGCAACGGCGTCTACCGGCGCCTCGGCTTCACGCCCGTCGAGGACCGCGTCGAGCTGGTCCGCGCCTGAACCCCTGCGGCCCGGCCCCCGGGAGCCCCCTCACCCCTTCCCGGTGGGCGGCTTGCGGCTGCCCGCCCGGTACGGGGCCGGCCAGGGGGCGCCCGGGCCCGCGTACCCCTGGTCGGCGGCCGCGTGCAGGGTCCAGTGCGGGTCGTACAGGTGCGGCCGGCCCAGGGCGCACAGGTCGGCGCGGCCGGCCAGCAGCAGGGAGTTGACGTCGTCCCAGGAGGAGATCGCCCCGACGGCGATGACGGGCACGCCCAGGGCGTTGCGGATCCGGTCGGCGTACGGGGTCTGGTACGAGCGCCCGTACTCCGGGGCCTCGTCCGCGACCACCTGTCCGGTGGACACGTCGACGGCGTCCGCGCCGTGCGCGGCGAAGGCGGCGGCGATCCGCTCCGCCTCCTCCGGGGTGGTGCCGCCGGGGGCCCAGTCGGTCGCCGACAGCCGGACCGTCATCGGGCGCTCCTCGGGCCAGACCTCGCGGACGGCGTCGAAGACCTCCAGGGGGAAGCGCAGCCGGTTCTCCAGGGGGCCGCCGTAGGCGTCGTCGCGGTGGTTGGTGAGCGGGGAGAGGAAGCCGGACAGCAGGTAGCCGTGCGCACAGTGCAGTTCGAGCAGGTCGAACCCGCAGTCGGCGGCCCGTGCGGCGGCCGCCGCGAAGTCGGAGCGGACGGCCGCGAGGCCGGCCGCCCCCAGGGCGCGCGGGACGGCGGAGACGCCGGGCCTGTAGGGCAGGGCGGAGGCGGCGACCAGCGGCCAGTTGCCCTCGGGGAGCGGCTCGTCCATGCCCTCCCACATGAGGCGTGTCGAGCCCTTGCGGCCGGAGTGGCCGAGCTGGACGCCGAGGGCGGTGCCGGGCGCGGAGGTGTGGACGAAGTCGGCGATCCGCTTCCAGGCGGCCGCCTGCTCGGCGGTCCACAGGCCGGCGCAGCCGGGGGTGATCCGGCCTTCGGCGCTGACGCAGACCATCTCCGTCATGACCAGCCCGGCCCCGCCGAGGGCCCGCCCGCCCAGGTGCACCAGGTGGAAGTCGCCGGGCACCCCCTCCTCGGCGGAGTACATGTCCATCGGCGAGACGACGACCCGGTTGCGCAGGGTCAGCCCGCGCAGGGTGAACGGGGTGAACATGGGCGGGGTCGCCGCCCCGTCGGGCCCCTGCGGCGGGCAGCCGAAGTCGGCCTCCACCGCGCGGGTGAACCGGGCGTCGCGCAGCCGCAGGTTGTCGTGGGTGACCCGGCGGCTGCGGGTGAGCAGGTTGAAGGCGAACTGCCGGGCGGGCTGGCCGACGTAGCCGCCGATCTCCTCGAACCAGCGCATGCTGGCGGCGGCCGCCCGCTGCGTGCTGGCCACGGCGGGCCTGCGCTCGGCCTCGTACGCGGCCAGGGCGTCGGGGATCCCGGGGTGCGCGGCCAGCGCCCCGGCGAGCGCGAGGGCGTCCTCGACGGCGAGTTTGGTGCCGGAGCCGATGGAGAAGTGGGCCGTGTGGGCGGCGTCGCCGAGGAGGACCACGTTCCCGTGCGACCAGCGCTCGTTGACGACGGTGCGGAACCGGGTCCAGGCGGAGCGGTTGCCGCGCAGCGGCCTGCCCCGCAGCGCCTCGGCGAAGATCTTGGAGCAGCGGGCGGCGGACTCCGCTTCGTCGCAGAGGTCGAGGCCGGCCGCCCGCCACACCTCCTCGCGCATCTCGACGATGGCGGTGGAGGAGTCGGCGGAGTACGGGTAGGCGTGCAGCTGCATGATGCCGTGCTCGGTCTCCGCGATCTCGAAGCGGAAGGCGTCGAAGGCGAAGTCGGCGGCGAGCCAGACGTAGCGGCAGCGGCCGGGGGTCACGGTGGGCCGGAAGTGGGCGGCGCCGCTCTCGCGGGTGGCGCTGTGCACCCCGTCGGCCGCGACGACCAGGTCGTGGGAGCGGGCCAGGGACCGGGCGTCGGGGGCCTCGGCGCGGAAGCGGAGGCGGACTCCGAGGGCTTCGCAGCGGGCGTGCAGGATCTCCAGGAGCCGGCGCCGGCCGAGGGCGGCGAAGCCGTGGCCGCCGGAGGTCAGCAGCCGGCCCCGGTGGACGACGTCCACGTCGTCCCAGCGGACGAACTCGGCGGCGAGGGCGGCGTGGACGACCGTGTCGGCCCGTTCGATGCCGCCGAGGGTCTCGTCGGAGAGGACGACGCCGAAGCCGAAGGTGTCGTCGGGGGCGCCGCGCTCCCACAGGTCGACGGCGTGCCCCTGCCGGGCCAGCAGTGCGGCGGCGTAGAGCCCGCCCGGTCCCCCGCCGACGACGGCCACCCGCCGGACGGGCGCGGACCCGGTGACGGAGACGGACATGGGGCTACCTGCCCTTCCACTGCGGCGGCCGCTTCCCGGTGAAGGCGGCGTGGAACTCGGCGTAGTCCCGGCCGTGCATCAGCAGGGCCTGGGTGCTGGCGTCCAGCTCCACGGAGGCGGCCAGCGGCATGTCGAGCTCGGCGGTGAGCAGGGCCTTGGTCTGGGCGTGGGCGAGGGCGGGCCCGGCGGCGAGGCGGGCGGCGAGTTCGGCGGCCCGGGCGTCGGCCTCGCCCTCGTCGACGAGCTCGCTGAGCAGCCCGATGCGCTCCGCCTCGGGGGCGCGTACGGGCTCCCCGAGCATCAGGATCCGGGTGGCGTGGCCGAGGCCGACGACCCGGGGCAGCAGGTAGGCGGCGCCCATGTCGCCGCCGGAGAGCCCGACGCGGGTGAAGAGGAAGGCGAAGCGGGCGGTGGGGTCGGCGATGCGGAAGTCGGCGGCGAGGGCCAGTACGGCCCCGGCCCCGGCGGCCACGCCGTGGACGGCGGCGATCACCGGGAAGGGGCATTCGCGGACGGCGCGGACGACCTGGCCGGTCATCCGGTTGAAGTCGAGGAGTTCGGCGGTGTCCATGGCGAGGGTGGCGCCGATGATCTCGTCCACGTCCCCGCCGGAGCAGAAGCCGCGGCCCTCGCCGGCCAGTACGAGGGCGCGCACGGAACGGGTCCGGGAGAGTTCGGCGAGCAGATCGCGCAGGTCGGCGTAGGCGCCGAAGGTGAGCGCGTTCAGCTTCTCGGGGCGGTCGAGGGTGACGGTGGCGATGCCGTCCTTGCGGGTGACCCGCAGGTGGCGCCACTGTCCGGTCGCTGGTGTGGAACCGGTGAAGGGGCTCACGCGTACGACGCTATCACTGACTTGTGACTGCCGTCACGGAAACGCGACATCCGAGGGAGGGGGCGGCCCGGGGACCCGGGGCCGGGGTGCCCTGCGGGGCGCGCCGGCCGCTCCGTTAGGTTGAAAGCGGGAGTTCCTCTTCCCCTGTCCGCCACCCCGATGGAACGGAAGGACCAGCCGTGCCCGACGCCTGCGCCTGGCGGCTCACGCTGCCGCACACGGCCGCCGCGGTGCCCATGGCCCGCGCCCTGGTCCGTACGGCCCTCACGGACACGGGACCGCACGCCGACCGCGACACCGCCGAGCTGCTGACCGCCGAGCTGGTCGCCAACGCCGTGGAGCACACCACCGCGGGGGCGCCGATCGAGCTGGTCGTGGAGACGCGGGCGGACGGCTGCCAGGTGGAGGTCCACGACGGCGATCCGCGGCCGCCCGGCGAGCTCACCGCCCTCCCGCACGAGGAGCACCCCGACCCCTGGCAGGAGCACGGCCGCGGCCTGGTGCTGCTCCGGGCGCTGAGCTCCGCCTGCGGCCACCGCCCCACCGAACGCGGCAAGGCCGTCTGGTTCACCCTGCCGGCCGCCGCGGCCGCGGTCCGGCCCCGCGGCGGCCGGCCCGAGCGGCCCGCATGACTATGCGGCGGGCTTCGCCAGCGTCGCGACGAGCACGGCCTTGATGGTGTGCAGCCGGTTCTCCGCCTCGTCGAAGACGACGGAGTGCGCCGACTCGAACACCTCGTCCGAGACCTCCAGCCATTCCAGCCCGTGCCGCTCGTGGACCTCCCGGGCCACCCCGGTGCCGAGGTCGTGGTAGGCGGGCAGGCAGTGCAGGAACCGCACGTCCGGGTTCCCGGTCGCGCGCAGGACGTCCATGGTGACGGCGTACGGGGCCAGGGCCGCGATCCGTTCGTCCCAGACCTCCTTGGGCTCGCCCATCGAGACCCACACGTCGGTGGCCACGAAGTCGGCCTGCGCCACGCCCTCGGCCACCTCCTCCGTCAGGGTGATCCGCGCCCCGCTGGACGCGGCCAGCTCGCGGGCCCGCGCCAC
This sequence comes from Streptomyces sp. NPDC093801, assembly GCF_040701585.1. Taxonomy (NCBI): domain Bacteria; kingdom Bacillati; phylum Actinomycetota; class Actinomycetes; order Kitasatosporales; family Streptomycetaceae; genus Streptomyces; species Streptomyces sp. NPDC093801. The sequence goes on along the minus strand of NZ_JBFBDP010000008.1, from coordinate 273,837 downwards.
GACCGCCTCGGCCGGCCAGTACTCCTTGGGCGCGACGATCCGTACGTCCATGCCCAGGAGGGCGCCGGTCACCAGGTAGGAGTTGCCCATGTTGAAGCGGGCGTCCCCCAGGTAGGCGAAGGCGGTCCGCTCCAGCGGCTTGGCGCAGTGCTCGGTCATGGTGAGCACGTCGGCCAGCATCTGGGTGGGGTGCCAGTCGTCGGTGAGGCCGTTGAAGACGGGCACGCCGGAGTGCGCGGCGAGCTCCTCGACCGCCTGCTGGCTGTCGCCCCGGTACTCGATGCCGTCGAACATCCGGCCGAGCACCCGCGCGGTGTCGCGGACGGTCTCCTTGTGCCCCATCTGGGAGCCGGAGGGGTCGAGGTAGGTGGTGTGGGCCCCCTGGTCGGCGGCGGCGACCTCGAAGGCGCAGCGGGTGCGCGTGGAGGTCTTCTCGAAGATCAGGGCGATGTTCTTCCCCTGGAGACGGCGCTCCTCGACGCCCGCCTTCTTGGCCGCCTTGAGTTCGGCGGCGAGCTCGACCAGACCGCGGAACTCGGCGGCGGTGAAGTCGAGCTCCTTGAGGAAACTGCGGCCGAAGAGGTCGGTGGCCATCGGGACTCCAGGGGGACGCTGACAGGGGATTGTGGAAGTCTATACGATCCCCTGCATTCATATTCAGTCGGATGGATCACATGTGCGGTGGCCGCACCCGTGATCACCAGCCCGTACCCCTCAGCCTGCCCTCACCCGGCGTCCCGTTCCACCGGGCAGCTCATGCAGCGCGGGCCGCCGCGGCCCCGTCCCAGCTCGCTGCCGGGGATCTCGATCACCTCGATGCCCTCCTTGCGCAGGTGCGTGTTGGTGGTGACGTTCCGCTCGTACGCGACGACCACCCCCGGCTCCACCGCCAGCACGTTGCACCCGTCGTCCCACTGCTCGCGCTCGGCCGAGTGCACGTCCTGCCCCGCGGTCAGCACCCGCACCCGGTCCAGGCCCAGCGCGGATGCGATCGCCCGGTGCATGTGCTCCGGCGGGTGGTCGCTCACCTGGAGTTCGCTCGCCCCCCGCCCCGGCCGGATGGTGTAGGAGCGCAGCATGCCGAGGCCCGCGTACTGGGTGAACGTTTCCGCGTCGACCATCGTCATCACCGTGTCCAGGTGCATGAACGCCCGCCGCTTGGGCATGTCGAGCGCCACGATGACCGACGCCGACCCGGCCGCGAACAGCCCCCGGGCGAGCATCTCCACCGCCTGCGGGGTGGTCCGCTCGCTCATCCCGATCAGGACGGCGCCGTTGCCGATGACCAGGACGTCCCCGCCCTCGATGGTCGAGGGGTAGTCCGACTGCCCCTGCGACCAGTAGTGGAAGGGGCCCGAGCCGGTGAAGAGGGGGTGGTGCCGGTAGATCGCCTCGAAGTGCACGGTCTCGCGCTGCCGGGCCGGCCAGCGCATGGCGTTGATGGACACCCCGTCGTAGATCCAGGCGGAGGTGTCGCGGGTGAAGAGGTGGTTGGGCAGCGGCCCCAGCAGGAAGCCGTCCATGTCCAGCGCGTGGAAGCGCACCGACACCGGCTCGCTGTGCCGCTCCAGGAACTCACGCTTCGTCATGCCGCCGACCAGCGCGTCCGCGAGCTCGGCCGAGGGCAGCCCGTCGAAGACCGAGCGCAGGTGGGCGGTGGCGAGCGGCCCGTACTCCTTCTCGTCGAAGACCCGCTCCAGTACGAGGTGGCGCGCCTCGGTGATGTCGAGGGCCTCGCGGAGCAGGTCGCCGAAGAGGTGGACGGCGACGCCCCGGTCGCGCAGCACGTCGGCGAAGCCGTCGTGCTCCTGGCGGGCGCGGCGCACCCACAGCACGTCGTCGAAGAGCAGCGCGTCCTTGTTGCTCGGCGTGAGCCGCTTCAGCTCCAGGTCGGGGCGGTGGAGGATGACGCGGCGAAGCCGCCCGGTCTCGGAGTCGACATGGAATCCCATGCCGTACACGTACCCAGACCGAACGGCTTTCCGACCAGAGGTCGGTCGCGCGGATCAGCGCAGGCCGAGAAGCGCCGACGGGGAGCCGACGAGGTCCGGGGCGACCACGCCCAGCTTGGGGGCGGTCAGGTTCGGGATCCCGTAGTTGCTGCCGTCGGGCATGGTCAGCGGGGCGCCCAGGACCGCGCCGGGGGTGCGGGTGACCACGGTGGTCGCCGGGGACTCCAGGGTGCCCTCGCCGTCCGTCTCCTTGGAGCCCAGCAGGTTGGGCACCGGTGAGGCGACCTTGGTGAGCCCGAGGTCGGTGGCGACCGGGACGGCCGGGAGCAGTGGGGTCGGCAGCAGGTCGCCCTTGTGGTGGACGGGCGCCTCGGGGGCTCCGACGACCGGCATCGGGACGGCGGTGGCCACCTGCGGGGCGGGCACGCCCAGCGTGGTCTCCACGGCCTCCAGCGGGACCCCCACCGGAACCGAGTCGGCCAGGGCCGGGGAGGTCGCGGCGGCCGCGGCCATACAGGTCATGAGCGCCGCAATGCTTCCGCGCGCGGTCATCTTCATAGGTGACGTTCCGTCCTTCCAGGGTCGCGGACACTCCGCTGCCCTGGATGAACGATCCCGCCGGCGGTTTTCCCGGCCTTCTCCGCGAAAGTTCCCCCATACGACCTAATTCGAGGCCGTACGGGGGCCGCCGCTTTACGCGGTCTTCCGTTTCACAGTCGGGGGTCGACCGGCTCCGACTCCAGGGCGAGGACGGCGAACACCGCCTCGTGGACCCGCCACAGCGGCTCGTCCACCGCCAGCCGGTCCAGCGCCTCCAGGCCCAGCGCGTACTCGCGCAGGGCGAGCGAGCGCTTGTGCCCGAGGAACCTCTCGCGCAGCCGCTCCAGCCGGTCGGGGCGGGTGTACTCCGGGCCGTAGATGATCCGCAGGTACTCGCGCCCGCGCACCTTCAGCCCCGGCTGGACCAGCCGCCCCTTCCCGTCCCGGGCGTAGGCCTGGAGCGGTTTGACGACCATGCCCTCACCGCCCGCCCCGGTCAGCTCCAGCCACCAGTCGGTGCCCGCGCGGACCGAGTCCTCGTCGGCGGTGTCCACGTACACCCGGCGGGTGCGGCGCAGCAGCGGGTCGGCGGAGCGCTCGTCGGCGTCGGCGAGGCGGTCCAGCCAGGCGAGCTGCTCGTCGTGCGGTACGGCCGCCAGGGACCGCCCGGCCGCGGCGAGCAGCTGGAACGGCGCGAACCGTACGCCCTCCAGCCCCTCGGTGGTCCAGCAGTAGCGCCGGTAGGCCTCGGTGAAGGCCTCGGCGTCGGCGGACCGTCCGCGCTGGCGCTCCAGCAGTCCGCCCGTGTCCACGCCCCGGGCCTCGGCGGCGGCCAGGGCGGCCACGGCCTCCGGCAGGACGGTACGGGAGGCCGCGCCGACGGCCGCGTACTGGTTGCGCAGCAGGCCGGTGGACTTCAGTGACCAGGGCAGGAGTTCCCCGTCCAGCAGCAGCCAGTCCGTGCCGAGCTCCTCCCACAGTCCGGCGCCGTCCACGGCCGCGCGCAGCCGGGCGAGGAACTCCTCGGTGAGCTCCGGCTCCTGGAAGAACGGGCGCCCGGTGCGGGTGTAGAGGGAGCCGGTGGGGCCGCCCTCGACGCCGAAGCGCGTCCGGGCGGTGGCGGCGTCCCGGCACAGCAGCACGGTGGCGCGGGAGCCCATGTGCTTCTCCTCGCACACGACCCGCCCGATGCCGTCGGCCCGGTACTGGGCGAAGGCCTCGACGGGGTGCTCCAGCCAGCCGTCCTCCCGGGAGGTGGCCGTCGGCGCCATGGTCGGCGGCAGGTACGGCACCAGGCGGGGGTCGACCGCGAAGCGGCTCATGACCTCCAGGGCGGCGGCCGCGTTCTCCTCGCGGACGCCCACGTTGCCCAGGTGGCGGGTCTCCACGACACGGCGGCCCTGCACGTCGGCCAGGTCGAGCGGGCGGCCGTCGAGCCCTCCGGGCGCCTCGGCTGCCAGCGGCTTGACGGGCTCGTACCAGACCTTCTCCGCGGGTACGTCGACCAGTTCGCGCTCGGGCCAGCGCAGGGCGGTCATCCGGCCGCCGAAGACGGCGCCGGTGTCGAGGCAGATGGTGTTGTTGATCCAGGTGGTGTCCGGGACGGGGGTGTGTCCGTAGACCACGGCCGCCCTGCCCCGGTAGTCCTCGGCCCACGGGTAGCGCACGGGCAGGCCGAACTCGTCGGTCTCGCCGGTGGTCTCCCCGTAGAGGGCGTGCGAGCGGACCCGGCCGGAGGTGCGCCCGTGGTACTTCTCGGGCAGCCCGGCGTGGCAGACCACCAGCCGGCCGCCGTCGAGGACGTAGTGGCTGACCAGGCCGGAGATGAACTCCCTGACCTCCTTCGCGAACTCCTCGCTCTCGCGGGAGAGCTGTTCGACCGTTTCGGCGAGGCCGTGGGTCTGCCGGACCGTGGACCCCTTGAGGTAACGGCCGAGCTTGTTCTCGTGGTTCCCCGGCACGCACAGCGCGTTGCCGGACCTGACCATGCCCATCACCCGGCGCAGCACGCCGGGGCTGTCGGGGCCGCGGTCGACGAGGTCGCCGACGAAGACGGCGGTGCGGCCCGCCGGGTGGACGCCGTCCTCGTAGCCGAGCTTGCCGAGCAGGGTCTCCAGCTCGGAGGAGCAGCCGTGGACGTCACCGATGATGTCGAAGGGGCCGGTGAGGTGGGTGAGGTCGTTGAAGCGCTTCTCCCGCACCACCTCGGCGGATTCGGCCTCTTCCACGGTGCGCAGGACGTGTACCTTGCGGAAGCCCTCGCGCTCCAGTCCGCGCAGCGAGCGGCGCAGTTCCGAGCGGTGGCGCTGGATGACGCGGCGCGGCAGGCCGGCACGGTCGGGGCGGGCCGCGTTGCGTTCGGCGCAGACCGACTCGGGCATGTCGAGGACGATGGCGATGGGCAGGACGTCGTGCTCGCGGGCCAGGCGGACAAGCTCGCGGCGGGGCTCCTTCTGGACGCTGGTGGCGTCGACGACCGTGAGGCGTCCGGCGGCCAGCCGCTTCCCGGCGATGTAGTGGAGGACCTCGAAGGCGTCCTTGCTGGCGCTCTGGTCGTTCTCGTCGTCGGCGACCAGGCCGCGGCAGGAGTCGGAGGACAGGATCTCGGTGGGTCTGAAGTGCTTGCGGGCGAAGGTGGACTTGCCCGATCCGGTGGCCCCGACGAGGACGACGAGGGACAGGTCGGTGACGGGGAGCACGCGGTGGGCGGTGGGGGTGGTCATGCTGCCTCTCCCTCCTTCGGGATGTCGGCGGTGTCGGTGGTGTCGGCCGCTGTGGTGCCGGCCGCTGTGGTGCCGGCCGCGGCGGGCTCGTCGGCGCGGGTGAAGACGGCCATCTGGGTCGGCGGGCCGACCTCGGGGTCCTCGTCGCCCACGGGCCGGTACGCGACGGCGTAGCCGTGCCGGGTGGCGACCCGGTCGGCCCAGGCGCGGAACTCCCCGCGGGTCCACTCGAAACGGTGGTCGCGGTGGCGGAGCCGTCCGGCGGGCAGGGACTCCCAGCGGACGTTGTACTCGACGTTCGGGGTGGTCACGAGGACCGTGCGGGGGCGGGCCGAGCCGAAGACGGCGTACTCCAGGGCGGGCAGCCTCGGCAGGTCCAGGTGCTCGATGACCTCGCTGAGCACGGCCGCGTCGTAGCCGGCCAGCCGCTTGTCGGTGTAGGCCAGGGAACCCTGGAGCAGCCGGACCCGGGAGCTCTGCCGTTCGCCCATCCGCTCCGGCCTCAGTCGGCGGGAGGCGGTGGTCAGGGCCCGCACGGAGACGTCCACGCCGACGATCTCGGTGAACGCGGTGTCCCGCAGGAGCGCCTGGACGAGCTGCCCCTCACCACAGCCCAGGTCGAGGACCCGGGCCGCTCCGGCCTCGCGCAGCACGGCGAGGACCGCGTCGCGGCGGCGTACCGCGAGGGGCACGGAGCGCTCCCGCTGCCCGCCGTCCGGTCCGGCCGCCTCGCCCACGGCGTTGTCGAGCTCCTCGGCCTCGCTGCCGTCGGCCTCGGCGAGGCGCGCCAGTTCCAGGCGTTCCATGGCGCTCTGGGTGAGCCGCTTGTGGCGGGCCAGGTAGCGGGCGGTGATGAGCGCGTGCTCGGGGTGGGCCGCCAGCCAGCCGTCTCCGGCGCGCAGCAGCTTGTCCACCTCGTCGGGGGCGACCCAGTAGTGCTTGGAGTCGTCGAGTACGGGCAGCAGCACGTACAGCTGGCGCAGGGCGTCCTCCAGCCGGAGCTCGCCCTCCAGCACCAGCCGCAGGTAGCGGCTGTCGCCCCAGGCGGGGAAGTGCTCGTCCAGGGCGATCGGGGTGGTCTCCACGCAGTCCCAGCCCAGGGGCGCGAACAGGCGGCGCACCAGGTCGGCGCCGCCCCGGGCGGGCAGTACCGGTATCTCGATCCGCAGCGGGCGCGCCCGGCCCGGGAGTTCGGGCCGGGCCCCGCACCGGCCCTTGAGGGCGGTGCGGAAGACCCCGCTCAGCGCGACGGCGAGCAGCGAGGAGGCCGCGTACGGACGGTCGTTGACGTACTGCGCGAGCGCGGCGTCGGGCGCCCCGCCCCGGCCCTTGCCCTGGCCGCGCCGCACGAGCGCGACGGGGTCCACCTCGAGGAGCAGCGCGGCGGTGCAGCGCTGGTCGGTCGCCTCGGGGTAGAAGACGTGGGCGGTGCCGTGGGAGGTGGCGAAGGCCTGCGTCCTCCCGGGATGCTTGTGCAGCAGGAATCCCAGGTCAGTGGCAGGTTTCTCCGTGGTGCCGGTCGTGCTGATCGTCAGGAACATGCGCTTCAGTATGTGCCGGGGCTCCCCCGCGGCCCACTGGTTTTCCTGCCGGTGGCGAACGGTGGAGAGCGGCGCGCAGGCCGGTGATCCAGGGCGGCCCGATGCGGCAGCAGCCGCCGATGAGCCGGGCCCCGGCTTCCTGCCAGGCGGCGGTGGGCCAGGGGGCGGGGTGCGCGGGGGCGTGCCAGGTGCGGGTCCCGGCGTCCCAGACGGAGCCGTCGTTGGGATAGGCCAGCAGCGGCTTGGCCGTGACGGAGGCGGCGGCCTCCAGGGCGGGCAGCACGTCCGCCGGATCGCAGCAGTTGACGCCGACCGCGATCACCTCGGGTACGTCGGCGGCCAGCGCGAAGGCCTCCGCCAGGGGCTGGCCGGCCCGGGTGCGGCCGTCGGCGACGGTGTAGCTCAGCCAGGCCCGCGCACCTGTGCCGGCCAGTACCCGCAGCAGGGCCTCCGCCTCCTCGGCGTCCGGGACGGTCTCCAGCGCCAGGACGTCCGGCCCCGCCGCCAGCAGCGCCTCGATCCGGGGGCGGTGGAAGGCGGCCAGCGCGTCCCGGGTGAGCCCGTACCGGCCCCGGTATTCGGAGCCGTCGGCGAGGACCGCGCCGTAGGGCCCCACCGAGGCGGCCACCCACACGCCGTGCCCGGCGGCGCGGGCCGCGCCGTCGGCCACCAGGACGGCGCGCTCCAGCAGACCGGGGTCGTCGCCGACCTGGTAGCTCGCGGTGATCAGCACCTCGGCGCCGGCCCGGGCGTAGGCCGTGTGGGCGGCCTCCACCTGGTCCGGGCGCTCGGTGAGCACCCGGCCGGTCCAGAGGTCGCCGGACAGGTCGCAGCCCTGGTCGGCGAGCTGGTTGCTCAGCCCGCCGTCCAGGAGCACGGGCCCGCGGGCCAGGGCTTCGGCGAGCGGGCCGGTCGCGCGGGGCATCGGCGGGTCCTCCGTCCGGTGGTGGGGTCGGGGTCGGGTCGGGTCGCGTCGGGTCGCGCCGGGCGGATCAGCCGAGCTGGGACATGACCTGTCCGGCGATCAGCTCCAGGTGGTCCAGGTCGCCGAGGTCGAGGACCTGGAGGTAGGCGCGGGAGGCGCCGATGGCCTCGTAGGTGCCGAGCTTCTCGACGACCTCGGCCGGGGAGCCCGCCAGGCCGTTGGCCTTGAGCTCGTCGACCTCGCGGCCGATGGCGGCAGCGCGCCGGGCGACCTCGGCGTCGTCCTTGCCCACGCACACCACCAGGGCGTTCGAGTACACGATCTCCTCCGCCTTGCGCCCGGCCTCGGTGGCGGCCTCCCGGACCCGGGCGAACTGCCGGCGGCTGTCCTCGACCGAGGCGAACGGCATGTTGAACTCGTCCGCGTACCGGGCGGCGAGGCGGGGGGTGCGGCGCGCCCCGTGCCCTCCGACGAGGACGGGGACCTTGGCCTGGGCCGGCTTGGGCAGGGCCGGGGAGTTCTCCAGCCGGTAGTGGGTGCCGTGGAAGTCGAAGGTCGCGCCGGGCTCGGTGGCCCACAGGCCGGTGACGATGGCCAGCTGCTCCTCCAGCCGGGCCATCCGCTCCGCCGGGAAGGGGATCCCGTAGGCCTTGTGCTCCTCCTCGAACCAGCCCGCGCCCAGCCCGAGTTCGACCCGGCCGCCGGACATCCGGTCGACCTGCGCCACCTGGATCGCGAGGACGCCGGGCAGCCGGAAGGTGCCGGCGGTCATCAGCGTGCCCAGCCGGATCCGCCGGGTCTCGCGGGCCAGGCCGGCGAGGGTGATCCAGGCGTCGGTGGGACCGGGCAGGCCGTCGACCGACCCCATCCGCACGTAGTGGTCGGAGCGGAAGAAGGCGTCGAAGCCGAGTTCCTCGGTGGCCTTGGCGACGGTCAGGAGGGTGTCGTAGTCGGCGCCCTGCTGGGGCTCGGTGAAGATGCGGAGGTCCATGACTCCATCCTGCCCTTCCCGCTCCTCTGCCGGGTGAATCTGCGTCAACCGGGCGGGACGCGCCCCCGCGCGTCAGTGACCAGCACGGATGGAGATCGTTGGCCCGGACGGAGCCGGACCGCCCGGCCCGCGCGCCGGCGGGCTCCCGCCGGTACGACCGCCGCCCCCTTCCGCACCGGAGGGGCCAGGGCCGAGGAGGCCGCCATGTCCCACGAGTCCGCGCCCGAGCACCCCGGACAGACCGGACAGGCAGCACACGACCACGTGCACGGGGAGCCGGCGGTGCCCGCCCCGGGCGGCGCGCCGAAGAGCCTGCTCCAGCAGATGGAGGAGCTGATGGCGGCGCTCAACGCCGACCTGTCCCGGCTCGACGCCGACCTCCAGCACTCCGCGGACCGCACCTCCCCCGCCGCGGCGGGCGGCCCGGGCCGGCACGCGTACGAGGGCGGGCGCGGCTCCGACCGGTCCTTCTGACCCCGCGGGGGTCCCGTCGCCCGCGGGGGTCCCGTCGCCCGCGGCGGGACCCCTCCGCACGACGCACCGGACCCGCGACCCGGCCGTCCGCCGCTCGGCCGGCCTCAGATCACGCCCGAGGCCGACCCCCGCTCCCGGACCGCCATCCTGCGCAGCAGGGCCCTCACCCGGTCGCTCGACTCGTCCGCCGCGTCGATCGACTCTATGCACTGCCAGTACAGGCCCTCGTCGTCCGTCGCGCAGGCCACTCCGACGAGCGCTATCCCGACCTCGCCGAGCAGCGCCTGCAGTCCGAGCAGCGCCTGCCGCACGTCCGCCACCGCCGTCAGCTGCGCCGCGCGCGGCGGCTGTTCGGGCGCGACGCCCTCACCGCCGGCCAGGGCCGTCCGGTCGACGGCCCCGCAGCCCCTTCCCCCCGCTTCCCCCAGTCCCCGCGCCTCCGCCCTCAGCTCCGGCGGCCCGGTGACCGCCAGCCAGCTCCCCAGCCCCTGGGCGAGCGCCTGGGCCTGCCAGGCCTCGCCCACGATGTCCCACGCAGCCGCGCTCCGTGCCAGCGCGTGCCGGCCGGCCGCGATGAGCCGTACCGCATCCATATGCCGTCCCCCGTCCGCACGACATCCTGTCCATCTCCACTACCCAGAGTGAAGGCAACGAGCCAGTAAAGCCAGGGGTATTCGGAAATCTGTGGACAGAATCAAGGTTGTGGACGACACCATCACTCCGAAGAGTGACAATCTGGTGTCGATGTCCCGGTCGCCGGGAAACGCCGCTCGTTCCTCTCGATCTTCGCGGCGAGCGCATCCAGCACATCCACCCCGAGAACCTCACAGAACTGCAGCAGATACGCCAGCACGTCGGCCACCTCGTCGGTCACCCGGTGTGCGCTCTCCGGCTTTTCCATGATCGCCGCTGACTGTTCCGGTGTCAGCCACTGGAAGATCTCGACCAGTTCGGCGGCCTCCACGCTCAGCGCGACGGCCAGGTTCTTGGGCGTGTGGTACGGGGCCCAGTCCCGGGCGGCCGCGAACTCGGCCAGCCGTCGCTGGAGTCGGTACAGCCGCTCGTCGCGCGGCGGCCGGGGCCCGTCGTCCATGGGTGCAGCACTCATGGGGACAGGTCTACCACCGAGACGCCGGGGATCCCGCGGGCGGTTCCCGCCGCGTCCTCGCCGACCGCCCCCACCAGCCGGACGTGGCCGCGCGCCCCGGAGAGCAGGGCCAGGCGCAGCAGCTCGCCGCACTGGCGCCGGTCCAGGCCGCGGTCGAGGCCGTCGGCGAGCACGGTCAGCGCCTGCCGGGCCGAGAGGAGCTCGGCGGCCGGGTCCACGGCCAGCACCCCGGGACCGGTGAGCAGGACGAGGGCCAGGGCCAGGAAGCGGAGTTCACCGTCGCCGAGCCGGGCGAACTCCGTGGCCGGGCGCCCGGAGCCGCGCTCCAGCACGGCCGCCACCAGCCCGCCGGCGTCCCCGCCGCGGGAGGCGGCCGCGCCCGGGCCGTCACCGCGCACCCCGAGCGCGGCCACCGGTCCCGCGCACCCGGTCTGCGCCGCCCGGGTCAACAGGGCGTGCCGGGTGCCGCATTCGTGGCGGGTCCGGCGCAGGACGTCGGCCAGGTTCCCGCAGTCGCTCCGCAACCGCCCCTCCCCGGGCGGTACGGGCGCCCGCATCCGGCCGGGCCGGGGGTCGCAGGGGAACACCGACCGCAGCGCCACCACCACCTGCTCGGCGGCGGCCAGCACCCGCCGCTGCCCGGCCGTGGCGCCGGCGACGCGCAGGGGCAGCAGGGCGGTGCCGAGCCGGTCGTCGGGCAGTGGGGCGCGGGTCATCCCGGCGGAGCCGCCGGTCAGCCAGGCGGCCTGGACGGAGCGGCGGCGCGGGTCGCGCAGGGCGGTGCCGAGGAGCACGTCCCCGTCCTGGGAGAGCCGCTCCCCGGCGATCCGCAGCGAGGGCACGACCTGTACGGCGAGGTCGAGGCGGACGGGACCGGCCGGACCGTCGACGGTGCACCCGATCCGGAAGCCGCGCCGGCCGTCGGCGTCGGGCCGTACCGCCTCCGGCACCCGGGCCGCCGCATCCGGGAAGACCTCCTCCAGCACGGCCCCGGAGGCGAGCCGGGACAGGGCCCCGTAGGCGTCCAGCGCCTGGGACTTGCCGCTGCCGCTGGGCCCGGCGAACAGGGTCAGCGGCCCGAGCGGGAACACCGCCGCCCGGTGCGGCCCGAAGGCGGACAGCCGCAACTCGGTGACGGCGGGCCGGTGGTGCTCCCCGGGCAGCGCCCCGTGAGCCGCGCCCCGGCCGGCCGCGGCGGATGAAGCGACGGGGGCTCCCGGCCCGGCCGCGCGCAGTGTGGCGTCCATGGCCGGACGGTACGGTCCGCGGGGCCCCTTCCGGGCCCGGCGAACCGTTCCACCGCCGCGACCTTCCTACGATCGGGGGACGGCCGCGGCCGCGATCCCCTCGACCTCGGTGCCGACGGGCGCCAGCAGGAAGACGTTCCGGTCGACCCGGTGCATCCCGCTGCCCAGTCCGAAGACGACCCCGCTGCTGAAGTCGAGGATCCGCTTGGCCACTTCGCTGTCCGCGCCCGTGAGGTCCAGGAGCACCGGGATCTGCGCGATCAGGTACTCCGCCACCTCCCGCGCGTCGGCGAAGATCTGGACCCGGATCACCACGAAGCGCCGCTGTTCCGCCGCGGACGACCCGGGGGCCTTGGGGATCGTGCGGTGGTCCACCCGGGAGGGCCATTCGTTGCGACTGCGCAGCGGCACCACCTGCGCGAGTCCCTCCCACTGCTCGTCGGTGACGTCGTACCTGCTCACCGGGCCGCCTCGGCCGTGCGCTTCATGTGCATCCCCCCATCCTCTCGCGTTTCACCCGTTCGGCCCAACACCGACACGAAGCACGTAGGGTCGCCGCCATGACCACTGGCGACGAGGTCCGCACGTTACGCGACATCGCGGGTGACGGCCCCGTCCGGCGCGCCGCGCCCGGGACCGCCGCGGCGCCGCCCCCGCGCCCCCGGCAGCGCGAGGACGCGATCCGCAACCACGTCCAAATCCTCGCGGCGGCCGAGCAGTTGTTCACGGAGCGCGACCCCCGCAGTGTGACGATGGACCAGATAGCCAAGGCCGCCGGGGTGGGGCGGGCCACCCTCTACCGACGCTTCCCCGATCCGCCGGCCGTCGCCGCGGCCCTCCTCGACGAGCACGAGCGCATCCTCCAGGGCCGCCTGGCCTTCGGCCCGCCCCCGCTGGGTCCCGGCGCTCCCCCGGCGCAGCGCCTGGCGGCCTTCTACGCCGCCGCCCTGGACCACCTGGAGCGGCACCTCCCGCTGACCCTGGGCATCCGGCCGGGCCCGGCCCGGTTCTCCGCGGGCGCCTACCGGCACTGGCGCGCGCACGTCCGGTCCCTGCTGGTGGAGGCCGGCGCCCCCGATCCCGACGTCAGCGTGGACGCGCTGCTGAGCCCGCTCGCCCCGGAGGTCTACCAGTTCCAGCGGCACACCCTCGGCTTCGCGCCCGAACGGATCGCCGAGACCCTCGGGCGGCTGGCCCGCGGGGTACTCCCCGAACCACGAATGAGTTAGGTTAGGCATACCTAACCTTCTGGACGACCTTCCGGACGAGGGAGAGATCCGCATGCGCCTGCCCGGTGCCCCCGCCGCCACGCCCGCCGCCGCCCGGCCCACCGACGCCGAGCGGGTCCGCTCCGTCCTGGCCGCCGCCCACTCCATGACGGTGGTCGTCGACGGGGTGCGCCACGAGGTCCGCCACCTCGACGACGGCGATCCCCTCGGCCGCCTCCATCTGCACCCGGCGGAACCCGCCGCCGGACACCCCGCCCCCCTCCTCGGCGACGCGCGTCCCTCCATCCGCCTGGAGTTCACCGACGTCGCCCCGACCCCCGTGCGCGACCGGGTCCGCGCCCGCGTCACCCTGCTGGGCCGCCTGCTGACCCCGTACACCGGCGAGGACGCCGGCCCCGACGCCACCACCTGCGTGGCCTACGGCCACGCGGTCCTCCAGACCGCGGAGGGGACCTCGTACCTCGGCCTGGAGGAGCTGGACGGCGCCCGCCCCGACCCGCTCGCCCCCTACGAGGCGGGCATGCTCACCCACCTCCTCGACGAGCACCCCGAACTGGTCACCCTGCTGCTGCGGCTGGTGAGGCCGCGCCCCACCGCCGCCGTGGTCCGCGCGCTGCCGCTCGCCCTGGACCGGTACGGGATCGCCCTGCGCCTGGAGGAGCGCACCGGTCACCAGGACGTCCGGCTGGCCTTCCCCTCCCCGCTGGACGACGTCGAGCAGTCGGGCGTGCAGATCCAGGCCCTGCTCAGCGCGGCCCGGCGGCGCTCGCACCCCAACACCCTGCCCGCCTGAGGACCGGCGGAGGACCGCACGAGGACCGCTCGAATCCGGGAACCGGGCGGAACACCCCCGGCCGCCGGGTTCGTTGCCCCGTACATGAAGGCCATCACCTACCGCAGCTACGGAACTCCCACCTCCCTGGAACTCGTTGAGGTACCCGAGCCCAAGGTCGGTCCCGGCGAGGTGCTGATCCGCGTCAGAGCCGCCGGGGTCAACCCGGTCGACTGGAAGCTCGCCGCCGGCTTCCTCGGGCACGTCCTGGAGGTCCGGCACCCGGTGATCCCCGGGTGGGACGTGGCCGGCGTGGTCGAGGCCGTCGGTCCCGACACCGACGACTACGCCGTGGGCGACGAGGTCTACGGGTACGTCCGCAAGGAATGGGTCCAGCTGGGCACGTACGCGGAGCTGGTCTCGGCCCCCGTGCGCACCCTCGCCCGCAAGCCCGCGACGCTCACCTTCGAGGAGGCCGCGGGCCTCCCCCTGGCCGGGCTCACCTCCTACCAGGCCGTCACCCGCGCCGGGGTCACCGCCGGCCAGACCGTCGTCATCCACTCCGCCGCCGGCGGGGTCGGCTCGCTCGGCGTGCAGGTCGCGGTCTCCCTCGGCGCCCGGGTCATCGGCACGGCCAGCGCCCGCAACCACGACTACCTGCGCTCGCTGGGCGCCGAACCGGTGCTGTACGGGGACGGTGTGGCCGAGCGGATCGCCGCCCTGGCGCCGGGGGGCGTCGACGCCGGGCTCGACTTCTACGGCGAGGGCGGCGTCGAGCTGCTCCGGTCCGTGGTCCGCCCGGGCGGCCCGGTGATCTCCGTCGCCGACAACGACGCGGGTGACAAGGGCGCGAAGCACATCTGGGCGCGCTCCTCGACCGCCGACCTCACCGCCCTCGCGGAGCTCGCCGACACCGGCAGGCTCGCCGTCAAGGTGGGCCACGTCCTCCCGCTCGCCGAGGCCGGCCGGGCCTGGGAGCTGAGCGCGACCGGGCAGGCCCGCGGCAAGATCGTCCTCACCGTGTGAACGCCCCGGGGGCGGGTGGAGTTCCCCGCACGGAACTCCACCCGCCCCCGGGGGACGTGCGAACGGGATCGGTCAGGCGCTCGGCCGGGCGTGCCGGCCCGCGGGACGCGGCAGGCCGTAGTGGTCGCGCAGGGTGGTGCCGGTGTACTCGGTGCGGAAGAGGCCGCGGCGCTGGAGCACCGGCACGACGTGGTCGACGAAGTCGGTCAGGCCGGTGGGCAGGACGGGCGCCATGATGTTGAAGCCGTCGGCGGCCCCCCGGGTGAACCACTCCTCCAGTTGGTCGGCGATCTGCTCCGGGGTGCCGGCGTGGACGCGGTGGCCGCGGCCCGCGCCGAGGCGGGCGATCAGCTCGCGCAGCGTGAGACCGTCGCGGCGGGCGAGCTCGGCGACGAGCGTGAAACGGCTCTTGTTGCCGTTGATGTCCCGCTCCTCGGGCAGTTCGGGGAGGGGGCCGTCGAGCGGCAGGCCGGTCAGGTCGGTGCCGAGCATCCCCGAGAGCTGGGCGAGCCCGTACTCGGGGATCTGGAGCTCGGTGAGCTCCTGCTCCAGGGCCTTCGCCTCGGCCTCGGTGGAGCCGATGACGGGGGCGATGCCGGGCAGCACGAGGAGGTCCTCCTCTGCGCGGCCGTACTTGGCGAGCCGGGACTTGAGGTCCTTGTAGAAGGTCTGGCCGTCGGCGAGGGTCTGCTGGGCGGTGAAGACGGCCTCCGCGTACTGCGCGGCGAACTCCTTGCCGTCCTCGGAGGAGCCCGCCTGGACGAGCAGCGGATGGCCCTGCGGCGAGCGGGGCACGTTGAGCGGGCCCGCGACGGAGAAGTGCTCGCCCCGGTGGGCGGCGGGGTGGAGCCGGTCGGTGTCGGCGTAGATACCGCGCTCCTTGTCGAGGACGACCGCGTCGTCCTCCCAGCTGTCCCAGAGCTTGGTGGCCACGTCGAGGAACTCGCGGGCCCGCTCGTAGCGCAGGCCGTGCTCCGGGTGCTCGTCGCGGTTGAAGTTGCGGGCCTCTTCGACGGTGCCGGAGGTGACGATGTTCCAGCCGGCCCGGCCGCCGCTGATGTGGTCGAGGGAGGCGAACTTGCGGGCGGTGTGGAAGGGCTCGTTGAAGGTGGTGGAGACGGTCGCGATGAGCCCGACGTGCGTGGTGACGGCCGCGATCGCGGACAGCAGGGTCAGCGGCTCGAACCCGCCGAGGGCGTTGTGGCGGGCCTTGCCCCACAGGGCGAGGCCGTCGGCGAAGAAGACGGAGTCCAGGCGTCCGCGTTCGGCGGTGCGGGCCAGCTCCTGGAAGTAGGTGACGTCGGTGACGCGCTCGGGGCTGGCGGCGGGGTGGCGCCAGGCGGCGTCGTGGTGGCCGGCGTTCATCAGGAAGGCGTTGAGGTGGAGCGTGCGGGGTGCGGGCATGTCGGTTCCCTCGGGGTGTGGCGGGGGCGGGTCAGGCGGGGACGCGCCAGAGGCTGAGGCGGCGTTCCACCGCGACCAGGAGCTGGTTGAAGGCCACCCCGATGGCGGAGATCGTGACGATCCCCGCGTACATCTGGGGGATGGCGAAGTTGAACTGCGAGGCGTTGATCAGGTAGCCCAGGCCCGCCTTGGCGCCGATCATCTCGGCGGCCACGAGGACCAGGATCGAGACCGCGCCCGCCAGCCGGATCCCGGTGAAGACGGCCGGGACGGAGGCCGGCAGGATCACCTTCTGGAAGAGCCTGGGGGTGGACAGGTCCATCGAGCGGGCCAGCCGGACCAGGGTGGGGTCGGCGTTCCCGACGGCGCTGATGGTGTTGAGCAGGATCGGCCAGACGCAGGCGTAGACGACGATCGACACCTTCGAGGTCTCCCCGATGCCGAGGAGCAGGACGAAGACGGGCAGCAGCGCGAGGGCCGCCGTGTTGCGGAACAGCTCCAGCAGCGGGCCGAGGAAGGCCGCGACGGGCCGGTACCAGCCGATCAGCAGGCCGAGCGGGACGGCGACGAGCACGGCGAGGGCGAAGCCGCCGAAGGAGCGGGTGAGGCTGGCCCGGGTGTGCTCGGCGAGCTGTCCGTCCGCGAGCAGCCCCCACCAGGCCCGGGCCACCTCGCTGAACGGCGGCAGGAAGGTGGCGTCGACCAGCCCGAACCGGGGCGCGGCCTCCCACAGCGCCAGCAGCGCGAGCACCGCCGCCGACCGCAGCAGCCCGGCCCGCAGCCGGCGCAGCACGGCCGCCGCCACGGCCCGGCCCCGGCCGCCGGCGGCCGCGGCCTTCACGGGCCGGCCGGCCGCGGCGCCGGCCCCTTCCGGCCGCCCGGCGGCCCCCGCGGGGGACGCTCCCCCGGGGTCCGGCGCGGGGGACGCTCCCCGGGCGGCGGTCCCGGTGCCGCGGGCGCCGGGGACGCGCGGAGCCGGGGCGGACGGTGCTCCGACGGACGGAGCAGAGACAGACGGAGCAGGGACGGACGCAGCCCGGACGGACGCAGCATCGGCGGACGCGGCAGCGGCGGCGGACGGCTCCTTCACGGCGCCCGGCGGGGCGGAGACGGGTGGGGATACGGCGACGGATGCGGGGGTCTCGGTGCTCATACGGCGGCCTCTTCCTTCTCCAGTTGCCGGGCACGGGCCACCTCGTCGTGGAGCAGCGTCCAGATCTCGTGGCGGTGGCGGGAGAACTCCGGGCTCGAGCGCAGGTCCTCGCCCGTCGCCCCGGTGGACCGGTCCCCGAAGGAGACCGGGACGACCTCCTTGACCCGGCCCGGGCGGGAGGTGATCACGGCCACCTTCTGCCCCAGGTACACGGCCTCCTCGATGCCGTGCGTGATGAAGACGACCGTCTTGCCGGTGGTCTGCCAGATGCGCCGCAGCTCGTCCTGGAGGGACTCGCGGGTCTGCGCGTCGAGGGCGGCGAAGGGTTCGTCCATGAGCAGCACGTCCGGGTCGTAGGCCAGCGAGCGGGCGATCGCGACCCGCTGGCGCATCCCGCCGGAGAGCTCGTGCGGGTGCCGGTCCTCGAAGCCGGCGAGTCCCACCAGTTCCAGGAACTCCCGGGCCCTGGCCGCCCGTCGTCTGCGGGGGACGCCGGTCGCCTCCAGGCCGAACTCGACGTTGCCGAGTGCGGTGCGCCAGGGCAGGAGGGCGTACTGCTGGAAGACGATGCCCCGGTCCGGGCCGGGACCGGTGACGGGCCGGCCGTCCAGGAGGATCCGTCCGGAGGTGGGGCGGGTGAGCCCGCCGAGGAGGTCCAGGAGGGTGGACTTGCCGCAGCCGCTCGGGCCGACGACGACGAGGAACTCCCCCGTGCCGATCTCCAGGTCGATGCCGTCGAGGGCGGTGAACTCCTCCCTGCTCCTTCCCTTCACCGGGAAGGTCTTCACCACCGACTGGAACTCGATCTTCGCCATGGCCGGTCAGCCCTTCCCGTACCCGTTGAACTCGTTCGTGTAGAGGTCGGACGGCTTGAGCTGCCCGGCCTTGATCTCGCCGCGCTCGGCGAGCCAGTCCAGCCAGAGGGCGAACTCCTTGTCCTCGATGCGGCCGCCCGTCTCGGCGACCCCGTAGGAGCGCCAGTACTTCAGCGTCGCGGTGTCCTCGTTGCGGCCGCGCTTCCTGATGACCGACTCCATCCGGGCGACGACCTCCTCGCGCGGGGTCGTGCGCGACCACTCGATGGCCTTGGCGACGCCGGTGGTGAAGGTGCGGACGGTGTCCGGGTTCTCCTTGATGAAGCGCTGGGTCATCACGTAGGACCCGGCGCTGAACCTGCCGAGCAGGTCGAAGTCGCTGAACAGCGGGCGTATGCCGCCGGCGGCGACGGCCTTGTCGCGCAGGACCCCGCCCAGCACGCCCACGTCGATCTGTCTCTGGCGCAGCGTCTGCTCGGTGTTGACGGGCGGCACGACCAGGGCCTCCACCTCGGCCGACTCGGCCTTGGCGATGCCGTTGCGGCCCAGGTAGATGTCGAGGACCGCCTGGGAGTGCGCACCCAGGGTGTTCATGCCGACCTTCTTGCCGAGCAGGTGGCGGGCGGAGCGGATCGGGCTGTCCGCCAGGACGTAGTAGCCGCTGTAGGCGTCCTGGTCGACTCCGTAGTACGAGATGACCGCCTTGATCGGGACCTTGCCGGCGGCGAGTTTGACGATCGCCCCGTTGAAGGCGCCGCCGAAGTGGATCTGGCCGGTGGCGGCGGACTGGATGTCCTGCGGGCCGCTGATGGTGTTGCCGACCCACTCCAGGGTGAGGCCGCCGAGGAAGCCGAGGTCGGCGGCCAGTTCGGGCAGGGTGACCGCGCCGACGCTGCCCTGGTACTTGAGCGTGGTGACCTGGCCGCCGCCCGGACGGGCGGACCCGCCGGTGGCGGTGGCGGTGCCGCAGCTCACCGCGGCCGCCGAGATGCCGAGCAGGGTGAGGAACTGGCGCCGGGAGCGGGTGGTCGGGCTGACGGGTGCTGCGGGCATGACGGGTCCTTGTCGGTGCGGGTTACGGGGTGGCGGCGAGGGTGGCCGTCGCGGAGCGCACGGCGTCGGCGAACTCGTCGACGGCCTGGTAGAGGTCCAGCTCCGCCTCGGGGCGCAGCCGGTCCGGCCCCGCGCCGCGCTCGACGGAGGAGTCCAGGACGAACCGGCCGGCGGTGACGTGCCGGGCACCGAGGGCGGCGAGGACCGGGCGCAGGGCGTAGTCGATGGTCAGGACGTGGGCCAGGCTCCCGCCGGCGGCCAGGGGCAGGATCGTTTTTCCGGCCAGCCCGTCCTGCGGGAGCAGGTCCAGGAAGGCCTTGAGCAGCCCGGTGTACGAGGCCTTGTAGACCGGGGTCGCGATCACCAGGCCGTCGGCCGCGGCGACGGCCTCCAGCGCGCGGCGGATCTCCGGCTCGCCGCGGCGGGCCGACAGGAGGTCCGCGGCGGGGAGCAGGCGTACGTCGAGGTGGGAGGTCTCGAAGCCGGCGTGGTCGAGGCGGCGCAGCACGTGCTCGGCGACGACGACGGTGCGGGAGTGGGCGGAGGGGCTGCCGGTGAGGGCGAGCAGCTTGGGCACGGGGGCTCCTCGGGTGTCCGGGTCAGGCGGAGGCGGAGGCGGAGGCGGAGGTCGAGGCTCCGGAGGCGATGCCGAACGCGGGGTCCGGGACGGTCTCGGGGCTGATCAGGCGGGAGGGCACCCCGTCGGGGCCCACGGGGACGTCGCCGTCGACGGTGACGCGGCGCAGGGTGCGCTCGTGGTCGTCGGAGTCGTCGACGCCGTAGTGCTGGGTGGCCCGGTTGTCCCAGATCGCGACGTCACCGGCACGCCACTGCCAGCGGACGGTGTTCTCGGGGCTCTCGACGTGCGCCTGGAAGAGGTCGACGAGGGCGCGCGAGTCCCGTCCGGTCAGCCCGGCGATGCGCTGGACGAAGTTGCCGAGCAGCAGGGTGCGTTCGCCGGTCTCGGGGTGGACGCGGACCACGGGGTGCTCGGTGAGGAAGGTGGTCGAGGTGAACACCTCGCGGTACTGGACGAGGGCCTCGGGGAGCGCGTCCGGCTTGAGGGCGGCGTAGTCGTACTCGTTCGAGTGGACGGCGCGCAGGCCGTCGGCGAGGGCGCGGAGCGGAGCGGGCAGGTGGGCGTAGGCGGTGGCGGTGTTGGCCCAGAGGGTGTTGCCGCCGTACGGGGGCACGGTGACGGCGCGGAGGACGGAGAAGGCGGGGTAGGCGGGGACGAAGGTGACGTCGGTGTGCCACTGGTTGGCGCGGGCGCCGTGGTGGGAGTCGATGCCGAGGGCGTAGCGGCCGTCGGCGGACGGGACGGTGGGGTGGGCGACGGGCGTCCCGAGGAGCCGGGCGAAGGCCTCGTGGCCGGCCTCGTCGAGGTGCTCCTGGCCGCGGAAGAAGACGACCTTGTGGGTGAGGAGGGCGGCGCGGATCTCGGCGACCGTGGCGGCGTCGAGCTCGCCGCCGAGGCGGACACCGCCGATCTCGGCGCCGATGCGGCCGCCGAGGCGGGTGATGACGGTGGTGGAGGCGACGGTGGTCATGGGGGACTCCTCTGACGGGTGGGTGTGCGGGGCGGCCGTGCGCGGTCGGGCGCACCGGCCCGCCGGGACGGGCCGGACGGCCCGGCGGCGCGGGAGGCCATGCCGGACGGCGGCCGCCGGGGCGACGGGTCCGTCCGGGTGCGGTGGGACGTTCGTGCGTGGTACGCCCACCGGATTCGGCGGGCCGTTCAGGCGCGGTCGGCCCGCCGGGTGCGGTGGGACGTAAGGGTGGCGGCCGGCCCGCCGGGTGCCCGTGGGACGTACGGGTGCAGTCGGCCCGCCGGGTCCGGTGGGACATACGGGTACGGTCGGCCCGCCGGGTCCGGTGGGACATACGGGTACGGTCGGCCCGCCGGGTGCGGTGGGCCGTTCGGGTGTGGTGGGACGTACGAGTGGCGACTGGCCCGCCGGGTGCCCGTGGGACGTACGGGTACGGTCGGCCCGCCGGGTCCGGTGGGACATACGGGTGCGGTCGGCCCGCCGGGTGCCGTGGGACGTACGGGTGGCGGCGGGGCTGCGGAGCCGTCGGGTTTCGGACAGCGGCGGGCTACGGAGTGCCGGCCCCGCGGGCCGGGATCCGGCCGGGCGGGGCGGACGCCGCCGCGGCGGCGGGTCCGGGGGTCAGGCCCCGAGGGGGGCCGGACAGCGGCCCGGACACGCGCCCGGCGCGGTACAGGGGCCGGGGGTGTGGAGCCGCGGGGCGAGGTGCTCGTTCGCGGTCATGGCTCGGAGCCTGTCAGCGCCGCCGACCGGGGTCAACCCCCGGCCGACCCCCTCACTACAACTGCCCACACCCACGCTGACCTGCGGTTTCCTCATTCCGAACGGCCGAAAACCCATGGCTGGATTTCACGGCCCCGCAACGCGTCCGCCACGCGTCCGTCTCGCCGGCCCCCGCACGCGGCGGCACCGGGCCCCGTCCGCCGCCCCGCGGGTGCGCGTACGGCCGCGCGGAGCGGGGTCCCCACCGCCCGCCCTCCCCGGGGCTCCGCACACCGGACGCCGGCGAGGCCGGATCCGGCCGGGCCGCGTCGCCGCGCCCGCCCTCCCGTCCGGTCAGCGCGTTGGCTGCGGTGCAGGTGGGGGCCGTGTTCCGGGTGGGCTCGGGGCTCATCTGAGAGGGGGAGATCACATCCGATGGTTCTGGTCTGGCTTCAGCAAGCCCCCCTAGAGTTCGGGCCATGACGGTCCTGCCTGACGACGGGCTCTCCCTGGCCGCCGAGTTTCCTGACGCGACACATGAGCAGTGGCAACGCCTCGTCGAAGGCGTACTGCGCAAGTCGGGCAAGGAAGTCTCCGGCGAGGCAGCGGAAGCAGCACTGTCCACGACGCTCGAGGACGGGCTCACCACCCGCCCGCTGTACACGGCGCCCTCGGGCGCGGACGCCAAGGCCCGCAGCACCGGGTTCCCCGGCTTCGCGCCCTTCGTCCGCGGCGGCACCCCGGACGGCACCGGCACCTCCGGCTGGGACGTGCGCCAGCGGATCGCGGGCAGCGACCCCGTACGCGTCAACGAGGCGGCACTGGCCGACCTGGAGAACGGCACCACCTCCCTCTGGCTGACCGTCGGCCGCGCCGGCATCCCCGTCGCCGGACTCGCCCGCGCCCTGGACGGGGTCTACCTCGACCTGGCACCCGTCGCCCTCGACGCCGGCGCCGAATCCGCCGAAGCCGCCCGCGCGTTGCTCGCCCTGTACGCGGAGCGCGGGGTGGCCCCGGAGGCCGCCGTCGCCGCGCTCGGCATCGACCCGCTGGGCCACGAGGCCCGTACCGGCGAGGCCCTGGACACCGCCCCCGCGGTCGAGCTGGCCCGCGACGCGGCCGCCTCCTGGCCGGGCGTGCGCGCCCTGGCCGTGGACGCCCTGCCGTACCACGAGGCCGGCGGCTCGGCCGCCGAGGAGCTCGGGCTCTCCCTGGCCACCGGCGTCGCGTACCTGCGCGCCCTCACCGAGGGCGGACTCTCCGCCGAAGCCGCCTTCGGGCAGCTGGAATTCCGCTACGCCGCGACCGCCGACCAGTTCCTCACCATCGCCAAGCTGCGCGCCGCCCGCCGCCTGTGGGCCCGGGTCGCCGAGGCCTGCGGGGTCCCGGAGGCCGGCGCCCAGCGGCAGCACGCCGTCACCTCGCCGGTGATGATGACCCGCCGCGACCCGTGGGTGAACATGCTGCGGACCACCGTCGCCTCCATGGCGGCCGGCGTGGGCGGCGCGGACTCCGTCACCGTGCTCCCGTTCGACAGCGAACTGGGCCTGCCGGACGCCTTCGCCCGGCGCATCGCCCGCAACACCTCCACCATCCTCCTGGAGGAGTCGCACCTGGCCCGGGTGATCGACCCCGCCGGCGGCTCCTACTACGTGGAGCAGCTCACGGACGAACTGGCGCACGCCGCCTGGGAGTTCTTCCAGACCGTCGAGCGGGCCGGCGGCCTGCCCGCCGCGCTCCGCTCCGGGCTGGTCGCGGAGCGCCTCGCCGCCACCTGGGCCGCGCGTTCGAAGAAGCTGGCCACCCGCCGCGAACCGATCACCGGTGTCAGCGAGTTCCCGCTGCTGTCGGAGAAGCCGGTCGTGCGCGAGGCCGCGCCCGCGGCCCCGGGCGGGGGCCTGCCCCGGGTGCGCCGGGACGAGGCGTACGAGGCGCTGCGCGCCCGCAGCGACGCGCACCTGGAGTCGACGGGCTCCCGCCCGAGGGTGTTCCTCGCCGCCCTGGGCCCGGCCGCCGCGCACACCGCGCGGGCCACCTTCGCCTCGAACCTGTTCCAGGCGGGCGGCATCGAGCCCGTGCACGACCCGGTGTCGGTGGACGCGGCGACCGCCGCCGAGGCGTACGCGGCGAGCGGCGCGGACGGCGTGGCGGTCCTGTGCTCCAGCGACGCGCTGTACGAGGAGCAGGCCGGGGCGGTGGCGGCGGCGCTGCGCGCGGCCGGCGCGTCGACGGTGTTCCTCGCGGGCAGGCCCGGCACCTCGGCCGGCGCCGTGGACGCGTACGTCTTCGCCGGCTGCGACGCGGTCGCCGTGCTGTCCTCCGTACTCGACCGGATGGGAGTCGCGCTGTGAGCGGCATGAGCAGCATCCCCGATTTCTCCGGGCTCGCCCTCGGCGGGACGGTTCCGGCCGCCACCGAGGACCAGTGGCGCGCGGCGGTGAAGGAGTCCACCGGGGCCGCCACGGGCGACCTGGTGTGGGAGACCCCCGAGGGCATCGGCGTCCAGCCGCTGTACACCGGGCGGGACCTGGAGGGCCTGGACTTCCTGGGCACGTACCCGGGCGTGGCCCCGTACCTGCGCGGCCCGTACCCGACGATGTACGTGAACCAGCCCTGGACGATCCGCCAGTACGCCGGGTTCTCCACGGCCGAGGAGTCCAACGCCTTCTACCGGCGCAACCTCGCGGCCGGCCAGAAGGGCCTGTCGGTGGCCTTCGACCTGCCGACGCACCGCGGCTACGACAGCGACCACCCGCGCGTGACGGGCGACGTCGGCATGGCGGGCGTGGCGATCGACTCGATCTACGACATGCGGCAGCTGTTCGACGGCATCCCGCTGGACAAGATGTCGGTGTCGATGACGATGAACGGCGCGGTGCTGCCGGTCCTCGCCCTGTACATCGTGGCGGCGGAGGAGCAGGGCGTCTCCCCCGACAAGCTCGCCGGGACCATCCAGAACGACATCCTCAAGGAGTTCATGGTCCGCAACACCTACATCTATCCGCCGAAGCCCTCGATGCGGATCATCTCGGACATCTTCTCCTTCACCTCGCAGAAGATGCCGCGGTACAACTCCATCTCGATCTCCGGCTACCACATCCAGGAGGCGGGGGCCACGGCCGACCTGGAGCTGGCCTACACCCTCGCCGACGGCGTGGAGTACCTGCGGGCCGGTCAGGGCGCCGGGCTGGACGTGGACGCGTTCGCGCCGCGCCTGTCGTTCTTCTGGGCGATCGGCATGAACTTCTTCATGGAGGTCGCCAAGCTGCGCGCGGCGCGCCTGCTGTGGGCGAAGCTCGTCAAGCAGTTCGACCCGAAGAACGCCAAGTCCCTCTCCCTGCGCACGCATTCGCAGACCTCGGGCTGGTCGCTGACCGCGCAGGACGTGTTCAACAACGTGACGCGGACCTGTATCGAGGCGATGGCCGCGACCCAGGGCCACACCCAGTCGCTGCACACCAACGCCCTCGACGAGGCCCTGGCCCTGCCGACGGACTTCTCGGCGCGCATCGCCCGCAACACCCAGCTGCTGCTCCAGCAGGAGTCGGGGACCTGCCGGTCGATCGACCCGTGGGGCGGCAGCGCGTACGTGGAGAAGCTGACGTACGACCTGGCGCGCCGGGCCTGGCAGCACATCCAGGAGGTCGAGGCGGCCGGCGGCATGGCGCAGGCCATCGACGCCGGCATCCCGAAGCTGCGCGTGGAGGAGGCCGCGGCCCGTACCCAGGCGCGGATCGACTCGGGCCGCCAGCCGGTGATCGGCGTCAACAAGTACCGCGTGGAGAACGACGAGCAGATCGACGTCCTCGTGGTCGACAACTCCTCGGTGCGCGCGCAGCAGATCGCGAAGCTGCGGCGGCTGCGCGAGGAGCGCGACGAGGCGCGCACCCAGGACGCGCTGCGGGCGCTGACGAACGCCGCCGAGCGCGGGGCCGGCCAGGGCCTGGAGGGCAACCTGCTCGCCCTGGCGGTGGACGCGGCCCGGGCCAAGGCCACGGTCGGTGAGATCTCGGACGCCCTGGAGAAGGTGTACGGGCGGCACGCGAGCCAGATCCGTACGATCTCGGGTGTGTACCGCACCGAAGCAGGCGAGTCCCCGTCCCTGGAGCGCACCCGTGCGCTCGTCGACCGGTTCGAGGAGGCGGAGGGCCGCCGTCCGCGCATCCTGGTCGCGAAGATGGGCCAGGACGGCCACGACCGCGGCCAGAAGGTGATCGCGACGGCCTTCGCCGACCTGGGCTTCGACGTGGACGTGGGCCCGCTGTTCCAGACCCCGGCGGAGGTGGCCCGCCAGGCCGTCGAGGCGGACGTCCACGTGGTGGGCGTCTCGTCGCTGGCGGCCGGCCACCTGACCCTCGTACCGGCGCTGCGCGAGCAGCTGGCGGAAGAGGGCCGTGAGGACATCATGATCGTGGTGGGCGGTGTCATCCCGCCGGCCGACGTCCCCACGCTGCTGGAGATGGGCGCCGCGGCGGTGTTCCCGCCCGGCACGGTCATCCCGGACGCGGCCCACGACCTGGTGACGCGGCTCGCCGCGGACCTGGGCCACGAGCTGTAGGCGGACGCGGGATGCCCCCGAAGATCGACATCGACGTGTACGTGAAGGGAGTGCTCGACGGGAAGCGCGCGCACATCGCGCGCGCCATCACCCTCGTCGAGTCCACCCGGGCCGACCACCGGGCCCTGGCCCAGCGGCTGCTGACCGAGCTCCTGCCCCACTCGGGGAAGGCGCGCCGGATCGGCATCAGCGGGGTGCCGGGGGTGGGCAAGTCCACCTTCATCGACGCGTTCGGCACGATGCTGACGGGCCTCGGGCACCGGGTGGCCGTCCTCGCGGTCGACCCCTCGTCCACGCGGACGGGCGGCTCCATCCTGGGCGACAAGACCCGGATGGAGCGCCTGTCGGTGGACCCGGCGGCCTTCGTGCGCCCCTCGCCCTCGGCGGGGACCCTGGGCGGGGTCGCGAAGGCCACCCGGGAGTCGATGATCGTGATGGAGGCGGCGGGCTACGACGTGGTCCTCGTCGAAACGGTCGGCGTGGGCCAGTCGGAGACCACGGTGGCGGGCATGGTGGACACCTTCCTCCTCCTCTCCCTGGCCCGTACGGGCGACCAGCTCCAGGGCATCAAGAAGGGCGTCCTGGAACTGGCGGACGTCCTCGCGGTGAACAAGGCGGACGGCCCGCACGAACGCGACGCGAAGGCCGCCGCCCGGGAGCTTTCGGGCGCGCTGCGCCTGATGCACCCGGCGGACGCGGCGTGGACCCCGCCGGTCCTGACGTGCAGCGCGCGGGAGTCGACGGGTTTGGACGAGCTCTGGAACCGCCTGGAACAGCACCGGACGGTCCTGGAGACGGGCGGCCGGCTGGCCGCCAAGCGGGCGGCGCAGCAGGTGGAGTGGACCTGGTCGATGGTCCGCGACGCACTGCTGGAACGCCTGAAGGCGGACCCCGCGGTACGGGAACTGGCCCCGGCCCTGGAGGCGGCCGTCCGCGCGGGCACGGTCACGGCCACATCGGCGGCGGACCGGATCCTGTCGGCGTTCGGGGGGTGACGGGGAGGGCGCGGCCCGGGTTCCGGGCCCGCGCCGGGGTCATCCGTCCTGCCGCCCACGCCACTTCACCGAGACACCGCGCAGGAGGTCGGCCCCACGGACCCGGTCCCCGTCCACGGCGATGTACAGCTCCTTCAACCCGGCCAGCACCGCCAGCGGGGCGAGGTCCACGGCCTCGTCCCCGTCGGCGTCATCGACGATCCGGCAGCCCTGCAGCCCGGGAAAGAGCTTCGCCAGCCGGTGGATGGTGCCCTGGAGGGGCACCTGCCCGTCTCCGAAGAGCCCCAGGTCGGTGACACGGGGAAGAACGGCGTTCGCGGGTACGGAGCGCAGTGCCGCGGTGGACACCCTGAGGGACTTCAGGGGCAGGGCCACGAGCTCCTGCCAGTCCTCGGAGGAGACCGGGCTGGAGACGTCGTCGAGCACCAGCTCCACGAGCCCGGACGATGCCGAGAGTCCCTTGAGCCCGTCCACCGGACGCACGTGCCCCGAGAGCTGGAGCGTGCGGAGCGGTGCCTCCACGGGCAGGTCCCGCACCGACCAGCTCGCACCGGAAGTGTTCTCGATCTCCAGGCTCTTCAGCTGCCGCATCCCCGAGATCGGCCGCAGATCGAGGTCCGGCCTGGAACCGAAGACGGCGAGACGTTCGATCGGCATGCCGTCGAGCGCCGAGATGTCCGTCAACTCCAGGCAATCGGCGAGGCAGAGAGTCACCGGAGCGGACGCCGGTGTGAGGAAGGCCAGATCGGACATCGCGACGCCCTGGAGCCCGAGGTAGGCGGGGCGGTACGGGACCAGGAACCTCGCCAGGGCCGCGGCGGAGACCCCGTGCCGGATGTCCAAGTGTTCCGGACGGACCGTCAGGCGTGCCAGCTGCTGCAGCTGTTCGTCTGTCCGGATGGTGTACAGCAGATCGGTCGCGTCCAGCCGGGTGATCACCTCGTCCGCGTAGTCGGAGCAGTCGAAGCGTGCCCAGGACCACATGAGCTGGGAACGAACAGAGGTGGAGGGATGCCTGGCGAACTGGGCGAGGAAGGGGACCGCAGCCTCCGACGCCACGTGCGAGGCCGCGATGACCACGTGGTAGGCGCCCGTGTCGGAGAGCTCCTCCGGGCCGGGGAGGAGCCCCAGGACCAACGGGCCGAGGTCGGCCAGGGCCCGAGCCCCGTCCTCGCTCCCCGGCGGAATGAGCGACGCGGTACGCGTCTCCACCTCGTGGCGCATCTCGGGTGCGAGGGTCGTCGCCTGTTCCAGACAGGCGGCCGCCAGCAGGTAGACGCGCGCCTGCGTGCGCAGGTCGGCCGAGTCGTCCCCCAGGGCCAGCAGGTCGCGGAAGATCGCGACTCGTTCGGCCGGCCGGGCGAGGGCGACCGCCATGCGGATGACGTCCTCCCACTGGTCGTCGCCGGCGTGGGCGGTGAGCAGCCCGAAGTCGCCGTCCTCCACGGCCGCGCGGGCGCCGAGGAAGTCCTGGAAGGTGCGGTGGACGAAGTCCACCGTGCCGGGGGCCGGTTCGCGGAGCAGGCCGCTGCGCTGGAGGAAGTGCTCGAAGACCACGGGCGCCCCGCCCAGGGCGGCGGCCTCGGGGACGGAGGGGAGGGCCCGGGAGATGATGTCCTCGGCCCGTGAGCGGTCCATTTCCGTCCGGCCGTTCTTGATCAGCCAGTACGCGAGCCGTTGGAGCAGGGCGAGCTGCGGTTCCTCCCGGAGGTCGGGGAGGCGCATGTCGCGCTCGCGGTCGCGGCGGCTGAGCAGCATGGACAGGGCGGCCTCGTAGAGGTCCTTGCGACCGTGCGGGAGGTAGCCGCGCCGGTCCCGGTGGAGGGCGCAGATCAGTCCGCACATCAGGGGGTTGGTGGCGAGCCGCCCGAGGTCGGGCTTGAGACGCACGGAGGCGAGCAGCTGGGCCTCGTACGACTCCAGTTCCCCGTCCTCCTCCGCGCCCTGGCGGGCCGCCGCGTGCCAGCGCCTGATGAAGGCGGCGACCTCGGCGGGCCCCATCGCGGACAGGGTCAGCTCGGTGAACCCGTCCTCGGCGAGCCAGTCCACGCCCACGGCGGAGGGCCGGGAGGTGACCAGCCAGCGGTTGTCGCCGTCGTACAGGTCCATCAGGTCCCGCAGCCAGGTGCGCGTCCGTGCGCGCTCGGCGTCGGGCACCTCGTCGATGCCGTCGACGAGGACCAGGCCCCGCCCCGCCGAGAGCACCCGGTGCGCCCATCCGTCGGGCTGGCTCCCGCCGAGCGGGCAGCCGGCGGCGGTGAGGAAGTCCCGCGGCGCGGGGAGCCGTTCGCCGTGGCGGGTCAGGGTGCGCAGGGGCAGGACGAAGGGGATGCGGTCCTCCAGGTACGCCATCCGCGGCGGGAGGTCCTGCCGGGCCGCGGAGACGGCCAGCCACTGCACCAGGGTGGTCTTGCCGGACCCGGCCTCTCCGCGCAGCAGGACCCGATGGGAACCGGCCAGTGCCTGGTCGGCGGGCTGTGCCCTGGGAGCGTGGGCGAGGGCTTGGAGGACCTGTTCGGCCCTGTCGACGTCGACGGCCCCTTCCACCTGGAACACGCCCGAGGGGTGGTCGTACGGGGCCTCCGCGTCGAGCCACCTGGCCGGGACCTCCGTCACGCCGGGCAGCCCGGTCGCCTCCAGGCTCAGGTACGCCGCGTCCAGCGGCCACCGCGTCGGCGAACTGCCGAGGTCGATGCCGTAGATGGTCAGCTTCGCGTGCCTGCGGGCGACGTACGGCAGGTACTCCGCCTCGAACGCCGCGTCCTGCGCGCCCGGGAGCGGGTCGCGGCGGATCAGTTCGTCCACCTTGGCCGTCAGCTCCGCGATCCCCCGGGTCTGCTCCACCAGGGCGTGGGCGACGAAGGTCGAGCGCTGGGTGAAGAAATGGAGGATGTGCAGGCAGGCGGCTTCGAGCAGCCGCTCGTAGAAGTACGTCCCGTCCGCGGTCAGTTCGCGTTCGGGTCGGTCGGCCGCACCGCGCAGCGCACGGGCGAAGGCCGTGGCGCCGAGGCGGACGGCGTCGACGTCGGACATCGTCAGGTCGCCCAGCGCGTGCAGGGTGGCGGCGAGGGCGTCGGCCACCGCCTGCTGCTCGTCGGCGGCGACGGGGCGTTCGCCCGTACGCAGGGCCTGGCGGACCAGCTTCCCGGCCAGGGAGCGCAGGTCGGACTCGGTCAGGGAGCGCTTCTCCCCGCGGAACGAGACGTAGCCGGAGATCCGGACCGGCTTGTCGACGAGGCCCGCGCCGGGGCCCTCCGTGACGAAGAGCTTCCTGACGAGCGGGCCGATGGCCGCAGAGGCCAGGCGGCTGCCGATGATCCCGGGCTCCATCTGCGCGTCCCCCCGCGACGTCGTGATCGTTGCGGGGGAATCCTATGGCGCCCGGGACGCGGGCGGGCCGGAAAGGCTACGCGTCGACGAGGACCGGGTCCTCCTCGGACAGGGACGCGCGCAGGACGCGGGCCTGTTCGACCGGGCTGTCGGAGGACAGCAGCGCGGAGAGGACCGCGATGCGGGCCTGGCCGGCGCGCAGGGTGCCGGTGGGGACGGCGCCGGCGGCGACCAGGTCGACCGCGCCGCCGTGCGTGTAGATCTCGGTGACCGGGCCGGCCGGGACACGGGTGGTCAGGGCGACGAGGACACCGCGGGACACGGCCTCCCGGACCGCCTCGACGATCTCCGGGGTGGCGTTGCCCGCGCCGGTGCCGACGAGGACGATGCCCCGGGCGCCTGCCGCGACGGCGGCGTTCAGGAGCACCGGGTCGCCGTCGGCGTGGTGCATGACCATGTCCACGCGCGGCGGGAGCTCCGGCATCGCGGGCAGGGCCAGGGCCTGCGGGCGCTGCGGCTGCCGCAGGACGGTGACCTTGCCGAAGCCGACCTTGCCGAGGAGCTCGCGGGAGGGGTCCGCGAACGCGTCCAGGGCCACGGCCTGGGTCTTCATGGTGCCGCGGGCGGCGTGCACACGGCCGGCGAAGGCGATCAGGACGCCGAGCCCGCGCGTGGTGGCGGCGGTCAGCAGGGCGTCGTAGAGGTTGCCGGGACCGTCGCCCTCGGTGGAGCCCATGGGCAGCTGCGAGCCGGTGAAGACGACGCTGCGGGCGTCGTGGTGGTGCAGGTCCACCAGGAAGGCGGACTCCTCCAGGGTGTCCGTGCCGTGGGTGACGACGATGCCGTCGACGGCGGGGTCGGCGAGGACCTCGTGGACGGTGCGCAGCAGGGTGAGCTGGTGGGCGGTGGTGAGGCGGGGGCTGTTCACGCTGAACAGGTCGACGACCTCGACGGCGATGCCCTCGGGCAGTGGCGCGGTGGCCATGACCTCGCGGCCGTCCGCCTCGGCGGCGAAGCCCGAGCCCGTCCACCGGCTGGCTATCGTCCCGCCGGTGCTGATGACGACGATGCGCCCCATGGCCACCCTTCCCTGACGTCTGGACCCCGGAGGCGGGGTTCGCACAAAGTTCCTAGAAGGGGCAATGATAGTGAGATCTACGCGCAATGCGATTGCGCGTTGTCAGCATCCCGTGACAAACCCTGGGGGATAATTGCGCGATGGACGCCATTGACCGTGAAATCTTGCGTGAGCTCCAGCGCGACGGCCGGCTCAGCAACCAGGAGCTGGCCCAGCGGGTCGGCCTGACCCCCTCCCCCTGCATGCGCCGGGTGCGGCAGCTGGAGCAGGACGGGGTGATCCAGGGCTACCGCGCCGTGATCGACCCCGAGGCGGTCGGCCGCGGCTTCGAGGTCCTGGTGTCGGTGGAGGTCCGCCGCGACCGCGAGGCGGTCGAGGCCTTCGAGGCGGCCCTCCAGGACATCCCCGACGTGATCGAGGCCTACCGGCTCTTCGGCAGCCCCGGCTGCCTGCTGCGCATCGCCGTCAACGACCTCCGCGCGTACGAACGCCTGTGGATCGAGCGCCTGACGGCCCTCTCGGGGGTCACGGAGGTCAACTCCCAGATCATCATGAAGCGCATCAAGGAACCCACGGGCCTGCCGGTCTGAGGCCCGCCCGCGGGGGCTTCACCCCGCGAGGTCCGTCAGCAGCACGTCCACCACGGCCTCCTCCTCGACGCGCAGGGCGTGCTCGGCGAGGGCGAGCGCCAGGCCGGGGTCCCACGGCGACGGCGCCGGTTTCCCGTCCAGCGGGCGCAGGTCCGGTCCGGCGGCCGCCACGGCTGCACGGTAGTCGTCGGCGGAGTAGCGCCAGGGCCGCCACGG
Source organism: Streptomyces sp. NPDC093801 (assembly GCF_040701585.1). Taxonomy (NCBI): domain Bacteria; kingdom Bacillati; phylum Actinomycetota; class Actinomycetes; order Kitasatosporales; family Streptomycetaceae; genus Streptomyces; species Streptomyces sp. NPDC093801. The sequence continues at coordinate 241,865 of NZ_JBFBDP010000008.1, read as the reverse complement.
CACGTGCCCCGACAGCGTCGTGGCGATGCGCAGGCCTCCCCAGTCGAAGTCGCCGTGGTAGCGGAAGGCGGCACCGAGCTCGTGCAGGGAGGCGAGGAGGGTCAGCGCGGCGGCCGACGGCTGGCCCTGGACGCATATCAGCGGTCGGGCGCCCGGCCCGTGGTGGTCCGCCGCGGCCGAGAGGACCGCGGGGTTCTCGCAGACGTGGACCACGGGCGGGGCCGTCCGCGGCGGACGGCGGGAGAGCTGACGGAGCGTGAGGACGCACGGCTCGCCCGCGTCGGCCATCCAGTCCAGGGCCCGGGTCCCGCGGAGGTTGAGGGTGAGTACCGTCGAGGACACGTCGTCCCGCAGCAGGCCGGCCGAAGCCCATGCGGCTCGCCGCCAGGCCGCTCCCGCACCGTCGGGATGGCCGGTCAGAGCGCGGGCGCCGGAGAGCGCGAGGGCGGCTCCCGGCGTCCCGTCGTCGAGCGCGTGGGCGCTCCCCAGGACCTCCGCGGCGAACACCGGCAACGACCGCGCCGGTGCGACGGGCAGCTCCCGCAGGACGCGGACGGTCTGCTCCACCAGCAGACGGGCGGCGGCGGGAGTGCGGGCGAGCCGGCGCACGACGCCGTCCTCACGCACGCGGACGGCCCAGGCGGCGTACGCCGGAAGCTCCTCGGCCAGCAGGGTCAGCGGCGCGTACGCCTCCCCCCAGGCCCGGTCCTCGCTGCGGCGGACCTCCTGGAGCGGGACGACCCGCCCGGTGAGCACCGTCACGGCCGTCTCCAGGCCCTCCGGGCTGATGCCCGATCTGACCAGCACGGCCTCGACGGCGTCGAGCCGGACCGTCAGCGCCCTGCCGGCGCCCGGTGCCCGGCCCAGCAGCCTCTCGGCCGCCGCCCGTTCGGCCGGGTTCGGGGCCGCCAGCGAGACCGACCCGGTGAGGGGCTGCCCGCGTTCCAGGCGTCGGCGTACCCGCTCCACCAGCCAGGCCAGGTCCTCGCCGCCGAGGAGGCGGCGCAGGCGGGCTTCGTCCACCGGAGGACCGCTCATGCCCACAGGGTCTCCTGCTCGGCCGTTCGCACCGGGTCCTCACGGCGCGTGCGGGCCGTGCCGTCCCACTCCCAGCGGGTGACCAGGACCGCGGCCACCTCGTCGACGCGGGCGAGCTGGGCGATGGCGATGCCCGGCACCTGCGGATAGCAGGCCCACTCCCGCTCGCTGGTCATGACCACGTCCAGATCGAAGGCGTACAGGAGCCCGAGGCACTTGGCGCGAGAGTCGTCGTCCACCCCCGCGAACGCCTCGTCCAGGGTCACCAGGCGCGGCGCGTACGGGCTGCCCGCGCTCGCGTAGTGCGAGGAGGCGGCGGCGAACAGGGGGACGGAGACGGCCAGGACGCGTTCGCCTCCGGAGGCGGGTCCCGTGGCGGGTACCCAGCGGCCGTGCTGCTGGCGCTCGACGGCGAACTCGTGCCAGGAGCGGTAGTCGAGGGCCGCGGTGAGGTGCTCCAGCCAGCTGCCGGCCGCGTCCTCGGTCTGCTGGCGGGCGATCTGCGTCTGCAGGAACTCGCCGACCGCGGCCCGGTCCCCGGCCGTCCAGGCATCGGCCGTCTGCAGCAGTCGGCCGCGGGCCTGGGCGAGGCCGGCCGGGGCCTTGCGGGAAGGCCGCCACACCAGGCGCAGCCTCATGCCGGTGGAGGTGGGCCGTTCCTCCAGCTCGGCGTTCATGGCCAGTACCTGCCGCTCGGCCGCCGCGATCAGCTCCTGGAGCGTGCCGGCCACCTCCGTGATGAGGTGGGTCTCGAGGATCTCGCGCTCGTGTGCGGAGAGGATGCGGGTGAGTTCGCCGACCTCGACCGCGAGCGCCTCGGCGAGTGCGGGGACGGTGCGCTCACGGCCCTGGTAGACGATGTCGACGATCATGCCGTCCTCGACCATGCGCGCCGAGGCGGTGTTGCCGTGCCGCGACAGTGCGTCCTGGAGGATTTTGAACTCCTCGCTGAGACGGCGCTGCACCCGTTCCCAGGCACCGTCCGAGTCGTCCGTCGCGGACAGCTCCGATTCGAGGGCGCGGGCCAGGGCGATGGCCGGGGTGGGCGCCCACGGGCCGTCGTCCGCGGCAGGTACGGCGAGTTCGGGGAGCGCGACCGTGATCAGCCCCGTGGCCGTGAAGCGCTGGAGTGCGGCGATGGCCTCGGAGCGCGCCGCGGCGGCTTCGGCGACGTCCTTCTCCAGCTGTTCGATGCGCCCCTCGGCCCGGCTGGCCCGTCGGTCCGCGTCCTTGTGCCGCTCCCGGGCGCGCTGCTCGTCGGCGGCGCAGCCGCGCAGGGCTTGCGCGGCCTCGGCGAGCAGCCGCTCCAGCTCCGCGACGGCGGCGCCGACGGTCGCACGCAGGGTGGCGAGCCGCTCGTCCGCGGCGGCCGCCTCACGGACGGCCGCCTCCGTACGCAGGGCGAGTTCGGCGGTCCGCTCCCCCGCCCGGACCGCCTCCTCGCGTTCCTCGTCCGCCTGCCGGGACGCCTCGCTCCGTTCACGGAGTACGGGCCACAGGCCGGCCAGGACGACGTCGAGTTCGGCGAGGGCCTGCCGTACGGCAGCCAGCGCGGGCCGGTCCGGGGGCAGTCCCAGGTCGGCTGCGGTCTCCTCCAGTTCGGCGGTCGCCGCCTCGGCCCGCTCGGCGGCGGCCGTCGCCTCGGCGGCCCGCTCGTCGCGCCGTGCCCGGGCCCGGCGCACGGTGTCCGCGGCAGCCGCGGCGTCGGCGTGCGCCCTGATCAGGGGGGCGTCGTCGGGTACGGCTCCCAGCTCGGCGTCGAGCGTGCTCCGGCGGCCCGCCACCGCCTGCAGCTGCGCGTCGGCTTCGGCCGACTCCTGGCGCAGGAGGAAGAGTTCGGCCCGCAGGGCTGCGATCCGGGTCCGCCTCGCGGCCTCCCGGGCGCCCTCTCCGATGTACTCGGCGGCGGGTTTGGCCCACCGGCCCGTGAGGGCGCCGACGCGGTGGCGTCCGTCCGGTGCGACCCAGGTGCCGCCCGCGGTCCCGGTGCCGGCAGGGCCGGCGTGCGGTACGCCGCCGGACGGTGCCGCCTCCCCGGGAGCCCCGCCGAGGCCGATCGCCTCCAGCAGCCGGGCCACCGACTCCACGCCGACCCGTGCCGCCTGCGCGTCGCCGTGGTCCACGGCAGGGCGCAGGACGTCGGCGAGCGACGGCCCCCCGACCGGTCCGGCGTCCGGGGCGAGGAGCACGTCATGGCCGTCCGCGGCGAGGGCCGCGCCGTCGGGGCGCACCCACGCGTCCAGCAGCCCGGACGCCTCCAGGGCGGCCTCCAGGCCGGCGCGGTCGCGGTCCGCGACCTCGTCGCGGAAGTCGATGAGCCGCCACAGAGGGGCACCGGGCGCCCGGTCCCGGACGCCGGGACTGCGGGTGTACGGCGCCTGCGGCCCGCGTCGGCCGCCGGACTCCAGCCCGGCGAGTTCCCGCTCCGCCGCGCCGGTACGGGCGGCCAGGCCGGCCCGGTGCTGCGCCGATTCCGCCGCCCGGTCGGCGAGGACCGCCGCGGTGGCGCTGTGGGCTTCCGAGGCACGGCGGCGCGCGGGGTAGGGGCCGTCCTGGTGCCGGGTCCACTCCTGGAGCTCGTCCAGGAGGCCGGCGGGATCGGCGTAGGCCAGCTCCCCGCACCGGCCCGCATGCTCCCGTACGGCGTCGACCAGGGCCCCTCCGACGGCCCGCGCCGTGTCCTCGGCCGTGTCCAGCGCCTCGGCGGCGTGCGCCAGCTCGGTCTCCGCCTCGTCGAGCCGCAGTACGGCGGCCCGGCACCCGGCCTTCACCGCTTCGGCCCGGCCGGCGAGGGCCTCCACGTGCGTGAGGGTGCGGTGCCTGCGGTCGGTCGCTCCGGCGGCCGCGTCGCGCAGTTCGGCGACCGTCCGTCCTTCGTCGCCGGGAAGGTCCAGCCGGGCTGTCGCAGCCGTCTCCCGGGCCCGGAGCAGCGTGTCCTGCGCCAGCTTCCGGGCGGCCCCGAGCCGGTTCTGCGCGGCGGCGAGGCGGGCGAGCGCCTTGGTGTGCCGGCCCGAGGCCTCCTGCCCGTCGTCGCGCGCGCGGGCGCAGTCCGTCTCCGCCCGCTCCAGCGCCCGTGCGGCCCGCTCCAGTTCGTGGGCGCTGCGCATCTCGGGACCCTCGCGCAGGGCCGCGTCGGCCGCCTCCAGCCTCGCCCGGGTCTCGGTGAGGGCGGCGATGCGCTCCTCCGCGGCCGTCCGGTCCCCCTCCGCCGCGGTCTTCTGGGCCTGTGCCTCGGCGAGGTCGCGCAGCAGCTGCTCGTACTTCGAGTGTTCGCTGCGCGGGAGGCGGGCGCGACGGCGGGAGGCCGCGCGGGCGTAGCGCCGGTAGTGGTCGAGGAACACGGAGGCGGCCCGTTGGGCGGCTCCGGCCGCCCGCAGCTCCTCCTTCTCCTCGTCCAGGGAGCGGAAGGCTTCGGCCAAGTCCGCGATGACGGCCTGGTCCATCGGCGGAAGGGCCTCGGTGAGGGCGCGGGAGAGGGCGGCCTCGTTGGGGCGCTTGGACAGCTGGGGCTGGCGCAGCTGGATGAGCAGGTCCACGAGGGCCGCGTAGCGTTGTTCTCCGAGGCCGAACAGGGCCTCGTCGACGGCCCGGCGGTAGGCCTTGGCCTGGTCGTGGACCAGGCCGTGCCCGGCGACCGCCTCGATGAGGCGCTCCCGCGACAGGACGGTACCGGTGGCGTCGAGCAGGCTCAGGGTCCCGGCCGCGCGCGCGTCGGCCGGGCCGTGGTCGATCCGCTGCGCGGTCACCGCCCACCAGTGCCGGGCGATACCGCGCCCGCTGACGGCCTTGAGCCCGCACAGGAGCGTGCAGAACTGCTCCTCGCCGCTCACCGCGTCACGGCGGCCGAACTCCACCCAGGTGTAGCCGAGGCGTTCGGAGTGCGGGTGCTCGCCGCCGAGCAGGAGGTTCCACTCCATCCGCTTGCCCGGGTCCCCGTCCGGTTCCACTCGGCGGGCGCTGAGGTCCCCGTCGAGCAGGAAGGGCAGGGTCAGGGCCAGCACCTTGGACTTCCCGGTGCCGTTGTTCCCCCGGAGCAGCAGTCGGCCGTCGCGGAAGTGGAACTCCTCCACGTCGTAGTGGAAGAGGTCGACGAGCCCGATCCGCAGGGGCTGCCAGCGGGGGCGCGCGGGGGCGGGGAGAGGGGGACGGGGGGTCACGGCCGGTGCGCCTTTCGCTGGGCGGGCACCTGCACGGTGCCGGCGGTACGGGGTTCGAGCACGACGGTCTCGCCGACCGCGTAGCGGGCGAGCGCCGGGCGCGGCACGACTCCGCCGGCGGTACGGGTGACCAGGCCGAGGGCGGCCAGCCGGGCGACGGCCTGTTCGGCCAGGTCGCTCTCGGCCCCCGGTTCACGGGCCGACTTGGACCAGAAACCGCCGTGCTCGGCGGCCAGTTCGACCACGCGGCGTTCGAGGTCGGCCAGGGGGACGACCGGTCCCGCGGCCGCCGTGAGGTACTCGGCGAGCAGGAGGGTGACGTGGCCGCGGGTACCCGATTCGGGCATGCGGACATCGGTGAGGTCGTCTTCCGGGTCGACCATGGCGATGCCTTCGGCGCGCACTTCGGCGACCAGGCCGGTCAGTTCGTTGATGCGGGCCGTGAGGAAGCCGCGCTGGCGCGTCAGATAGCCGAGTTCGGCGTCGGTCAGCTCGTCGTAGTAGAGGACGGGGTCGTCGAGCAGCCGCCGGGTCAGCGAGCGGCGCATGGCGCGGAAGCGCAGTTCGTCGCTGTCGAGGGCCGTTTCCGCGGCGAGCTCGGCGAGCCGCGCCTCCAGCGTTTCGGCCCGGACGGTGGACGGTCCCCGGCGGGTGGCGAGAAGGCCTGCGAGCACCCGCCGTTCGACGTCGTACAGGACGTCGCCGGCTCCGCTGACGTAGGCGTCCTCGTCGCCGGCGACGCGCCGCAGCACGCCGAGGTGGAGCAGGAGCCGTACGACGGCGGCCAGGTCGAGCCGCTCGTCACGGCGGTCCAGGGTGAACTCGATGCCGGTCGCGGCCAGCCGGGGGTCCTTGGCGTCGAGCACGATCTGGTCGGCGAGGCGGCCCAGCGCGATCTGTGCCTCTCCGCGTTCCAGGGCGGCGAGGGCGAGGCAGAGCAGGACGTACCGGCGGCGGCTGAAGGGGGCGGCGCTCCGGGTGACCTCGCGCGCCGGATGCGTGGCATCGTCTGGCACCGCGGGGATCTTGCCCAGCCGGGCGGTCTCGGCGTCGACCTGGAGGGACCAGCCGGTGTTGCGGTCGAACCAGTCGCGCAGCTCGGAGGCGTGCCGCCGGACGAGGCGGAACTCGTCGGCGTACGGGCCGTGCGCGAGCAGCAGGGGCTGCTTCAGCAGGGCGCGGGCGGCCTTGCGCCGCTCGGCGGCGTGCTGCCCGTCGAGTACTTCCGCGAGCGGCGTGGTCGTCACGCTCCCTTCCCTCCTCTTCCTTCGCCTTCGCCTTCGGTGAGGTCGACGATCTCGATGATGTGGTCCGGGCCGCGGAAGGTCCCGTCCGGTGTGCGGACCTCGGCCGTCGACCCGTCGTCCGGTGCCGTGAGCCGGATCTCCATGGAGCCGTCGGCGCTGGTGGCCGCCGTGTGCGTCATGCCGGGCCGCCAGGTGGCCAGGGCGTCGCCGAGGAGCTGGAGGAAGAGCCGGAAGCTGAGGGGGTCCAGCTCGCCGAGTCCGGACAGTCGGGTGACGCCGTGGGTGACGAGCCGGGCCCGGGCGGCGGCCGTCTCCGCGGCCTGCTTGGCGGCCGTCTCGGCGAGCAGTCTGCGTGCCTCCTGCCGGTCTTCGACCTTGCGCGGTTTGCCGCGTCGCTCGTAGCTCCCCGTGCGGCGCAGCTGCGGGCTGATCCGCAGCGGAGCGGCGTCGGCCCAGGGCGTGCCCGCCGGCTCGGGGCGGGCGTGGCGGGCGGCCAGCGTCTCGGGGTCCACGGTGAGGTGCCGGGCCGGGTACAGTCCGAACGCGGTGCGCCACAGCCGGTGCCGGGCCTCGTCGTCGGGCGCTTCGGCGAACCAGCGCGCGAGGGTGCGGAAGTCGGCGGAGCGGTCCGAGCGCCCGGCCCTGCGCTCGTTCAGCGACCGTACGACGGCCAGCAGCTGCGGGATCGCGCCCAGCGCGCGGCCGCGCAGCAGCCGGGCCTGCGACTCCCGGCCGTCCCGGCTGAGGAACCAGGCCGCCAGCCCCGCCCACCGGCCGGCCCACCGCTCGTACGCGGCCCGCCCCGCGTACGCCGCCTCCTGCGGGGTGGCGTCCGCCGCCTCGCGGGCGGCCGCGGCACGCAGCAGGAGCTCGATGCTCCCGCCCTCCTCCAGGGAGAGGATCAGCCGGGCGATGCGCCCGCCGAGGGTGATCAGATCCTGGATGAACCGCTCCAGGTACTGGATGAGCTGGTCCTTGTAGGCGAGGAAGACCTCCTCCCCCACGTCGTGGAGGTCGATGGTCCGCTGGAGGGAGCCCATGAACGCCCGCGCGTTGTCGGCGAGCGCGCCGAAGCGGCTCGCGAGCCCGTCCAGCGCCAGATGGGTCTTGGCCGGATCGGGCTCCTCCTCGGCCGCCAGCACGAGCAGGGCGCGCAGCTGCGTCACGATGTCGTGCAGCGCGACCGCCTGCAGCGCGCCCCGCCGCCCGAGCGCCTCGTCGTACGCGGACAGGGCCTGCTCCGCCGCCTCGCCCTCCCGCGTGAGCTGGTAGATGAACCGCTTGCGGTAGAAGTCCTCGACGGCCGTGACCCGTCCGGTGTCCGGATCCGCCCGCAGGTTCCCCCACACCACGAGGCTGTCGAGCGCCTTGACCACGGCGTCGAGCTCGGCCGGCCGGGCTCCGGGTGCCAGCCCCGTGTGCACGTCCTCGGGCCGCAGGTGCACGGCGAACCGCTCCTTGGCGACGAGGAAGACCCGCATCACCGCCCGGTAGAGCAGCACGTTCGGAGCGGTGAGGTGGGCGAAGGGCCCGTACCCGTCGGGCGGGCCCTCCGCCTGCGGAGAAATCATGTCCATTGCCCGCCATCCTCCCGGAATGCCGCCGGTGATCGGCGAGGACGCCGGTACTTGGCCGATTCCCATCGGTCCTGGCCGGGTCCGACCAGCGGGGACACCCCCCACGAGCACGGGCGGGGAACACGCCGAGGCCCACGCCGCGATGCGGGCCGCGCGTGCGCCGAAGGGGCGTCACGCACCGCGCGTGACGCCCCTTCGTCCACCTCGTCCGGACCGCGGATCAGGCGTCGTCGCGGATCGGCTCCAGGATCGCCACGCACTCCACGTGGTGCGTCATCGGGAAGAGGTCGAAGACGCGGAGGGTGCGGACGCGGTAGCCGGCGTCCTTGAAGTAGCCGAGGTCGCGGGCCAGGGCTGCCGGGTCGCAGGCGACGTAGGCGATGCGGCGGGCCGAGAGGCTCGCGATGTGGCGGACCGTCTGCTTGCCGGCGCCCGCGCGCGGGGGGTCCAGGACGATCAGGTCGCACTCGGTGATGCCGGTGCGCGGGAGGGCGGTGTCGACCTTGCCCTGTTCGATGCGGACCCGGGGGAAGTCGGCCAGGTTGTGGCGGGCGTCCTCCACCGCGCGCTTGCCCGACTCGATGCCGAGGACGGCCCCGGTCTCGCCGAGGCGCTCGGCGAGGGCGCCCGCGAAGATGCCGACGCCGCAGTAGAGGTCGAGGGCCATCTCGCCCTTGCGCGGCATCAGGCCCTGCATGACGGCCTTGATCAGGGTGTCGGCGGCCTGCGGGTGGACCTGCCAGAAGCCGCCCATGCCGACGCGGTAGGTGCGGCCGTCGGCGCGCTCGCGGACGAAGGGGCGGCCGTGGACGCGGTGCACCCCGCCGTCCTTCTCCTCCACGCGCAGGACGGAGACCGGCTTGTCGAGCTCGACCAGCGGGAGGCGGCCGCCGGGGCGGGGGGTGAGGACGACCTGGCGGTCGTTCGAGCCGGAGGCGGCGATCGCCTCGACCGAGGCCATGGCGGGCCACGTGCGCTTCTCGATGCCGAGCTCGGTGACGCCCTGCGCGGCGATCATGCAGTGGTCGACGGGCTCGATGTCGTGCGAGCGGTGCTTGCGCAGGCCGACGCGGCCGTCCTCGTCGATGGCGTACTGGACGCGGGTGCGCCACTGCGGGACCTCGCCGGCCGGCAGCTTGTCGCCCTCGGCGGGGGCCACGGTGCCGTCCCAGCCGGCCTCCTCCGGGGTGAGGCCGGCGAGCCGCTTCAGCTGCTCGGCGACGACCTCGCCCTTGAGCCGGCGCTGGGCGCCCGGCTTGGCGTGCTGCCAGTCGCAGCCGCCGCACTTGCCGGGGCCGGCGAACGGGCAGGGGGCCTCGACCCGGTCCTTGGAGGGCGTCAGGATCGTGACGGCGTCGGCGCGCAGGAAGCGGGAGTCCGTCTCGCCCTCCGTCACACGGGCGACGACCTTCTCGCCCGGCAGGGTGTGGCGGACGAAGAGGACGCGGCCGTCGGAGGTCCGCGCGATGCAGTGGCCGCCGTGCGCGACGGGGCCGACCTCGACCTCGTACTCCTCCCCGACCAGTGACTGCTTCTCGTTCTGCTCGGTCATGGTGGGGAGGCTCCAAGGATCAAGGATCAAAGAAAGAAAGAACGGCCGGACGGCCGACCCACCAGTCTACGTGGATCGCGTCCGGCCGTTCGCCACGGTCGGCGCCTACTTCGCCGCGGGGTCCTTCGGACGCTGGCGCGGGGTGTCGACGGGGCCGCGGCGCACCGCGCCCGGGGCGTTCCACTCCTGGCGCTTGCGGGCCCGCCGGCGGGCGAGCTCCGAGGACTCCAGCTGGTAGGGCACCGAGGTGACCATCACGCCGGGGGTGAAGAGCAGCCGGCCCTTGAGCCGCAGGGCGCTCTGGTTGTGCAGCAGGTGCTCGTACCAGCGGCCGACGACGTACTCGGGGATGTAGACGCTGACCGCGTCGCGCGGGTTCTCGCTGCGCAGCCCCTTGACGTACTCGACCACCGGGCGGGTGATCTCGCGGTAGGGCGAGTCGAGGATCTTCAGCGGGACGTTGATCCCGCGCCGGTCCCACTCGTCCTTGAGCGCCTTCGTCTCGGCCGGGTCGACGCTGATGCTGAGCGCCTCCAGGGTGTCCGAGCGGGTCAGCTTGGCGAAGGCCAGGGCGCGCAGGGTGGGCTTGTGGACCTTGGAGACCAGGACGATGGAGTGGACCCGGGAGGGGCGCACGCTGTCGTCGGTGGGGCCCTCGTCCGCGGCGATCTCGGTGGCCACCCGGTCGTAGTGCTTGCGGATGGCGGTCATGGTGCCGTAGAAGATCAGCATGCCCAGCAGGGCGACCCAGGCGCCGTGGGTGAACTTGGTCGCCAGGACGACGACCAGCACGAGCCCGGTGAAGATGCCGCCGAAGGTGTTGATGGCCCGGGAGCGGTGCATCCGGCGGCGGGCGGCCTGGTCGCGCTCGGTCGCCAGGTGGCGGTTCCAGTGCCGGACCATGCCGATCTGGCTGAGCGTGAAGGAGACGAACACGCCGACGATGTAGAGCTGGATCAGCTTGGTGGAGTCGGCGTCGTAGATCCACACCAGCAGCATGGCGGCGCCCGCGAGCAGCACGATGCCGTTGGAGAAGGCGAGCCGGTCGCCGCGGGTGTGCAGCTGGCGCGGCAGGTAGCGGTCCTGGGCGAGGATCGAGCCGAGCAGCGGGAAGCCGTTGTACGCGGTGTTGGCGGCCAGGAAGAGGACGAGGGCGGTGGCCGTCGCCAGGATGACGAACGGGAGGCTGCCGGCCCCGAAGACGGCCTCGGCGACCTGGGAGATCACCGGGTGCTGGACGAAGTCCGCGCCGACGGGGACGCCGTTGTCCAGCAGGTTGGTGGCCGGGGACTCGGCCATGCGCACGTCGGTGGCCATGGCCAGGCCGATGATCCCGCAGAACATGGTGACGGCGAGGCCGCCCATCAGGGCGAGGGTGGTGGCGGCGTTCTTGCTCTTGGGCTTGCGGAAGGCCGGCACGCCGTTGCTGATGGCCTCGACGCCGGTCAGGGCGGCACAGCCGGAGGAGAAGGCGCGCAGCAGCAGGAAGACCAGCGCGAAGCCGGCGAGCCCCTGGTGCTCGGCCTTGATCTCCAGGTGGGCGGTGGGCGCGGTCATGGTGTCGCCCATGACCAGGCCGCGCCAGGCACCCCAGGCGATCATGACGAAGACCGCCCCGACGAACACATAGGTCGGGATGGCGAAGAGTTTCCCGGATTCCTTCACTCCGCGCAGGTTCATCAGCGTGAGGAGCAGAATCATGATGATCGCCGAGAGCACCTTGTGCTCGATGACGAAATCGACGGCGGAGCCGAGATTCTCCACACCGGAGGAAATGGACACGGCGACGGTCAGGACGTAGTCGACGAGCAGGGCGCTCGCGACCGTGAGACCGGCCTTGGGGCCGAGGTTGGTGTTGGCGACCTCGTAGTCGCCGCCGCCGCTGGGGTACGCGTGGACGTTCTGCCGGTAGGAAGCCACGACGGTGAACATCAGCACGACGACCGCGAGCGCGATCCAGGGGCTGAAGTGGTACGCCGACACACCCGCGATCGACAGGACCAGCAAGACCTCGCCGGGGGCGTATGCCACGGACGAGAGCGGGTCGGAGGCGAAGACGGGAAGGGCGATCCGCTTGGGGAGGAGCGTTTCCCCGAGGCGGTCGCTGCGCAGCGCCCGGCCGATCAGGATCCGTTTGGGCACGTCGGTCAGTTTGGACACGCAGAGGATCGTAAGCGTTCGATATCGGACTGACGAACCCCCGCCCCATGATCCTCACCAATGAGCCGCCATTGAGGCACCGGCCGGACCCCAAATGGTCACACTGGTGACCGCCCGTGTGTAGCTTGGGCCATGGTCTGAGACCCTGTTTAGCCAGAGCATGCAATGAGGCTGGAAACCAGCGAGCCGCTGTCAGCCGGAAGGACGGCCGTGCACATCGTCATTATGGGCTGCGGAAGAGTGGGCTCCGCCCTCGCGCAGACCTTGGAACAGCAGGGGCATACGGTCGCCGTGGTCGACCAGGACCCCACCGCATTCCGCAGGCTCGGGGCTTCGTTCGGCGGCCGCCGGGTCACCGGGGTCGGCTTCGACCAGGACACCCTGCGCGAGGCCGGGATCGAGGAGGCGGGAGCCTTCGCCGCGGTCAGCAGTGGTGACAATTCCAACATCATCGCCGCCCGCGTGGCCCGCGAGATGTTCGGTGTGGAGAACGTCGCCGCCCGCATCTACGACCCCAAGCGCGCCGAGGTCTACCAGCGCCTCGGCATCCCCACGGTCGCGACCGTGCGGTGGACCGCCGACCAGATGCTGCGCCGGCTGCTGCCGTCGGGCGCCGAGCCGCTGTGGCGCGACCCGAGCGGCGGCGTCCAGCTCGCGGAGGTGCACACCTCCCCCGCCTGGATCGGCCACAAGGTCAGCAAGCTGCAGGACGAGACGGGCGTGCGTGTCGCGTTCCTCACCCGTCTGGGCGAGGCGATGCTGCCGACGTCGCAGACCGTGCTCCAGGAGGGCGACCTCGTCCACGTGATGATGCGCACGGACGAGATCGACAAGGTCGAGGCGGCCTTCGCCGAGGGCCCCGAGGAGGCACACGCATGAGGGTCGCGATCGCCGGAGCCGGGGCCGTGGGCCGCTCCATCGCGGGCGAGCTGCTGGAGAACGGCCACGAGGTGCTCCTCGTGGACAAGGCGCCGACCGCCATCTCGGTGGAGCGGGTGCCGCAGGCGGAGTGGCTGCTGGCCGACGCCTGCGAGATCACCTCGCTCGACGAGGCGGCGCTGCAGCGCTGCAACGTGGTCATCGCCGCCACCGGTGACGACAAGGTGAACCTGGTCGTCTCCCTGCTCGCCAAGACCGAGTACGGGGTCCCCCGGGTCGTGGCGCGGGTGAACAACCCGAAGAACGAGTGGCTCTTCAACGAGTCCTGGGGCGTCGACGTCGCGGTCTCCACGCCGCGCCTGATGTCGGCCCTGGTCGAGGAGGCCGTCAGCGTCGGCGACCTGGTGCGCCTGCTGCGCTTCAGCCACGGCGACGCCAACCTCGTCGAGCTGACCCTGCCGGCCGACTCCTCGGTCGCGGGCACGCAGATCAGCGAGATCAACTGGCCCGAGGACACCTCGCTGGTGACGATCATCCGCGGCAACCGGGTGCTCACGCCGCACGGCGAGGAGACGCTGGAGCCGGGCGACGAGCTCCTCTTCGTGGCCGCCCAGGCCCGCGAGGGCCAGCTGGAGGACCTCCTCCAGGCCAAGCGCTGAGGGAACGCCGAAGGGGCGGGGTGACCAGGGTCACCCCGCCCCTTCGGCGTTCCTGCCGTGCTCAGCCCCGCTTCTCGCGGGCGGCCTCCTCGGCCTCGTACTCGGCGATCACGTCGATCGGCGGCGGCGCCTTCGCCAGGAAGACCCAGGTGAAGTACACGGCCAGCACCATCGGCGGGAGCTTGAGCGCGATCAGCACCCAGCCCAGCTGGGTCTCGTCGCCCCACCAGTACAGCGGGAAGAGGATCGCGTACTTGGCCAGGAAGACCAGGCCCCAGGCCAGGCTGGCCTTGGTGTACGCCTTCTTGCGCCCGGGGTTGCGGGTGCGCCAGGAGAGGTTCTCCTTGAACACCGGCCCCAGGATCACGCCCAGCAGCGGGAAGCCCACCAGCGCCGAGAGCGTGAAGGCCAGGCCGAGGCAGACGCCGTAGATCATGCCCGGCAGGTAGAAGCCCTTCGCGCTGCCCGTGAAGAGGGCGAAGGCCACGCCCACGGCCACGCCGAAGACCCCGCTGAAGGCGTGCTTGACGGTGTCCTTGCGCAGCAGGCGCACGATGACCAGCAGCACCGCGACCACGCCCGCCGCGATGGCGGACATCGTCACGTCCTTGTTGATCGTGTAGATCATCACGAACAGCAGGCCGGGGAGCATCGTCTCCACGGTGCCCCGGATGCCGCCGAAGGCGTCGAAGAGGGCCGCCTGCGTGACCTCCTTCTGGTCCCCGGAGGGGTTGGAGGGCGCGGACCCTGGCGTGGTCGGTCGGTCGAGTGACGTCACCGTCAGTGCTCCTGTCCGAGAGGTCGGAGTTCGTACTTCGGGTTGAAGAGGACCCGGCGCCCGTGGCTCATCGCGATCCGTCCGGAGGCGATCATGCGCCGCCCGGGCTCGATTCCCACGATCGAGCGACGCCCGAGCCACACCACGTCCAGCGCGGCGGAGCCGTCGAAGAGCTCCGCCTCCAGCGCGGGTACGCCCGCTCGCGGCCGCAGGGTGACGGTACGCAGGGTTCCGGTCACCTTGACTATCTGGCGGTCGTGGCAGTCGCAGATCCGCGTGCACCCCGCGGCTTCTGCGTCCTCCTGCAGCTCCGCCGAATGCAGCTCCTCCTGGGAGGTGGAAAGCCGCTCTATCATCCGGCGGAACCGGCCCGCCGGCCTGGCCGGTTTCGCGGGCTTCTCGGGACGCGGTTCAGCACTCATACAGGAAGCCTACCGGCGCCCCGGGTCCCCCTCGAAGCCCCACCGCTACTTCTCGAACCGGTACCCCATGCCCGGTTCGGTGATGAAGTGCCGCGGGTGCGAGGGGTCCGCCTCCAGCTTGCGGCGCAGCTGCGCCATGTAGACGCGCAGGTAGTTGGTCTCGGTCCCGTAGGAGGGCCCCCAGACCTCCTGGAGCAGCTGTTTCTGGCTGACGAGCCGGCCGCCGTTGCGCACGAGCACCTCCAGCAGGTGCCACTCGGTGGGGGTGAGCCGTACGTCGCGTCCCTCGCGGACCGCCTTCTTGGCCGCGAGGTCCACCGTGAACCCCTCGGTCTCGACCACCACCTCGTCCTCGCCGCTGCCGGCGGCCGGCTCGGCGCGGCGGACGGCCGCGCGCAGCCGGGCCAGCAGCTCGTCCATGCCGAAGGGCTTGGTGACGTAGTCGTCGGCGCCCGCGTCGAGGGCCTCGACCTTCTCGTCGGAGCTGTGCCGGGCGGAGAGGACCAGGATCGGGACGCGGGTCCAGCCGCGCAGCCCCCTGATCACCTCGACCCCGTCCATGTCGGGGAGGCCCAGGTCGAGGACGACCACGTCGGGGTGGCGGGCGGCCGCGAGTTCCAGGGCGCCCGCCCCGTCGGACGCGGCGTCGACCTCGTACCGGCGCGCCTTGAGGTTGATCACGAGGGCTCGGACGATCTGCGGCTCGTCGTCCACCACGAGCACCCGGGTCATTGGGGTCCTGCTTTCTGTCGTTCGGGGAGGTCCCCGGTCCGCTGCTGCCGTTCGGGGCGGAGGTCCCCGGCCCGGCCGGGCCGGAGGGGTTCTGCGTGGTCGACGCCGTCGGGGCCGGGCGGGGTTCCGCCGGGCCGGGCGCGGGCCGCGGCACGGAGGGTGAGCACCATGGTCAGTCCGCCGCCCGGGGTGTCCTCGGCGGCGAGGGTGCCGCCCATGGCCTCGGCGAAGCCGCGCGCCACCGCCAGGCCCAGGCCCACCCCGGCCCCCCGCGGGGCGTCGCCGTGCCGCTGGAAGGGGGCGAAGATGCGGTCCTTGGCCTCGTCGGGGACGCCGGGCCCGCGGTCGACGACGCGGACCTCGACCCGGTCGCCGAGATGGCTGGCCGCGACCAGCACCCGCCGGCCCCGGGGGCTGTACTTGACGGCGTTCTCCACCACGTTGGCCACGGTCCGCTCCAGCAGCCCGGGGTCGACCCGCACCATGGGCAGGGTCTCCGGCACGTCCAGCTCCACGCTGTCCTCCGGTACGCCGCCCAGCGCCATCGGGACCACCTCGTCCAGGTCGATCTCCCGGATCAGCGGGGTCACCGTGCCGGTCTGGAGCCGGGACATGTCGAGCAGGTTGCCCACCAGGTGGTCGAGCCGGTCGGCGCCGTCCTCGATGCCCTCCAGCAGCTCGGCCCGGTCTTCTTCGGACCACTCCACGTCGTCGGAGCGCAGGGAGCTGACGGAGGCCTTGATGGACGCCAGGGGGGTGCGCAGGTCATGGCTGACGGCGGCCAGCAGGGCGGTGCGGATCCGGTTGCCCTCGGCCAGCCGGCGGGCCTCCTCGGCCTCCCCCACCAGCCGCTGGCGGTCCAGCACCACGGCGGCCTGGGCGGCGAAGGCCCCGAGCACCCGGCGGTCCTCGGCGGGCAGTACCCGCCCGGACAGGGCCAGGGCCATGTGGTCGGCGATCGGCATGTCCACGTCGGCGTCCTCGGGCCGGGCCGCCGGGTCGGGGCCCACGCTGCCGGCCCGGGTCCACGGCTCCCGCTCGCCGGCCCGCTCCAGCAGGGCCACCGACTCCATCGCGAAGGTCTCGCGCACCCGCTCCAGCAGCGCGTCCAGGGCGGTCTCGCCGCGCAGGACGCTCCCGGCCAGGGTGGAGAGGATCTCGGACTCCGCCCGCAGCCGGGCGGCCTGGTGGGTGCGGCGGGCGGCGAGGTCGACCACCGAGGCCACCGAGACGGCGACCCCGAAGAAGACCGAGATGGCCATGATGTTGCGGGCGTCGGAGATCGTGAACCGGTGCAGCGGCTCGACGAAGAAGTAGTTCAGCAGCAGGGAGCCGAAGGCGGCGGAGGCGAGGGCCGGCCAGAGCCCGCCCAGCAGTGCGGCCGCCACCGTCAGCCCCAGGAAGAGCAGCATGTCGTTGGCGAGGCCGGGGTCCGTGCTGATGTGGGTCAGCAGCAGGCACAGCAGCACCGGGAAGACCACGCCGACCACCCAGCCGGCCACGATCCTGGGCCGGCCGAGGCGGGCCGCGGAGCGGGCCACGGGCAGCCCGCGCCCCTTGGCCGCCTCCTCGTGCGTGACGATGTGCACGTCGAGGTCGGCGCCCGAGTCGCGGGCCACGGTGGCTCCCACGCCGGGGCCCAGGACGTACTGCCAGGTCTTGCGGCGGCTGGAGCCCAGCACGATCTGGGTGGCGTTGACCCCGCGGGCGAAGGCGAGGAGCGCCTCGGGGACGTCGTCGCCGATCACATGGTGAAACGTTCCTCCCAGGTCCTCGACCAGGGTCCGCTGGACCGCGAGCTCCTTGGGCGAGGCCGAGGTCAGCCCGTCGCTGCGGGCGATGTAGACGGCGAGGATCTCGCTGCCGGAGCCCTTGGCGGCCATCCGGGAGGCCCGGCGGATCAGCGTGCGCCCCTCGGGCCCGCCGGTGAGGCCCACGACGATGCGCTCGCGGGCCTGCCAGGTGGAGCGGATGCCGTGCTCGCCCCGGTACTGCTGGAGGTACTCGTCGGCCCGGTCCGCGACCCACAGCAGGGCCAGCTCGCGCAGCGCGGTGAGGTTGCCGGGCCGGAAGTAGTTGGACAGGGCCGCGTCGACCTTGTCGGGCTGGTAGATGTTGCCGTGGGCCATCCGGCGGCGCAGGGCCTGCGGGGACATGTCGACCAGCTCGACCTGGTCGGCCCGCCGGACCACCTCGTCCGGGACGGTCTCGCGCTGGCGCACCCCGGTGATCGTCTCGACCACGTCGCCGAGGGACTCCAGGTGCTGGATGTTGACGGTGGTGACCACGTCGATCCCGGCCCGCAGGAGCTCCTCGACGTCCTGCCAGCGCTTGGCGTTGCGCGAGCCGGGGACGTTGGTGTGCGCGAGCTCGTCGACGAGGGCCACGGCCGGGCGGCGCGCGAGGACGGCGTCCACGTCCATCTCCGTGAAGGACGCGCCGCGGTGGGTCAGCTCGCGCCGCGGGACCTGTTCGAGGCCGTGCAGCATGACCTCGGTGCGCGGGCGCCCGTGGTGCTCGACGAAGCCGACGGCGCAGTCGCCGCCCCGTTCCACGCGCCGGTGCCCCTCGGAGAGCATGGCGTACGTCTTGCCCACACCGGGTGCCGCGCCCAGATAGATCCTCAGCCTGCCGCGTCCCATGCGCTCATTCTCGGGGACGTTCCCGCTGTTCACGCACCGATCGGCGGCCGGACGGAGATCCCTGACGCATCCCTGACGCCGCCCCGTGCCGCGGCGGGCAGGGCGGTGCGGGCGGGCCGCCTCCCGGAGGGGCCCGCCGGCCGGTGACGACCGCGTGCGGGGCGGACCGGGGTCAGCGGATCTCGCTGATCTCCGGCCCGCGCTCCAGCTGGCCCATGCCGCCGGAGAAGCGGGAGCTCTCCTGCTCCTCGGCCGTCTGCACGCCGTCCGGCACCATCTGGGCGTCGTTCGGCAGCTTCAGGACGATGGGGTCGCGCGGGGCCATCGGGCCGTCGCCGCGGATGACGACGGTGTCCCGGAAGATCTGCTCCAGCACGCCGGCCGACTCGGGGCGCACCGCGCCCTGGCCGGAGATGACGCCCCGCAGGAACCAGCGCGGGCCGTCGACGCCGACGAAGCGCACCAGCTGGGCGCCGGTCTGGCCGTCGGGCAGCGGAACGGGGACCTGCGCGCGCAGCTCCCAGCCGAGCGGTCCGTCGACCTCGTCGATGAGGCCGCCCTGCTGGGTGATGCCGGAGGCGATCTCCTCGCGGACCTCGCCCCAGATGCCCTCCTTCTTGGGGGCGGCGAAGGCCTGGAGCTGGACGGCGCTGTCCCGCAGGACCACGGTGGCGGCGACGATGGCGTCACCGGCGACCTCGACGCGCAGTTCCATGCCCTCGACACCGGGGACGAGGATGCCGCCCAGGTCGACCCGGCCGTCGGCCGGGTTGCCGGGCACCTCGGAGACGTCCCAGGGCCCGTCGGGCCGCGGGGCCGGCGGCAGGTTCAGCCGTCGGGGCTCGCCTGCTTCGGCCGCCTCGTCGGCGCGCACGCCGTCGACCTGCTCGGCCGCGCCGCCGTCGTCGGCGGATTCGTTCTTCTTGCGACGTCCGAACACGTCACTGTCCTTCCCGGTCGGTTACGACCGAAGCGTAGCCATTCCCACCCTGCTGACCAGCGCCGGATCCGGCCACGGCCGCATGACCGCCGGTGGAGCCGAACCCCCCGTCGGCCCGGGCCGAGCCGGGAAGTTCCGCCACCTCGTGGAAGCGCACCTTCTCGACCCGCTGGACAACCAGCTGGGCAATGCGGTCGAAGCGCTCGAACCGGACGCTCTCGCGCGGGTCGAGATTGACCACGATCACCTTGATCTCCCCACGGTACCCGGCATCCACCGTCCCCGGGGCATTCACGAGCGCGAGCCCGCAGCGGGCGGCCAGGCCCGAGCGCGGGTGCACGAACGCGGCGTACCCGTCGGGCAGGGCGATGGAGACGCCGGTGGGCAGGACGGCCCGCTCCCCGGGCTCCAGCTCGGCGGCCACGGTGGTCACCAGGTCGCAGCCGGCGTCACCGGGGTGGCCGTAGGCCGGGAGGGGCACCTCGGGGTCGACCCGGCGGATCAGGACGTCGACGTCATGGCGGGGTGCATGGTTCTTCTGGGACATCAGGGGTTCACCTCGAAGGCGCGTGCGCGCCTGACCTGGTCCGGGTCGGCCATCGCCGCCCGGATCTCCTCGGGCCGACCGTTGTCGATGAAGTGGTCGACCTTCACCTCGATGAAGAGCGCGTCGGCGCGGACGGCGACGGGGCCGTCCGGGCCGCCTATCCGGCCCACCGCGGTGGAGTAGATCTTCCGGCCCGCGACGGCCGTGACCTCGGCCTCCAGGTGCAGCACGGTGTCCACGGGGACCGGCCGCACGAAGTCGGTCTCCAGCCGGCCGGTCACCGCGATGACGCGCAGCAGCCAGTTCAGGGAGCCCAGCGTCTCGTCGAGCGCGGTGGCCAGCACCCCGCCGTGGGCCAGGCCGGGTGCGCCCTGGTGGGCGGGACGGACGGTGAACTCGGCGGTGACGCGCACGCCCTCGCCCGCGCGGGCCTCCAGATGGAGCCCGTGGGGCTGACCCCCGCCGCACCCGAAACAGTGTTCGTAGTGCGCACCGAGGAGCTCTCCGGGTGCCGGGGCATCGGGATGCCGGACCGGAGCGACGGCATCGGCCGGGGGCGTCAACGCTGTGTTTCGTCCACTCACAGCCGCAGACCTTACCCGCGCGGCTACCCGCCGGTCGCCTCGTGGGAGGCTTGAGGGCATGCAGCCCTCCCCCGCGCACCACGACGAACGCCTCTCCGCCCCCCGCGCCTGGTGGGGCATCGCCGCACTGACCGGTGTGGCCGGCGCCCTGATCACGCTCCCGCTGGGCACCCTGCCGCTGCTGGCGGGGTTCGTCGGCGGCGGCGCGCTGGCGGGGATGCTGGTGAGCTCGATGGGCTCCGCGCGGGTGCGCGTGGTGAACGGGGTGCTGGCGGCGGGCGACTCCCGGATCCCGGTGTCGGCGCTGGGCGAGCCCGAGGTGCTGGAGGGCGAGGAGGCGCGGGCCTGGCGCACCTACAAGGCCGACATGCGGGCCTTCATGCTGATGCGCAGCTACATCCCGACGGCGGTCCGGATCGAGGTCACGGACCCGGAGGACCCGACTCCGTACGTGTACGTCTCCACGCGCGAGCCGCAGGCCCTGGCGGCGGCGGTCCGTGCGGCGCAGGAGGCGTCCGCCCGGCCAGCCTGAGCGCCGGGAGACCGGGCGCCCCGGCCGGTCAGCGTCCGAACCCGTCCGGCTCCGGCAGGGCCGGGGTGGCTCCGGGGGCCCCGGGAAGGGGCTGGGCGGGGTGCTGCGGGGGCCGGGCGGCCGGGAGCGCCTCCCAGGGCACGGCCCGGCGGCGCAGGTCCCTGCGCACCTTCTCGGCGACCTTGCGGGTGTCCCGGCGGTTCATGGTCGCTCCCACGAAGGCGCCCACCATGAACGGCATCAGGTTCGGGAGGTTGCGGAACGTCCGCTTCATGACCTGCTGGCGCACCTCGCGCCTCATCTGGCCGCCGAGTGCGACGTTGACCGTGGTCGGCCTGGTCAGGTCGATCCCGCGCTCCTCGGTCCAGGCGAAGAGGTAGGCGAGGCTGCGGTCCTTCCTCGTACCGGGCGGCCGCTGCCCGTAGACCTCGTGCAGTTCGGCGACGAGCTTGAGCTCGATGGCCGCGACGCCGGTGATCTCGGTGGCCAGCTCCGCCAGCAGGGCGGGCGGGACCGGCAGCATGGCCGCGGCGCCGACGCTCGCGCCGACGGCCGAGGTGGCGTTCGCCGCCCCGGCGATCAGCTTGTCGGCCAGCTGGTCGGGGCCGAGGCCGGGGAACTGCGCGCGCAAGGTCGCGAGGTCCCGTACCGGAACGCGCGGGGCGTTCTCGATGATGCGGTCGGCGATGTACAGGGCGACGTTGCGCGCGCCCGCGCCGCCCTTGCGCACACCGTTCTTGACGGCTTGCATCCGACGCGCCCCGGGTCCGCCCCGGGACTCCTCGTCCGCCACTGCGGCCGGCGGCACCGCCGGAGCGGTGTCGGACGGCACGACGGTCGTCCCGGAGGTCCGGCCGCCGACGGCCCCGGGGCCCGTTTCCGGGCCCGTGGTGTCCGTCTGCGCACCCGCCTCCGGAGCGCCGTTCTTCCGAAAGCGGAGCTTCCGGAACGGCGTCGAGCCGGTCACGGCCGAGACCTAGTCGCAGTCGCGGCAGATCGGCTGGCCGTCCTTCTCGCGCGCCAGCTGGCTGCGGTGGTGCACCAGGAAGCAGCTCATGCAGGTGAACTCGTCGGCCTGCTTGGGCAGCACCCGGACGGCCAGCTCCTCGTTGGAGAGGTCCGCACCCGGGAGCTCCAGGCTCTCGGCGCCGTCGAAGTCCTCGATGTCGACGCTCGAGGTGACCTTGTCGCTGCGCCGCGCCTTCAGCTCTTCGATGCTGTCGTTGTCGACGTCGTCGTCGGTCTTGCGTGGGGTGTCGTAGTCCGTTGCCATTTTTTCGCTCTCCCCCTCTGGGATTTAGCGGTGTCTCAGCGCACGTAACGCGCGAGAGGCCGGACTTGTGCCCGACCTGAGGCGGAGATTTTGCCTCACATCAAGGTCTGTTACTCAATCGACACCCAGCCCCACGCCCGCAGGGGCCCGCGGCTGGGATGACGACCGGGACCGTACACGGTCCGGGGGTCGTCTTGCACGAACGCCACCCCGTGTATTTCCCGCCATTCGAGGGGCCGGAAACCCGGACTTCCCGGGCTTTCCGGCCTTCTCGGGGTCACGGAACGCGCATGCCCGGACACTCGGCAATGTGATCGATCACACAGCCGAGGCCCTCCGCTCCAGGAGGTTGTTCAGCTGACAGCGAACAACCCCGGGACGGATCAAAGGGGCAACGTGACACGCATCACCAGCCCGCCGCCCTCGCGCGGGGTGGCGAGGATCCGGCCGCCGTGTGCGCGCGCCACAGAGCGCGCGATGGACAGGCCGAGGCCCACACCCTTGTCGCTGCCCGTTCGCTCCGTACGCAGCCGCCTGAAGGGCTCGAAGAGGTTGTCCACCTCGTACGCGGGAACCACGGGACCCGTGTTCGAGACGAGCAGCACCGCCTGGCCGTGCTGGACCTCGGTCGTGACCTCCACCCAGCCGTCCTCCGGCACGTTGTACCGGACGGCGTTCTGCACCAGGTTGAGGGCGATCCGCTCCAGCAGCACGCCGTTGCCCTGGACCACGGCCAGGGCGCGCTCGCCGCGGATCTCCACGCCCTTGGCCAGCGCCTCCCCGCGCGCCTGGTCGATGGCGCGCGAGGCGACCTCCGCCAGGTCGACGGGTTTGCGCTCCACGATCTGGTTCTCGCTGCGGGCCAGCAGCAGCAGGCCTTCGACCAGCTGCTCGCTGCGCTCGTTGGTGGCCAGCAGCGTCTTGCCCAGCTGCTGGAGCTCCACCGGGGCACCGGGGTCCGACAGGTGGACCTCCAGCAGGGTCCGGTTGATGGCCAGCGGGGTCCGCAGCTCGTGCGAGGCGTTGGCCACGAACCGCTGCTGGGCGGTGAAGGCCCGCTCCAGGCGGTCGAGCATCTCGTCGAAGGTGTCGGCGAGCTCCTTCAGCTCGTCGTCCGGCCCGTCCAGCTCGATCCGCCGGGTCAGGTCGGAGCCGACCACCCGGCGGGCGGTGCGGGTGATCTTGCCCAGCGGAGAGAGCACCCGGCCGGCCATCGCGTAGCCGAAGGCGAAGGCGATCACGCTCAGGCCCATGAGGGCCATCAGCGAGCGGCTGAGCAGGTCGTCCAGCGCGTGCTTGCGCTGGTCGAGGATGCACTGCCCGATCGCGGCGTTGAACTGCTCGATCGACTGGTCGATGCCCACGCCCGGGCAGGTGCTGCTGGAGACCTCGACCTTCTGGCCGCCCACGATCTTGAACGGGAGGGCGTTGCCCTCCCGCAGGGCCTGCGCGGCCAGCAGGTAGATGATCGACAGCAGCAGGATCCCGGCGATCAGGAACATGCCGCCGTAGAGCAGCGTGAGCCGTATCCGGATGGTCGGCCGCAGCCAAGGGAAGGGACCCTCGGGCTGGCCGGGGTCCCAGGTCGGTTTCGGTGGCGCCGGTGGTGGCGAGGGGGTCGCGGCCATCGGGTCAGATCCGGTAGCCGGAGCCGGGCACGGTCACGATGACGGGCGGCTCGCCCAGCTTGCGGCGCAGCGTCATGACCGTCACGCGGACCACGTTGGTGAAGGGGTCGGTGTTCTCGTCCCAGGCCTTCTCCAGCAGCTGCTCGGCGGAGACCACGGTCCCCTCGCTGCGCATGAGCACCTCCAGCACCGCGAACTCCTTGGGCGCCAGCTGTACCTCACGGCCCTCGCGGAAGACCTCGCGCCGGTTGGGGTCCAGCTTGATCCCGGCCCGCTCCAGCACCGGCGGCAGCGCCACGGTCGTCCGCCGCCCCAGGGCGCGGACGCGGGCGGTCAGCTCGCTGAAGGCGAAGGGCTTGGGCAGGTAGTCGTCGGCGCCCAGCTCCAGGCCCTCGACGCGGTCGCTGACGTCACCGGAGGCGGTGAGCATGAGGACGCGCGTGGCCATGCCGAGTTCGATGATCTTCCGGCAGACGTCGTCGCCGTGCACCAGCGGAAGGTCCCGGTCGAGCACGACCACGTCGTAGTCGTTCACCCCGACGCGCTCCAGTGCCGCGGCGCCGTCGTACACGACGTCCACGGCCATGGCCTCCCGGCGCAGGCCCGTGGCCACCGCATCGGCGAGCAGCTGCTCGTCCTCGACGACGAGTACGCGCACGTCGTTTCCTTCCTTCGAGCCCCGAGGGCACAGCCTGAGGGCACACCTGTATTGCGCCTCCATCCTGCCGGTTTCGGCCGTAAACCGGCTGTAAGGCGCCCCTGGACCCCTTCTCGGAGCCCTCGGGGGCATGGAAGTGAGGATTCCCTCGCCTCACGAGGTTTCTGGGCCCAGGGTGCCGGGGAGGACGTCTGCACACCCCATCCACTCCCTGACGGCGGACTGCCCAGCGCTCGTCCGCCGCGACCCACGAAGAGGGGGCGCACCCACCATGGACGCATTCACCGCGGGTCTCCTGCAGCGCATCAGCGCCACGCAGTCGGACCTGAGCAAGGCCCGTGAGACGGGCGACGACTACCTCGCGGACGTGGAACAGGCCGCGTTGGAAGACCTCCAGCGGCTCGCCGCCGAGCACGGCGTGGCGGTCACGGCGGCCTGACCGGGGCACCGCCCCGGTCTGCCTCCGGGCCGCCCCGGCCCCAGCGACAGTCCGCCCGGGAGCCCGTCAGGGCCCCCGGGAGGGCACGGAACGGCGACGGACCCCCTGCCGCACCCGCGGCGGGGGGTCCGTTCGCGTCCGCGCCCGGGCCTCAGTCGTGCCAGGCCCCGGCCTCCTCCAGGAGCGGCTGGAGCGAGGCGAAGACCGCCGGGGTGGCGGCCAGCGTCAGCTCCCCCGAGGCCGCAGCGGAGGGCCGGCCCCCGGTCAGGGCGCCCGCCTCGCGGGCGATCAGCTCGCCCGCCGCGTAGTCCCACGGGTTCAGCCCGCGCTCGTAGTACCCGTCGAGCCGGCCGGCCGCGACGTCGCACAGGTCGAGGGCCGCCGAGCCGCCGCGCCGGACGTCCCGTACGAGCGGGATGATCCGCCGGGCCACCTCGGCCTGGTGCTCCCGCCGGCTGCGGAGGTACCCGAACCCGGTGGCGACGAGCGCCTGGTCCAGCGGGGCGGCCGGCCGACAGGCCAGCCGGGCGGTGCCCGACCAGGCCCCGCCGCCGAGCACGGCGTGGTACGTCTCCCCGCGCATCGGCGCCGCCACCACGCCCACCACGGTCTCGCCCCGGTACTCGGCGGCGACGGACACGCCCCAGGAGGGGAGCCCGTAGAGGTAGTTCACGGTGCCGTCCAGCGGGTCGACGACCCAGCGGACCCCGCTGGTGCCGGGGACGTCCGCGCCCTCCTCCCCGAGCAGCCCGTCCGCGGGCCTGCGCTCCGCGAGGACGCCGGTGATCAGCTTCTCTGCGGCGAGGTCCATCTCGGTCACGACGTCGATGGGGCTGGTCTTGGTCGCGGCCACCGCCAGGTCGGCCGGGCGGCCGTCGCGCAGCAGCTCCCCGGCCCGCCGGGCGGCCTCCAGGCCGACCTCCAGCAGTTCCGCCTTCAGCTCTTCGGAGATCACGCCGTCCCCCTATGCGTACGGGCTGTCCGCGCCGGCGGCCGCCGGGCGGGGCGAACGCGCCGGGCAGCAGCCCACGGCGCACAGGTCGTGGCTCTGGCCCAGCCTGCCCACCCAGCACTCGGCGGGCCGCTCGCCGCGCTCGCGGGCGGCGCGCTCCAGCACCAGCTCCCGGACGGCCGCGGCGAAGCGCGGGTCGGCGCCCACGGTGGCGGAGCGCTCGGCGGGCAGGCCCAGCTCCGCGGCCTTGGCCGCGGCCTCGGTGTCGAGGTCGTAGAGGACCTCCATGTGGTCGGAGACGAAGCCGATGGGCACCATGACGACCGCCGGCGCGCCCTCGCCGTGCAGGGCCTCCAGGTGGTCGCAGATGTCCGGCTCCAGCCACGGGACGTGCGGGGCCCCGCTGCGGGACTGGTAGACGAGCTTCCAGGGGCGGGCCGTGCCGGTCTCCGCCTCGACGGCGTCGGCGATCACCCGGGCCACGTCCAGGTGCTGCCGGACGTAGGCGCCGCCCTCGCCGCCCGCGGTGTGGTCCTCGACCGGGCCGGAGGCGTCGGCCGCGGCGGTCGGGATGGAGTGGGTGGTGAAGGCCAGGTGGGCGCCGTCGCGGACGTCCTCGGGCAGGGCGGCGAGGGAGGCCAGCACCCCGTCGATCATGGGCCG
The DNA here is from genome assembly GCF_040701585.1 of Streptomyces sp. NPDC093801. Classification (NCBI taxonomy): domain Bacteria; kingdom Bacillati; phylum Actinomycetota; class Actinomycetes; order Kitasatosporales; family Streptomycetaceae; genus Streptomyces; species Streptomyces sp. NPDC093801. The sequence goes on along the minus strand of NZ_JBFBDP010000008.1, from coordinate 215,806 downwards.
CACGAAACCCGGGTGGTTGAAGTAGTGCCGCAGCTTGTCCACCCGGGGCGGCTCCAGGCCCTCCTCGGCCAGGGCGGCCAGCGCGTCGGCCAGGTTCTCGCGGTACTGGCGGCAGCCCGAGTACGAGGCGTACGCGCTGGTGGCGAGGACGGCGATGCGGCGGCGCCCGTCCCGGACCATCTCGCGCACCGCGTCGGTCAGGTACGGGGCCCAGTTGCGGTTGCCCCAGTAGACGGGCAGGTCCAGCCCGGCGTCGGCGAAGTCCTTGCGGAGCGCGGCCAGCAGCTCGCGGTTCTGCCCGTTGATCGGGCTGACCCCGCCGAAGCCGAAGTAGTGCTGCCCGACCTCCTTGAGGCGCTCGCGCGGGATCCCTCGCCCGCGGGTGACGTTCTCCAGGAAGGGCACGACGTCGTCGGGTCCCTCGGGGCCGCCGAAGGACAGCAGCAGGAGGGCGTCGTAGGGGGCCGCGAGGCCGTCGGCCGCGGGCGCGTCGGGGGCACGGAGCTGGTCTGACATGCCCCGAATCCTGCCACCCGGGGTGTGCGCGGGAGAACCGCCCGGTCCGCATGCCGGGACGGATTCCAGGTAAGGTGACCCTAAGTTCCATCGCCCGAGATGCCTGACATGTCGGTGTCGGAAGATTCCCCGTGCGGGTGCCTCGTCGGCGGTCGTAACCTGTATGGGCCGATGACGTCCCTTACGGAGAGACCTTGCCCAGTCCCTACCGCGCGATATTCGCGGCCCCCGGCACCAAGGCCTTCAGCGCCGCCGGCCTGATCGGCCGCCTGCCGATCTCCATGGTCGGCGTCGGCATCCTCACGATGATCTCGGAGATCACCGGCCGCTACGCGATGGCCAGCGCCCTCACCGGCACCCTGGCCCTGGCGGCCGCGTTCGTCGGCCCCCAGGTCTCCCGGCTGGTCGACCAGTACGGGCAGCGGAGGGTGCTGCGGCCCGCGACCCTGGTCTCCGTCGCCTCCGTCACCGCCCTGGTGCTGGCCGCCGCCAACGGACTGCCCGACTGGACCCTGTTCGTCTTCGCCGCCGTCGCCGGCTGCGTGCCGAGCGTCGGCTCGATGGTCCGCGCCCGCTGGACCGAGCTCTACCGCGACACCCCGCGCGAGCTGCACACCGCGTACTCCTTCGAGTCCGTGATCGACGAGGTCTGCTTCATCTTCGGCCCGATCCTGGCCATCGGGCTCTCCACCACCTGGTTCCCCGAGGCCGGTCCGGTGATCGCCGCCGGCTGCCTGCTCGTCGGCGTCTGGCTGCTCACCGCGCAGCGCGCCACCGAGCCCCCGCCGCATCCGCGCAGCCGGGACGGCGACCGGTCCTCCGCCCTGCGCTCCCCCGGCCTCCAGGTGCTGACGGCCACCTTCGTGGCGACCGGCGCGATCTTCGGCTCCATCGACGTGTCCACCCTCGCCTTCGCCGAGGAGCAGGGCCACAAGTCCTCCGCCAGCTTCATCCTGGCCATCTGGGCGGCCGGATCCTGTCTGGCGGGGATCGTCTTCGGCCTGCTGCATCTCAAGGGCCGGACGGAACGCAGGTGGGTACTGGGCATCTGTGCGATGGCCGTGAGTATGATCCCCCTCCTACTGGCCGGGAACCTTCCGTTTCTGGCCGTGGCGCTCTTCGTCTCGGGCCTCGCCATCGCTCCCACGATGATCACCACGATGGCTCTGATCGAAGCGCACGTACCACGCGCGAAGCTCACCGAGGGCATGACGTGGATCAGCACCGGTCTGGCGGTCGGTGTCGCGGTCGGTTCCTCCGTGACCGGTCTGGTCATCGACGCGGCCGGGGCCCAGCGCGGGTACGTCGTCTCGGTCGCGGCGGGGCTCGCCGCGGCGGCGGTGGCGTTCGCGGGTTACCGCCGGCTGACGAGGCCGGCGCAAGGGGAGGAGCCCTCGCGTGACGGCGACATCGGGGACAGCAGCGAAGAGCGGGCGGACCGCGTGGCGTAACTGGGCGGGCAACGTCCGCGCCACGCCCGCGCGGGTGGTGAGCCCCGCCTCGGTCGACGAGCTCCGCGAGGCGGTCGTACGGGCCGCCTCGGAGGGCCTGCGGGTGAAGGCGGTCGGCACCGGCCACTCCTTCACCGCGGCCGCCGCCACGGACGGGGTGCTCGTACGGCCCCAGGCGCTCGCCGGGATCCTGTCGGTCGACCGGGCCGCGGGCACCGTCACCGTGGCGGCCGGCACGGCCCTCAAGGACCTCAACCGCGCCCTGGCCGCGCAGGGCCTGTCGCTCACCAACATGGGCGACATCATGGAGCAGACGGTCTCCGGCGCCACCAGCACCGGTACGCACGGCACCGGCCGCGATTCGGCCTCCATCGCCGCGCAGATCCGCGCGCTGGAGCTGGTCACCGCCGACGGGCGGCTGCTGTCCTGCTCGGAGAAGGAGGAGCCGGAGGTCTTCGCGGCCGCCCGGCTCGGGATCGGGGCCCTGGGCGTCGTCACCTCGCTCACCTTCGCGGTGGAGCCGCTGTTCCTCCTGACCGCCCGTGAGGAGCCGATGCGCTTCGACCGGGTGACCGCCGAGTTCGAGCAGCACGTCGCGGAGAACGAGCACTTCGAGTTCTACTGGTTCCCGCACACCGGCAACTGCAACACCAAGCGCAACAACCGCAGCCAGGGCCCCGCCGCGCCGCCCGGGGCGATCAGCGGCTGGATCGAGGACGAGCTGCTGTCCAACGGCGTCTTCCAGGCCGTCAACGCGCTGGGCCGCGCCGTCCCGGCGGCGATCCCCACCATCGCCCGGGTCGCCAGCCGCGCCCTGTCGGCCCGGACGTACACGGACATCCCGTACAAGGTCTTCACCAGTCCGCGCCGGGTGCGGTTCGTGGAGATGGAGTACGCCCTCCCGCGCGAGCGGGCGGTGGAGGCACTGCGGGAGCTCAAGGCGATGGTCGACCGATCCGACCTGCGGATCAGCTTCCCGGTCGAGGTGCGCACGGCCCCGGCGGACGACATCACCCTGTCCACGGCCTCGGGGCGGGACACGGCGTACATCGCGGTCCACATGTACCGGGGCACGCCGTACCAGGCCTACTTCACGGCGGCCGAGCGGATCTTCACCGCCCACGGCGGGCGCCCCCACTGGGGCAAGGTGCACACCCGGGACGCGGAGTACCTGGCGGCGGCCTACCCGCGCTTCGGGGAGTTCACGGCGCTGCGCGACCGCCTGGACCCGGACCGGGTGTTCGGCAACGACTACCTGCGGCGGGTGCTGGGGGACTGACGCCCGCTCACTCCCCGGCGGCGGGGCCGGCGCTGCCTCCGCCCGTACCGGGGGTGGGGCCGGGGCCCGGGCTCTGCCGGGAGGGCGAGGGGGACGGGTCCGGGCCCGGGCCGCCCGAGCCGGAGGGCGTGGGGGTCGGCGCGGGGTCCGGCCCGCGGCCGTCCCGGGAACCGGAGGGGCTCGGCGAGCTCCCGGCGCCGGGGCTCCGCCCGCCCGTCCCCGCCGTGCCGTCCTTGCCGTCCTTGCCGTCCTTGCCGTCCTTGCCGTCCTTGCCGTCCTTCTCGCCCGGCCGGCCGCGTTCGCCGGACTCCGGACCGGTCTTGCGCTCGGAGGGCCGGTGGTCGGGGGCGGTGCGGAAGCCGCCCGACAGGAGGGTGCCGCCGCCGCTGCTGACGGAGGTGCCCGCGAAGGCCTCGTAGGTCCCGAGGCCGCCGATGGCGAGGGCGAAGGCCGCCCCGGAGGCCAGCGCCGTGCGCTTCCAGCCCCGTACCCGGGTGCCGTGCACGGTCGGCTCGCCGAACTCCCCCGGCGGCGGGGCCGCCGGCGCCTCCTTCCCCGCGGGCGCGGGGACCTGACGGCCCCTGGGGCGGGCGCCCTCGCGCAGCCGGTCGCCGGTGCGGCGGAAGGCGTGCTGGATGACCGGCCCGCCGGCGGTGGCCACCACGCTGACCACGCCCGCGCCGAGGATGGTGCCGTAGACGCCGAGCTGGGAGGCGAGCAGCGCGGCCGCCACCGTGGCCAGGGAGCTGCCGGCGACCTGGGCCACGCTCAGGTCGAGCTTCCTGCGCTCGCCACCCCGCGCGGCGTCCTCACGGCCGCCCGGCTCGCCTTCCCCCACCGTCTTCTGACCCATCGCCATCCCCTGCGTGTCCTGCCCCTCGCGCTTCTCCTCTTCCAGCAGTTACTGACACATGAGCGAAATGAGAAGTTCCGTTTCTGCGGATTCTGTGAAGCAGGACACCCCGAAACGGACGCGTACGCAGGTGGAGTGTGTTCCGGACCCGATTCCGGGCAGGCCAACTCCCGCCGCCCCGGACAACTTCGGCGGCGCGGCGGTCCACCCAGGTGGCCCGAATGGAGTACTGTGGCGAGCCCTGGGGCTGTGCTTCCTTTCGGATGCCCGGACCCGGGAGAGGGGGCCGGCTGACGGAGAAGCGGCGCTCAAGACCGGTGATGCCGCGGTATCGCACGGGCTCCTGCTGCGCACAGTAACCATTTGGTCACTGTGCGTGCCCAACAGGTAACCGTGCCATAACGTCGATCAAGGGCGCATGCCCGACACGCCGGTTTAACTCGGCAAGGTTGTGGCAGGCTGCACCCGGGCAGGCCACACTCGACTAGCGGAAGCAGCGACGCACGTGACGTCGGCAGGCACCACCCGGGAGGTCCCCATGCCCGAACTGCGTGTCGTGGCCGTCTCGAATGACGGAACACGACTGGTGCTCAAGGCTGCGGACAGCACGGAGTACACGCTTCCGATCGACGAGCGGCTGCGGGCTGCCGTGCGCAATGACCGCGCACGCCTGAACCAGATCGAGATCGAGGTGGAGAGCCACCTCCGTCCCCGCGACATCCAGGCCCGCATACGGGCCGGTGCCTCCGCCGAGGAGGTCGCGCAGCTCGCCGGCATCCCGGTCGACCGGGTCCGCCGCTTCGAGGGTCCCGTCCTGGCCGAGCGCGCCTTCATGGCCGAGCGGGCCCGCAAGACCCCCGTCCGCCGCCCCGGGGAGAACACCGGTCCGCAGCTCGGCGAGGCCGTGCAGGAGCGGCTCACGCTGCGCGGGGCCGACAAGGACTCCGTCCAGTGGGACTCCTGGCGCCGCGACGACGGCACCTGGGAGGTCCTGCTGGTCTACCGGGTGGTGGGCGAGCCCCGCTCCGCGAGCTGGACCTACGACCCGCCGCGCCGGCTGGTCGTCGCCGTGGACGACGAGGCCCGCTCGCTGATCGGCGAGTCGGACGACCTGCCCTCGACCCCGGAGCCCAGCTTCCCGTTCGTGCCGAGGATCGCCCGGCTGCCGCGCGACCGGCCGCTGGACCGCACCCTCGACCGGCCGATCGAGCGGCCCGACAGCAGGACCGCTCCCCCGCCGGCGCCGGAGCCCGAGGAGGAACGGGACACGCTGACCAGCCTCCTGGAGGCGGTCCCCAGCTTCCGCGGCGACCTCGTGGTCCCGGAGCGGACCGACGCCCCGGCCGAGGAGGCCGAGGCGGAGGAGCCCCCGGCCGCGGCGGCCTCCGCCGGCGCGGCGTACGCGGACGTGCTGATGCCCCGTACGGTCGCGGGACACCGCGAGCGGCTGACGGGGACCACGGACCGGCAGGCCGAGGCCGACGGGGTCCGGCCGGGGCGCCGCGCGGCGGTGCCCAGCTGGGACGAGATCGTCTTCGGGACCCGGCGCAAGAAGCAGGACTAGCCCGTCCGGCGGCGCCCCGGCGGGGCGCCGCCGGACGGGGTCCGTCAGGGGTTGGGGCCGGTGGCCACGGGGCGCTGCGGGTCCGAGGACCAGTGCGACCAGCTGCCCGCGTAGAGGGCGGCCGGGATCCCCGCCACCTCCAGCGCGAGCACCTCGTGCGCCCCGGAGACCCCCGAACCGCAGTACACGCCCACCTCGGTACCCTGCACGGCGCCCAGCTCCGTGAACCGGGCCCTCAGGGTATCCGCCGGCAGGAAGAGGCCGTCGGGGCCCGTGTTCTCGGTGGTGGGGGCCGACACCGCGCCCGGGATGTGGCCGCCGACCGGGTCGATGGGCTCGACCTCGCCCCGGTAGCGCTCCCCCGCCCGGGCGTCCAGGAGCAGTCCCGTCCGGGCCAGGGCGGCCGCGTCGTCGGCCTCCAGCAGGCCGATCAGGCCCGGGTTTGGCTTGAAATCGCCCTCGGTCGGGGTCGGCGCGTCGGCGGTCACCGGGCCGCTCGCCGCCGTCCACGCGGCCAGGCCCCCGTCCAGGACTCGCACGTTCGGGTGACCCGTCCAGCGCAGCAGCCACCAGGCGCGGGCGGCCGCCCAGCCCTGTCCGCCGTCGTACACGACCACGGGTTCGTCCGCGCGCACCCCGGCGCGGCGCATCACGGCGCCGAAGGCCTCCGGGTCGGGCAGCGGGTGGCGGCCGCCCGACCCGGGCGGACCTGCCAGTTCGCGGTCGAGGTCGACGTACACGGCGCCGGGCAGGTGCCCGGCCTCGTAGGCGGGGCGCTGGTCGGGGCCGCCCAGCTGCCAGCGGACGTCCAGGAGCACCGGGGGACGGGGGGCGGCCAGGTCGTCCATCAGTGCGGGAGCCGAGAGAATCGCAGTCATGGGCCCATCTTCCTCCGCGCCCTCGCACACGTGTAACACGCCGGACACCGACGGGCCGCAGGGATCCGGTCATCTCCGGCCTGGCCCCCGCCGTCCGGCCCGGTCGGGGCGCGCCGCGCGCCGCGGAGTGGAAGCATCAGCGGCGTCATTCGGGACACGACGGAGGAGACTGCTGACATGACCGAGGCAGCGGGGGCTTCGCGGCGGCCGTCCGGCACACCGTGCTGGGTGAGCCTGATGGTGCACGGCCTCGGGAGGACCGAGGACTTCTACGCCGACCTGTTCGGCTGGGAGTACGAGCCGGGACCCACGCAGCTCGGCCCGTGCGTGCGGGCCATCCTCGGCGGGGAGGAGGTGGCCGGCATCGGGGAGATGCCGCCGGACCGGCACCTCCCGGTCGCCTGGACGACGTACTTCGCCACGGACGACGCCGACTGCGCGGCCGAGGCGATCCGCTCCTGCGGCGGGACGGTGGCGGTCGGCCCGATGGACGCCGGGGCCGAGGGGCGGGTGGCGATCTGCGCCGACCCGCTGGGGGCGATCTTCGGGATCTGGCAGGACTCGGGACACGGGCGGCCCTACGGAATGCCGGGCACCCCGGTGTGGAACGAGCTGGTCACCCAGGACACGCTGACGGTCGGCAAGTTCTACGAGCACGTCTTCGGCCACGAGGCCGAGCGGCACCCGGCCGCCTCGGCCGACTTCGACTACCTGACCCTGCGGCTGGACGGCCGTCCGGTGGCCGCGGTGCACGGGGTGGGCCGGTCGCTGCCGCACGACCGGGGGCCGCACTGGATGACGTACTTCGAGGTCCACGACACCGACGCGGCGGCCGCCCGGGTGACGGACCTGGGCGGCCGGGTGCTCAGCCCGCCCCGCGACCGCATCCGGGGGCGGCTGGCCCTGGTGGCGGACCCGGAGGGGGCGGTGTTCGCCCTGGTGCGGTCCACCGAAGGGGCCTAGCTAGGCCACCGGGAGGGGCAGGGGGCGCTTCGCGGTGCGGCCGTCGCCGGAGGAGGTGCCGCGCAGGCGCCGGCCGAGCCAGGGGCCGAGGAAGCCGGCCGCCCAGCCCACCTCCGCCGCCACCGTCCGGGCTGCGGTACGGGGCGGCCGGCGCGGCAGGGGGCTCCGCCAGGTGTCGTCGGAGCCGGGCAGGGCGAGGGCCTCGGCCAGGGCGGCGGCGATCCGGGCGTGGCCGAGGGGGCTCGCGTGGAGCCGGTCGGTGCTCCACATGCGCGGGTCGGTCGCCACGGCCGCCCGGGCGGTCTCGGCTACCACGACCCCGTGGCGCGCGGCGGCGGCGCGGACGCGGGCGTTGAGCTCCTCCACGCGCGGGCGCAGCGGCCGGGCCACCGGCGCGATCCGGGCCACGTCGGGGATGGTCGCGGTGGCCACCCGGGCCCCGGCGCCGGTCAGTGCGGCGAACATCTCCTCCAGCTCCCCGGCCACCTCGGCGGCGTCGAACCGGGGCGGGAGCAGGTCGTTGACCCCGGCCACGACCGTGGCCACGTGGGGCTCCAGCTCCAGGGCCGGGCCGAGCTGTCCCGCGCGGACCTGGCCGGCGAGCCGGCCGCGGACGGCGAGGTTGGCGTAGAGCAGGCCCGGGTGGGCCGCCGCGAGGTGTTCGGCGAGGCGGTCGGCGAAGCCGCGCAGGCCCGCCGTGTCGTCGCCGTCGCCGACTCCCTCGGTCTGGCTGTCGCCCAGGGCGACGTAGCGCAGGGGTTCACCGTTCCGCACGGGTCCGCTGCCTTTCGCGTAGTACGGCCGCGGTCCGCAGGCACCAGTCCCGGTGCTCCCGCTCGAAGGCCAGGCCGCGCAGGCAGGTCAGGTACCGCCCGACGCGCTCGCCCCGCAGGAGGTACTCCGCCTCGTCCGTGTCGCCGCGCATGTGGTGCAGGAGCTTGCCGAGGAGTTCGAGCTTGGCCTCGGCGGCGGCCGCCCGCCGCTCCAGCTGCTCGATGACGGGACCGGTCCCGACGCGGTCGGCGGTCTGGACCTTGACGAGGAGGTCGTCGCGGATGAAGGACGGCTTGGACGCGGCCCCGGCGAACCGCTCCAGCTCGGCGCGCCCGGCGTCGGTGACCCGGAAGAGGCGCTTGTTGGGACGGGTCTCCTGGACCACCTCCCGGCCCGCGACCAGCCCGTCCGCCTCCAGCCGGGCCAGCTCGGCGTAGAGCTGCTGGGGCAGGGCGTGCCAGAAGTTGGCGACGCTGATGTCGAAGGCCTTCGCCAGCTGGTAGCCGCTGTACTCGTCGTCGAGCAGCGCCGCCAGGACCGCGTGCCGCAGTGCCATGCCGGGCCCCTTCCCTTTCCTCGTGCGCCTCGGCATCATACTCAAGAAAGTGACTAGTCAGATTGTTGACTATCCGACGTCACCGAGGAATCCCAGGAGGGGTCATGGAGACTGCCGAACGCTTCCGCGCCGCCGTGGAGGAGCGCGACCTCGCCGCGCTGGAGGAGCTGTTCACGGACGACGTCCGCCTCTACAGCCCGGTGAAGTTCGTCCCGTTCGAGGGCAGGGCGATGGTCATGGGCCTGTTCGGGGTCCTGCTGCGCACCTTCGAGGACCTGCGCTACCTGGGGCGCCTGGAGGGGGAGGTCGAGACCAGCGCGGACGGAGAGGCCGCCCCGACGGTGGTCCTGCCCTTCCGGGCGCTGGTGGCGGGCCGGCAGATCCACGGGATCGACCAGCTGCAGTTCGACGGGGAGGGCCGGATCAAGGAGTTCACCGTGATGGTCCGGCCGCAGTCCGCCGTGCACGCCCTGGGCCAGGCGGTCCTGGCCGGGCTGGTGGAGGACGGCCTCGCCCCCGGGCCCGCCTGAGCGCCCGTCGGGGGTGCCCCGGGCCGGCCGGCGGCTCCCCCGACGGCCGGCTACGCGGGCGCGCGGTCCGCGAGGTGCAGGAGGGAGCGCGCGGCCAGGCGGTAGCCGTAGGAGCCGAGGCCCACGATCACGCCGGCGGCCAGGGGGGCGATCACCGATTCGTGGCGGAAGCGTTCGCGGGCCCAGACGTTGCTGAGGTGGACCTCGATCCAGGGCGGGGTGTAGCTCGCGAGGGCGTCGCGCAGGCTCCAGCCGGCGATCATGAGGGCGCCGGGGTTCACGATGGCGCCGACGGTGGTGTCGCAGTGCCGGTGGACCGCGCGGACGAGGTCGCCCTCGCAGTCGCTCTGGACGGAGCGGACCTCCCAGCCCCGGGCGCCCACCTCGTCGGCGACGGCGGCCTCGATGTCGGCCAGCGTGTCGGTGCCGTAGACCTCCGGCTCGCGGCGGCCCAGAACACCCAGGTTCGGACCGTTCAGGAGAAGCACGACGCTCACGGGACAACACCTCGCTGTTGGCTGTCGGGGGACCGGGTCCTCCCCATGCTGTCCGGGGTCCGGGGCGCACGCCATCATCAGGACTGATAGTCCCGCGGCGGCGGAGGACGGCCGGGGAACCACTTGACTCCGCGTCCGATCCGTTCGGACACCGCACGAATGATCACGCTTCGGGGACCCCGGGGCCGTCTCGACCGGCGCTCGAAGCCGGGCGGAAATCTCCTTTGCCCGCCGGACCGGTACTGAATCATGAGCCGGGCGTCCGCCGTTCCCCACGAGGGCGGACGCGGCGCGACGGATGATCCGATGACAGGAGACGTAATGCCCGATTCCGTGACTCGCTTCCTGCCACCGGTCCTCTCCGTCCTGCGCACCTGCGAGAGCGGATCCTGCGAGACGGTGCGGCTGGCCGAGCTGTCGTTTTCGGCCTGGTCGCGCGGGGACCTCGAGGAGGCCGTACGGCTGGCCGCGGCGGCCGCCCGCAGGGAGTCCTCCTGTCCCGGCGCCTGCACGGGGCCGGCCATGGTCTGGCATTCCGCGCTGCTGGTCAGGATCCGCGAACTGGCCTCCGGCGCGCGGGTGCTCGGCGGCGTGGACGAGCTGGCGGCCACCGCCTCCCACCCCGACGGGCTGGTGGCGGCGTCGCTGACGTGCACGGCGGACCTCGCGTTCACCCGGGGCGACGTCGACTCGGCCGCCGACCTGGCGGGCAGGGGCGTGCTCAAGGCCCAGGAGGCCGACCTCGCCTGTCTGCTCCCCGAGGCGCACACCGTCCTGGCGCTCAGCGCACTGCGGCAGGGCAACATGAGCACCAGCCTGGACTTCGTCAACCAGCTGCGCGAGGACGCCCTCCTCGGGCGGACGGCCGACCGGCCCAGCCAGTGCGCCTGGGCCGCGGCCCAGTACCTGGAGGTACAGGGCGGCGCGAAGAGCGCCGAGCACCTCATCGTGGGCATCATCACGGACGACCAGCTCCTCCTGGACCTGCTGTCCTCGCAGCCCGCCGCCGCCTCCTGGCTCGTACGGGCCGGACGGAACCTGGGCGACGAGGCCCTCGCCCGGCGGGCGGGCGCCGAGGCGGCCCGGCTGGCCGAGCGCAACGGCGGGCTCCGGTCGGTCGAGGCGGCGGGAATGCACGCCGACGGGCTGCTGGAGGAGGACCCCGAACGGCTCATCGCCGCCGCCCGGTCGCACCTGGACGTGTGGGCCGGCGCCTCCGCCTACGAGGACGCCGGGAGCCTCCTCTGCGAGGTGGACCGGGAGCGGGAGCGGGCCGTCGAGGTGCTGGAACGGGCCGTGGACGGATACTCGAACTCGGCCGCCCCGCGCGACGCGCGCAGGGTCGTCAGCAAGCTGCGCTCCCTCGGGGTGCGGCGCGGGCGCTATCCGCAGTACGGCAGCCAGGACGGGACGAGCACCGGCTCCCTCACCGTCACGGAGACGGCCGTGGCGGAGCTGGTCAGCCAGGGGTTCACCAACTCCCAGGTGGGAGAGCACCTGTTCATCTCGGGGCACACCGTGGCCTTCCACCTGAAGAAGATCTTCCGCAAGATGAACGTGGCGTCCCGGGTGGAACTGACGCGCACCTGGAGCAGGGTCTCGAACGCGGCGCCCGAGCTCGCGAACGTCGGCTGACGCCCGGGGCGGCCCCGGCGCGGCGCCGTCCCGCCGGTCCGCGATCACACGGGGACGGCGCCGCGTCCTCAGACCTTGGCGGCCGGCGAGGGCGTCAGGCCGCGCCCTCCGCCGCTGCCCAGGACCATCTCGTTCTCCGCCCGTTCCTCGACCCGCGCCATGGCGGCGCGGAGGATGGGCGGCGCCATGAGGGAGGTCACGATGGCCACCAGGATGATGACGGTGTACGTCTCGGCGCCGAGGATGCCGAGCCGCAGGCCCACCATCGCCACGATCACCTCGATCACGCCGCGGGAGTTCATCCCGGCGCCGAGCGCGAGGGCCTCCCACCGGTTGAGCCCGCTCAGCTTCGCCCCGATGTACGCGCCGACGAACTTGCCGAGGACGGCCACGGCCAGCACGGCGACGGCCGTGACCAGGACGGCGGGCCGCGCCAGTGCGGTCAGGTCCATCCGCAGTCCGGCCGTGGCGAAGTAGACCGGCGCGAGGAAGGCCAGCACCGTGGTGCGCAGCGGGGCCAGCTTCTCCGGGTCCAGCTCGCCGCTGGTGCTGATCAGCACGCCGGAGACGAAGGCGCCGAAGACGGCTTCCAGCCCCAGCGCGTGGGTGCCCGCCGAGCCGAGCAGGACGGACAGGGCCGCCACGGCGACGGTCGGGCCGGCCTGGGGAGACCTGTTGGCCGCCCGCAGGGCGAGCCGTACCAGGGGCCGGCCCACCAGGAAGGCGACGAGCACCACGCCCACCGGGTAGAGCAGGGAGGCGGCAATCTTGCCGGTGGTCAGTCCGGCCGTGGCCATCGCCGAGACGATGGAGAGCAGGAACCAGCCGATGACGTCGTCGATCACGCCCGAGGCGAGGGTCAGTTGGCCGACCTCGCGATGCAGCAGGTTCATGTCCATCAGCGTCTTCGCGATGACGGGGATCGCGCTGACGCACAGGGCCACGCCGAGGAACAGGGCGAAGACCGTCTGGTCGGTGCCGCCCGGCAGGAGCGAGGCGGGCAGCAGGAAGCCGGTGGCGACGCCGAGGCCCAGGGGCAGCAGCAGACCGGCGAGGCTCACCCGGACCGCGGTGGTGCCCCGCCGCTTGACGAGGTCGAACTTCAGCTCCATGCCGGTGATTCCGACGAGCAGCAGGACGCCCAGCTGGCCGACGGCGTCCAGCAGGTGCATCTGCTCGGGCTGCCTGGGCAGCAGCCAGTCGGAGAAGCCGGGCAGGAGGTGGCCGAGGACCGAGGGGCCGACGAGGACCCCCGCGAACAGCTCGCCGACGATCGCGGGCATCTTGAAGCGGGCGGCCAGCTGTCCCAGGGCCAGGGCCAGGAGGAGGAGCAGGGCCAGCTGGAGCAGGAGCACCAGCAGGGAGTGGTGGGCGATGGTGGGCACGGGTGCCGCGCTCAGGACCATCTCACGCCACCGCCGCTCGGGCCGGCGCCGGCCCTTGGGCGCCCTGCGCGGCCAGGAGCTCCCGCAGGAGGCCGATCACCAGCGCGCTCTCCCGCGGCTCGGCGAGGTAGAAGTGGCCCCCGGGGTAGACGTGGAGGTCGGTGGGGCCGGAGGTGTGGTGTTCCCAGGCCGCCGCCTCCTCGACCGTGACACGGGGGTCGCTGTCCCCGGTGAGTACCGTCACCGGGCAGTCGAGCCTGCGGCCGGGGTCGTGGGCGTACGTCTCGACGGCGCGGTAGTCGCTTCGGATGGCCGGCATGATCATTTCCAGCAGTTCGGGATCCGTCAGCATGGTGTCGGCGGTGCCGCTGAGCTTGCGGAGTTCGGCGACGAGCTGTTCGTCGGACTCGGCGTGGATCCGCTCGTCACGCAGGCAGGAGGGGGCGCGCCGGCCTGAGGTGAAGACCCGTGCGGGCGCGGGGAGTCCGGCGTCCTGCATGCGCAGCGCCACCTCGTAGGCGAGGACGGCGCCCATGCTGTGCCCGAACAGCGCCAGGGGCTTGTCGTCGAGGTCGCGGACCGCGTGGAAGATCCGGTCCGCCATGGTGTGCAGGTCGGGGACGTTCGGCTCGTGGCGCCGGTCCTGCCGGCCGGGGTACTGGACCGCAAGGACCTCCACCGCGGGCGCGAGCGCCCGGGACACCGGGAAGTAGAAGCTCGCCGAGCCGCCGGCGTGCGGCAGGCAGAGCAGGCGGGTCCTCGCCTGCGGCGCCGGATGGGATCTGCGGACCCATTTCCTGAATTTTTCCGCTGATTGAGACACGACCGGGAATTCCTTTCAGGAATAGCCTTGCATTGTCCCTCAAAAGCGTAGGGCGGCCTGCCGCACCCGGACATCCCCCGATCTGATAGGCCGCACCCCCCGTGAATGCCACCGCGGACACGCCGCCTTGCTCCGGCCGGCCCCCTCCGGCGCCACCAGGGCCGACTGCGTCCTCCCGATGCCCACGAGCGTACGACGGGCGTTGCCGGACGGGTATCCCCCGGTCTGATGGGCCGGTGGCGCAACGGGCGGGACTTCAGCCGGGCTTGAGCGGGATCCGGCCGGCCCGGGTGGGGCCGGCGCGGTGCGTCCACGGGACGTCCGGAGGGGTTGTCCGGGTCCGCATCCCTCGACCTGATAGTCCTTTGCGGATCCTTTGACACGCCCGTACCGGCGAAAATACTCTTCTGGCGATTTTCCAGGGGCGGAATTCTCGAGTAGGGGCACGAGGCCGACATGCGAACGCACGACACGTACTCGAATGCGACGGACACGGACGTCGTCATCGTGGGCAACGGCCCCGTCGGCGCCACCCTGTCGGTGCTGCTGGCCCGGCGCGGCTGGCGGGTCACGGTCCTCGAACGCCGGCCCAGGCCGTACCGGCTGCCGCGCGCCACCAGCTTCGACGGGGAGACCGCCCGCCTCCTCGCCGCGACCGGCATCGGACCGGGGCTGGGCCGGGTGACGGAACCGGCCAACGGCTACCAGTGGCAGACGGCCGCCGGGGCGGTGCTGCTGGACATCGGGTTCACCGGCGCGGGCCCCTACGGCTGGCCGGACGCCAACACGATGCACCAGCCGGCGCTGGAGGACCTGATCGCCGCCGAGGCGCGGGCACTCGACGGGATCACCGTGCTGCGCGGTCACGAGGTCGTGGGGATCGCCGACGGCGAGGGGCGGGTGGAGGTGACGGCCACCACCGACGACGACGCCGCGCACGTCGTCTCCGCGCGGTGGGTGGTCGGCTGCGACGGCGCCAACAGCTTCGTCCGCGAGCACCTGGACGTCCCCGTCACCGACCTCGGGTTCTCGTACGAGTGGCTGCTCTGCGACGTCGAGCTGCGCGAGCCGCGCGAGTTCACCCCGACGAACGTGCAGGTGTGCGACCCGGCCCGGCCCACGACCGTGGTGGCCAGCGGACCGGGGCGGCGGCGCTGGGAGTTCATGCGGCTGCCCGGCGAGAGCGCCGCCGAACTGGGCCGGGAGGAGACGGCCTGGCGGCTGCTGGCTCCCTTCGGCGTCACCCCCGCGACGGCGACCCTGCTGCGCAGCACCACGTACATCTTCCAGGCGCGCTGGGCCGACCAGTGGCGGGTGGGGCACGTCCTGCTGGCCGGCGACGCGGCCCACCTCATGCCGCCCTTCGCCGGTCAGGGCATGTGCTCGGGCGTCCGGGACGTCGTCAACCTGGCCTGGAAGCTGGACCTGACCCTGCGCGGCCTGGCCCCCGAGTCCCTGCTGGACACCTACACGGAGGAACGGCGGGCGCAGGCCAGGGAGGCGATCCTGGCGTCGGTGCAGCTGGGCCGGGTGATCTGCGTGACGGATCCGGCGGCCGCCGCGGAGCGGGACGCCACCGTCCTGGCCAACCGGCGCGGCCGGCCGGCGGCCCGGCCGGAGCCGGCGAAGCCGCTGACGGGCGGGCTGCTGCGACGGCGGTCCGGGGCGCAGGAGGCGGAGCCGGCGGCGGGTGCCGTCGTACCGCAGGGGCGGGTGGCGCGGCCGGGCGGGCCGGTCGGGCTGTTCGACGAGGTCGTCGGCCGCGGTTTCGTCCTGCTGACCACGGACGACGCGCACACGGGGCTCGACGGGGAGCGGCTCGCCTTCCTGGAGGAGCTGGACGCCCGGGTGGTGCGGCTGCTGCCGCCCGGGCAGGAGGCGTACGCGGACGGCGGGTCCGACGTGATCGGCGTGACCGACGCGGACGGGGTCTACGGGCCGTACCTGGCGGGGTTCGGGGCGACGTCGCTGCTGGTCCGCCCGGACTACCACGTCTTCGGCGCCGCGGCCGGCCCGGAGGGCGCCGCTGCACTGGTCGACGACCTCCGGGCCGCCCTGCGCACCGCGCTCCCGGCCGGCGCCCCCCGCTGACGGCTCCCCCGCCCGCCGGCCGGCCGGCGGGCGCCGGGGCCGCGCGGCGGCGGTGCCCGCGGGTCAGGGGGCCGTCAAGCGGGCCAGGGCCAGGGCGCCGTGGAGGGAGGACAGGCCGCCGAGGGCGGCCGGCCGTACCGCCGGCGGGGACTGGCCCGGGCGGGACAGCGCGGCGAGGTGGGCGCCGACCCCGGTGACGATCCCGGGTACGCCCGCCGCGAATCCCCCGCCGACCACGACGAGCCGGGGGTGGAGCAGCTCCTGGACCCCCGACACCGCGGCGGCCAGGGCCCTGCTGGTCCGGTCGACGGCGGCGACCGCCCAGGACCGCCCCTCGTCCAGCCCCCGCACCAGCTCTTCGAAGGCGACGGGCGCTCCGCGCAGCAGGGCCGCGCGGTCGAGGGTGGCCGGCCCGGAGGCGAGGGCCTGGAGGCAGCCGCGGCGGCCGCAGAGGCAGGGGGCGCCGTCCAGCTCGACGATCACGTGCCCGAGTTCGAACGAGCCCCGGTCGGGGCCGGGGCACAGCCCGCCCCGCAGGACGAACCCGCCGCCGATGCCGGTACCCACCCCGAGGTAGAGCAGGTCCTCGCAGCCGGACACCCGGGCCTCGGCGAGGGCGCCGAGGTCGCCGTCGTCGGCCCGGGCGGTGGCCGCTCCGGGGAACAGGGCGCGCAGCGCCCCGTCCAGGTCGAGGCCGTTCCATTCGGGCCGGCTGGGCCAGGCGGTGACCCGGCCGTCCGGCCCGACCGTCCCGGGCATCGCGACGCCGACCGCCCGCAGCGGTCCCGCGAGCCTCCCGCGCAGCTCGCCCACGTGGCGGGCGAGCCGCTCCAGGTCCCGCTCGGCGCTGTGCCGCGGGTCCCAGCGGAAGGAGGACTCGTCGACGCACCGCCCGCCCGCCTCCGCCCGGAAGGCGACCTTGGTGCCCCCGATGTCGACACCGAGGTGATGTGCCTGCCGCATGCCGTGGTGTCCCTCAGACGCGGGGCACGGCCGGGCACAGGGCCAGCAGTTCGGCGGGGCGGTGCAGGACGGTGCCCGGCCCGGAGGCCAGCAGGGCCTCCTCGTCGTCCACCTCCGCCCACAGCGCGGCGGCCGAGGCCACGCCGGCGCCGCGGGCGCTGGCGATGTCGGTCGGCGCGTCGCCGACCATGACGGCCTCGTCCGGGGACAGCCCCAGCAGCGCGAGGGCGTGCTCCACGATGTCGGGGGCGGGCTTGGGGCGGGCGACCTCGTCCGAGCCGATGACGTGGTCGAAGAAGGACAGCAGGCCCAGCTCGTCGAGCAGGGAGCGGGCCCGCTCCCCCGCCTTGCCGGTGGCCACCGCCAGCTTGAACCCGCGGGCGCGCAGGGCCGGCAGCAGTTCGCCGATGCCGTCGAAGACCGGCACCTGGGGGGCGAGCCGGTAGCTCTCGCGGACGAAGGGCTCCTCCATCTCCAGCGGGAGGCCCATGATCCGCATGATGTCGGGGAAGTAGCGGCCCTGGTGGCGCCGGTACTCCTCGAAGGGCGCCTCGCCCTCGCCGACGACCTCCCGGTAGGCGATGGCGAACGCCTCCTCCATCACCGCGAAGCTGTCGACGATGACCCCGTCGAGGTCGAAGATCACGGCGCGCCGGACCGCCGGGAGCGTGCCCGTCTCCGCTGTTCCTACCGTTGCAAGTGTCACGTGATGCCATCCCGTGGGTGTGCTGGTCCTGTGGGAACCGGTGGTGCGGCCGGGGTCGGCCGCCGGTCGCGCCGTGCCCTACCGGTAGGCGGGCACGGCGTCGGGGGTGCGTGCGGACAGGGCCGACGCGTAGAAGTCCTCGATGACGCCGACCGTCGTCCGGGCCTCACCGATGGCCCGCCCCCGGTTGAGGGGGTCGGCGAGGACGGCGGCCAGACGGTCCAGCTGGCGCCGGTACTCGTTGCCGACCGGCTCGTCGGGCACCGGCACCGGGGTGGTGGCGCCCTCCCGGGTGAGGGTCAGCTCCGAGGGCCGGCGGTTGGGGCTGAAGCCGAAGGTGCAGCTGAGCTCGGCGGAGCCCTCGCCGCCCACGACCTGGATGCGGGTCACGTCCCGCGCCTCGTGCGAGGCCCAGCTGGCGTGCAGCGAGACGGAGACCCCGTCCTCGCGTACGAGGAAGCCGCGGGCGGTGTCCTCGACGTCTCCCGCCGCCGCGGCGGCGGGCCGGTCGTGGCGCCAGGCGGCGCTCCAGGAGCCTGCGTTGACGAAGTCGTTGGCCGTGACGCCGACGACCTGTGCGAAGCGGGCCGGGCCGAGCAGGGAGGCGAGGGTGTCGAGGAGGTGCCAGCCCAGGTCGAGCAGGACCCCGCCGCCGGCCTTGCTGCGCTGGGTGAACCAGCCGCCGGCCTGCGGGACCCCGCGGGCCCGTACCCAGGCCAGGTCGACGTGCCGGATGCGGCCGAGGCCGGGCAGCACCTCCGCGAGGGCGCCGACGTCGGCGCGGTACGGGGCGGCGCTGCCGGCCAGCAGCATGGCGCCGCCCCGGTGCTCGGCGGCGGCCAGGGCGTCGGCCTCGGCGGAGGTCAGGCAGACCGGCTTCTCCAGGAAGACGGAGACGCCCCGGCCGAGCAGGGCCGCGGCGACCTCTGCGTGCAGGAAGTTGGGGACGGCGACGACGGCGAGGTCGACCGACCGGGGGCTGAGCGCCTCGACCGTCGAGTACACGGGCAGGCCCGCCACCCCGCCGAAGGCCTCGCGGGCTTCCGGCCGGGTGTCGACGACCGCCACGACCTCGAAGTCGGCGTGCTCGCTCAGCAGGGGCAGCCACAGTTCCCGGCCCGCCCAGCCGAGGCCGACGACGGCGACCCGGACGCTCATGCGGCGCCCACGACGTCGGCGATGATCTCGGCCGTGCGCTGGATGTCCCCTTCGCTCGCGAGCAGCACGCGGTGGTGCAGCCAGATGCAGTCCTGGCTGAGGGCGTCGGAGTGGGGGCAGCGCCGGGCGAGTTCCTCGGGGGTGGTGTCGGGCGCACCGATCTCCCAGAAGGCG
The DNA here is from genome assembly GCF_040701585.1 of Streptomyces sp. NPDC093801. Classification (NCBI taxonomy): domain Bacteria; kingdom Bacillati; phylum Actinomycetota; class Actinomycetes; order Kitasatosporales; family Streptomycetaceae; genus Streptomyces; species Streptomyces sp. NPDC093801. Next base: position 197,010 of record NZ_JBFBDP010000008.1, on the reverse strand, counting down.
TCGGTGCGGTAGATCGCGCGGAAGCCCGCGAAGGCCGGTACGCCGATCTCCACCAGGCGGTCGACGAGGGCGTTGCGCTTCTCCTCGGAGATGCCGGGCACCCGGAACATCGCCATGTAGTGCGAGGGGACGTCGGTGCGCTCGTCGCCGCGCTGCGGGACCACGCCGTCGATGGAGTCGAGCAGGCCGGACAGCTGGGCCCAGCGCTCGTGGCGGGTGGCGATCTGGCCGTCGAGGCGGCGCAGCTGGGCGCGCAGCACCGAGGCCGAGAACTCGTTCATCCGCAGGTTGGAGCCGGCGATGGAGTGGAGGTAGCGGCGGTCGGTCCTGGGGCGGCCGCAGCTGTGGCGCAGGAAGGCGTTCTCGTACGTCTCCGCGTCGGGGAACAGGACGGCGCCGCCCTCGCCGGCGGTCATCAGCTTGCCGTTCTGGAAGCTGAAGGCGGCGACCGAGCCGAGCTCGCCGACGCGCTTGCCCTGCCAGCGGGCGCCGTGGGCGTGCGCGGCGTCCTGGACGAGGGGGACGCCGGTGTCGGCGGAGAGCTTGTCGAGGGCGTCCATGTCGGCGAGGAAGCCGGCCATGTGGACCGGCATGATCGCCCGGGTGCGCGGGGTCACGGCGTCCGCGGCGCGGGCGACGTCGATGTTGAAGGTGTGCTCGTCGACGTCGACGGGGACGGCGACGGCGCCGAGGCGCTGGGCGGCCTGGGAGGACGAGATGAACGTGAAGGCGGGGACGATGACCTCGGAGCCCGGGCCGACGCCGAGGACCTGGAGGGCCAGTTCGAGGGCGTGGGTGCCGTTGGTGACGGCGAGGGCGTGGGGGGCGCCGTGGTGCTCGGCGAACTCCTGCTCGAAGGAGTCGACCTCGCTCCCGCCCATGCGCCACCACTGGCCCTGCTCAAGGGCGCGGATGAGGCCTTCCCGCTCGTCGTCGTCGTACTGGGGCCACTGGGGGAATTCCGGTGCCTGTCGCGCGTTCATGTTTCTCCAGAGGAAATGGATGCGGCTCGACGCGAGATGCGGAGCGGGCGTCGAAATTAGCTGGATTACCGGTCCAACGTAGGTCTCGGAATGCGCCTGCGCATCCCTCGGTCCGGTAGTTCTCGGGGGATTTCACTGCACGTCGAAGAACGCTCGATATGAATTCAGTTGGCCCTCTAGCATGTGAATCCCGTGAAGGACGGGGTGGCCCAGTGCGGCCGCTTCGCGCAGCAGCCGCGTCTCGTGGGGCTTCATGACGACGTCCGCCACGACCGCGCCCGCGGGCAGGGCGTCCAGGGGGAACGGGAGCGGGTCGTCGGGGCGCATGCCCAGGGGGGTCGCGTTGACGGCGATGTCCGCGTCGCGCAGGTCGGGCCCGGGCAGGGCGCGGACCCGTCCGGGCCAGTGCGCCTCCAGGCGGGCGGCGAGGGCGCCCAGTGTCGCGGCGTCCGTGTCGTACAGGGCGAGCCGGTCGGCGCCGGCCGCCAGCAGGGCGGCGGCGACGGCGCTGCCGGCACCGCCCGCCCCGACGAGCGCGACCCTCCTGCCCCGGGGGTCGTGTCCGGCGCCGACCAGGCCGGACACGAAGCCCGAGCCGTCGAAGTTCTCGGCCAGCCAGCTGCCGTCGGGCTCCCGGCGCAGCACGTTGGCGCTGCCGACGACGTCCACGGTGGGACCGCAGCGGTCGGCGAGCCGGCGCACGGCCACCTTGTGGGGCACCGTGACGAACATGCCGTCGAGGTTCTCGACGCGCTGCAGGCCGCGGACGACCCGTTCGAGGTGTTCGGGCCGGACGTGCACCGGGACGAGGACCGCGTCGATGCCCAGCTCCGCGAAGAGCGGGTTCATCAGGGACGGGGCCCGGACCTGGGCGACGGGGTCGCCGAGGACGGCGTACAGCCGGGTGGTGCCGCTGACGGGGATGCCGGCGGCGGGGTGTCCGGTCATCGCGCCACCGTCCCGGATCCGGTGACCGCGGCCGCCGCCGTCTCCGCGGTCAGGGAGGCTATTTCCTTCGCCTGTTCCGCGTTGAGCCGGGGGTCGCAGGCCGTTCGGTAGCGGGCGGGGAGATCGCCTTCCGTGATTCCGCAGGAGCCGCCGACGCATTCGGTGACGTCCTCGCCCGTCATTTCGATGTGAATTCCGCCGGGATGGGTTCCCAGGCGCCGGTGCACTTCGAAGAATCCGGCGATCTCGTCGGCTATGTGCCGGACGTCGCGGGTCTTGTACCCGTTGGCCGAGGTGTAGGTGTTGCCGTGCATGGGATCGCACTGCCACACCACCCGGTGGCCGGAGGCGGTGACCTCCTCGACGATGGCCGGCAGGACCTCGCGGATCCGGTCGTGCCCCATGCGGCTGATGAGGGTCAGCCGTCCTGGTTCGCGGTACGGGTCGAGCCGGCGTACGTAGGCGGCGGCCGCCTCCGGGGTGGTGCCCGGTCCGATCTTGAGGCCGATCGGGTTGGAGAGGAGCTCCGCGAAGGCGATGTGGGCGCCGTCGAGCCCGCGGGTGCGCTCCCCGATCCACAGGAAGTGGCCCAGCGCGCTGGACAGGCGGGGCTCGGGCCCGCTGGTGTCGGGCCGCAGCAGGGAGCGCTCGTAGTCGAGGAGGAGCGCCTCGTGGCCGACGTGGATCTCGCCGCCGCCCGCGTCCGTGGCCGTTTCCGCGCCGAACGCGCGGACGAGGTCCATCGCGGCCGCCGCGTGGGCGTGGGCCCGCAGCATCCGCCAGGGGTCGGGGGTGCGGGCGGCCGGGGTGGGCAGCAGCGAGTTGACCATGTCGCCGCGGTAGACGGGCAGGCCCTGCGCGTCGAGGTTCTGGGAGCGCGGTTTGGCGTACTGGCCGGCGAGCCGGGCGACCTTGACGACGGGCAGTCCGGTGCGGCGGCCGAGGACCGCGGCCATGTCCACGAGGCTGCGCAGGTTGGCCCGTACGTGGGCTTCGGTGTTCGCGGCGAAGGTCTCGGCGCAGTCGCCGCCCTGGACGAGGAAGGCCTCGCCGCGGGCGACGGCCGCGAGGGCTGCGCCCAGCCGTGCCGTCTCGGCCCGGGTCACGAGGGGTTCGGCCCGCGACAGCCGCTCCCGTACCTCCCGGACCGGCCCGGGGTCCGGCCAGGGCGGCTGCTGTGCGGCCGGTCTGGCCAGCGCCGCCTCCAGCCGGGCGGCCAGTGCCGGGTCGGGGGGCGGGGCGGTGCCGGCCGGCGCGTGGGGAGCGTCCGGCCACTGCATCGTGCGCGTCATGTGAGAACCGCATCGTTCGAGGGGGCTCCGGGCGCGGGTTCGCCGATCAGATCGGCCAGGCCCGCCCGGGGCATCCGGTCCAGGACGTCCGCGACCACCGCGTGCGGTACGTCGTCCACCAGTTCCGCGCCGTCCGGCCCGTCCAGCACGAACGTGAGGCCGGTGAGGGCCTTCTTGTCGTGCCGCATCAGCCGGACGAGCGTCTCGGTGGCGGGTCCTTCGGGCAGGGCCGTGGGGAGGCCGTAGGACCCGACGACCTCCTGGTGCTCGCGCACCCGCTCCTCGCCGATGCGCCCGAGGGCCCCGGCGAGGCGGCCGGCGAAGACCGTGCCGATGGCGACGGCCTCGCCGTGGCGCAGCGCGAAGTCGGTGGCCCGTTCCAGCGCGTGGCCCAGGGTGTGGCCGTAGTTGAGCAGGTGCCGCGGTCCGGCGTCCCGTTCGTCCCGCTCCACGATGCCGGCCTTGAGGGTGACGCTGGCGGTGATCTGCTCCGGCAGCGACAGCCCCCGCAGGTCGCCCGCGCCGATGAAGTGGCAGCGGGCTATCTCGCCGAGCCCGTTGAGCACCTCCCGGATGGGCAGGGTGGAGAGGTAGTCGGTGTCGCACAGCACGGCGCTGGGCTGCCAGTAGGCGCCGACCAGGTTCTTGCCGGCCGGCAGGTTCACCGCTGTCTTCCCGCCGACGCTGGCGTCGACCTGGGCGAGCAGCGTGGTGGGCAGGTGGACCACGGGGACGCCCCGGTGGTAGAGCGCCGCCGCGAGTCCGACCACGTCGGTGGTGGTTCCGCCGCCGCAGGAGACGACGACGTCGGAGCGGGTGAGCCCGAACCGCACGAACTCACCGCACAGCGCCTCCACCGTGCTGAGGGTCTTGTCCCGCTCGCCGTCCCGGGCCGGCAGCAGCAGGGTCTCCACCCCGGTGTCGGGCACCCATTCCTCCGGGCGGGCCGACACGACGACGGCCCGTCTGGCGCCCAGTCGCTGGACGGTCCCGGCGAGCGACGCGCGCACGCCCGGGCCGATGAGTACCTCGTACGAATGGTCTCTGAGGCGCAGAGGAATGGAAGCCATGGTCCGCCTACTTGCCCGCCGTCGCCCTGCGGACGCGGGACTCGGCCCGCTCCTTGCGGTCGGCCTCGTCCAGGTGCGGGTAGGCGGGGCAGCCGAAGACCCGCTTGAACGGCGCGAACGTGTCCCATTCGGTGCGCTTGCGCATCTCCTGGGCGACCGGGTTGTGCTCGCTCCAGAAGTCGCCGCCGATGAGGCGGACGAGGTACTTCTCCAGGGTGTCGCGGTCCGTGGAGCGGGCGGCGTCCGCGGCCACGGCGACCAGCTCGCCGTCGTAGTAGGCGTGGATGAGCCGGATGTAGGTGTCGTAGCCGGTCTTGAAGAAGCTCGCGTACCGGTCGATCAGGTGGTCCTCGGCGGCCGGGTCGTCGAGGGCGGCGCCGATCGTCTCGGCGGCGCGGACGGCGGTGGCCGTGGCCACCAGGACGCCGCCGGAGAACATCGGGTCGCCGAAGCAGCCAGCGTCGCCGACCATGACCCAGCCGGGGCCGGTGACCGTGTCGGAGTGGTAGCAGTAGTCGGTCTCGACGCGGAGGTCGCTGGTGGGGTGGGTGCCGGTCAGGCGGGCGGTGATCCGCGGGATGCGGCCCACGTGCTCCTCGAACGCCTTCTCGGGGGTCGAGCCGCGCAGCACGTCGCGGGGCATGACCGTGCCGACGCTGATGGCGTCCTTGGAGAGCGGGATCGCCCAGACCCAGCCGTCGTCGTGGGCGCCGACCTGGATGTCGCCCTCGACACCGAGGTTGTGGCTCTCGTCGAGCCCGGCGTAGTGCCGGAACACGGCGACCATGCGGAGCTTCTCCAGCGTCTTGCGCAGGCCGAAGCGGTTGGCGATCCGGCCGGCGCGGCCGCTCGCGTCGATGACGTACCTGGAGCGGACCTCGTGCTGCTCGCCCTCGCGCTCGTAACGGACGCCGACCATGCGGTCGCCCTCCATGAGCAGTTCGCTGACGTTCGCCCCGAAGAGGACCCGCGCACCGGCCGCGGCGGCCTGCTCGGTGAGCATCGTGTCGAACCGGGCGCGCTCGACCTGGAAGGCGCTGGAGTAGCGGCCGTCGCCCTGCTTGGTGAAGTCGGCGCGGAAGACGCCCTCGAAGAACTTCTTCTCGGTCGGGTCGATGAACTCGCCGCCGAACTTGGGGACGTAGCCCTGGGCCTCCACGGCCTCGCGCAGGCCGATCTGGTCGAACATGCCCATCATGTAGGGCAGCAGGGACTCGCCTATGTGGAAGCGGGGGAACTCGTCGCGTTCGAGCAGCACCACGTTGTGCCCCTGCTTGGCGAGCACGGTGGCGCTGACGGCGCCGGCCGGTCCTCCGCCGATCACGATCACGTCGGTCGTGTCGTTTGCCATCACATTTCCCTTCGGATTCATTTGCTGACCCGGCCGCGGGGCATTTCCCCGCGGCCGGTGTACGGAAGAAGTCGGCGAACGGGGCGGATTCAGCCGGGTTCACCGGAGAGGATGCTGTGGATCAGCGCCCGGTGCTCGTTGTCGTCCGTGATGGTGCGGGCCTGTTCGCGGCCGTCACGGACCGTCAGGTGGCGGCGCCCCTTGAGTACGGCCTGGCCGTTCTCGAAACTCCGGCCGCACAGGATTTCGCGGCCGTCGCGCGGCCTTTCCTCCGCCAGGATCTCCCTGAGGAGGTCCTCCATGGCCTTCCAGTCGCTCCACCGGCGGGATTCCATCGTGAAGGTGTAGACGACGCTCCACCTGGTGACGGCTCCGCGGCGCTGGAGGGCGATCTCGTTCCCGCGGTCGACCAGCCGGTACTGGCACCGGTACTGGGTCTGCACCGCGTCGGTGACCAGCAGCGGCTCGATGTAGGAAGGCCCAGGATATCCAACGTCCACGAGCCATTCCTGCCCGTCCAGCGCGACGCGACTGAACATGTGCTCGACATCGAGCGCGAATGCCTCGGCCCCTTCCGCGGTCCGGGCCGCCATCAGCGTCACGTCGTAGCCGAGTTCGCGCAGGAGCCGGAGGAAAAGGCGGTTCAGCTGGAAACAGGTGCCGCCCCGGCCGTTCATGACGGTCGTTTCGAACATGGCGTCCTCGTCGATGTCGACGAGGTTCACGCCGTCTTCGTAGTTCTCGGTGACCCCGTTGTACGGAATCGCCATGAGGTGGTGCTTGTGCAGTTTCCGCAGGGTGGCGATGTCCACCCCGGTTTCCCCCGCGCAGCCGATGCGCTGCAGGTACCTGCCCACGTCGAACATGTCGTGCACCTTCTTTCGGAGTTCGGGCCTCAGACGGCCGCGGGACCGGCGGCCCGGGCACCGCACAGCAGCTCGTGCAGGTATCCGGCGAGCAGTCCCGGCGTCGGGTGGTCGAACACGAGGTTGGGAGAGAGCTTCCGTTCCGCGAGGGTGCGGAGCCTGTTGCGGAGCTCGATGGCGGTGAGGGAGTCGAAGCCGATCTCGAACAGCCCCTGGTCGGCGTCGAAGTGGTGGTTCGCGCTGTATCCCAGGACGGCGGCCACCTGCGCCCGCACCAGGTCGAGCAGCACCTTCCGCTGCTCGGCGGCGGACAGTGCGGCCAGCCGCTCGGGCAGCTGCCGGCCCTCCTCGGCTCCCGCTCCGGCCTGCGCCTGCTGGCGGGCGGCCTTGACCAGCCCGCGCAGCAGGTGCGGTACGCCGCCACCCGCCGCCGAGCCGCTGCGGACGCCCCTCAGGTCCAGCTTGGCGGGCACCAGCAGCGCCTGCCCGGATCCGAGGGCGGCGTCGAAGAGTTCCATCCCCTCCGCCGGGGTCATCGCCCTCAGGCCGCCGCGCCGGTTGAGCCGGGCCTTGACGACCTCGTCGGTGCCGGCCGCCATGCCTCCGTCGGTCTGGTCCCACAGGCCCCAGGCCAGCGAGAGGCCCGGCAGGCCGGCGGCCCGGCGGTGGGCCATCAGGCCGTCGAGGAAGGCGTTGGCGGCCGCGTAACTGCCGCTGCCCGCACCCATGAACACGGCGGAGACCGAGGAGTAGACGACGAACGCGTCCAGGTCCACACCCCGCGTCAGCTCGTCCAGGTGCCGGACCGCGTCGACCTTCGGCGCGAACACCCGCGCCAGCCGCTCGGGGGTCAGCATGCCGATCACCCCGTCGTCGGTGACGCCGGCGGTGTGCACGACCCCGGTGAGCGGGTGTTCCGCGGGGAGGGACGCCAGCAGTCCGGCGACCTGCCCGCGGTCGGAGAGGTCGCAGGCCGCCACCGAGACGGTGGCGCCGTGCCCGGTCAGCTCGGCGACCAGTTCCTCGATCCCTTCGGCCTGCCATCCGCGGCGGCTGGCCAGCAGCAGGTGCCGTACGCCGTGCCGGGCGACCAGGTGCCGGGCCGCGAGCGCGCCCAGCGAACCGGCACCGGACACCAGGACGGTGCCCTCCGGCGCGAAGACCACCGGAGCCTCCTGCGCCGACCCCGCGACACGGGCGAGGCGCGGCACGAACAGAGCCGCTCCCCGCACCGCCAGCTGCGGCTCACCGCAGGCCAGCGCCGCACCGAGGACCGGCTCCGGCCCGCCCTCGGCGGCGGGGTCGGTGTCCAGCAGGACGATCCGGTCGGGGTTCTCCGCCTGCGCGGCCCGCACCAGGCCCCACACGGCCGAGCCGGCCGGATCGGTCACGGTGGCCTCGCCGGCCGCGGGTACCGCACCCCGGGTCACGACCAGCAGCCGCGACTCCTCCAGCCCGGCCCCGGCCAGCCAGCACTGGACGACCTCCAGCACCCGGTCGGCCAGGTGCAGCACCGGGTCCTCGCCCGCGGGGAGCGGGGCGGCCCCGGTGGCTGCCTCCAGGACGGCCAGCGCCGGGGCGGCCGTCCGGCCTTCGAGCACGTCGTCGGCCAGGGTCGCCACCTCTTCGGCGGTGGCCACGGCCACCCACGAGGGGGCGGCCCCGCCGGCCTGCGTCTGCGGCAGCTCGGCCCACTCCACCCGGAACAGCGGGTTGGCGGGGCGGGCCGTGCCCGCGGCCGTCTCCAGCTGCTCGGCGGACACCACCCGGGACACCAGGGAGTCCAGGGTCACCACCGGCCGGCCGGTCTCGTCCGCCGCTTCCAGGGCCAGTGCTCCGGGCTCCGGCTGGGAGAGGCGGACGCGCAGCGCCGGCGCCCCGGCCGCGTGCAGGGCCAGCCCGTTCCATGCGAACGGCAGCCGCAGCTCCTGGCCTTCGCCCCCGGCCGACGGGGGCTGCGCCGCGCCGTTCAGCAGCGGCGAGTGCAGGGCGGCGTCCAGCAGCGCCGGGTGGATGCCGTACCGGCCGGCTTCGCCGCGGTGCTCCTCGGGGAGGGCGGCCTCGGCGAAGAGTTCCCCACCGCGCCGCCACACCGCCCGTACGGCCCGGAACGCCGGCCCGTACCCGTAGCCGACCCCGGCGATCGCCTCGTAGCCGCCGCTGATGTCGACGGGTTCCGCGCCGGCCGGCGGCCAGGCGGCGAAGTCGAAGCCGCTGCCGGGGCGGCCGCCCGCCGCGGCGGCGGCGGCCAGCGTGCCGGAGGCGTGCCGCGTCCACCCGTCCCCGTCGGAGGCGCCCTCGCGGCGGGAGTAGATCTCCACGGTGCGCGAGCCGCTCGGTCCGGGACCGCCGACGGCGACCTGCACCTGGACCCCGCCCTGTGCGGGGACCACGAGCGGCGCCTCGATCACGAGCTCCTCCAGCAGCTCGCATCCGGCCTCGTCACCGGCGCGCACGGCCAGCTCGACCAGTCCGGTACCGGGGACGATGACCACTCCGTCGACCGCGTGGTCGGCGAGCCAGGCGTGCGTGCGCAGGGAGAGGCGGGAGGTGCAGAGCAGCCCGTCGGACTGCGGCAGCTGGACCACCGCGCCGAGCAGGGGGTGTTCGACCCCTGCGAGGCCCAGCGAGGCCGCGTCGGTGGCCGGTTCGGCGGCCTGGATCCAGAAGTGCCGGTGGTCGAAGGCGTACGTCGGCAGTTCGACGTGCGCCGTCGTCACGGGCGGCAGGACCGCGGCCCAGTCCACCGCCACTCCGCCGACGAACAGCTCGGCGAGGGAGGTCAGCAGGCGGCGCGTTCCGCCGTCCTCGCGGCGCAGGGAGCCGGTCACCACGGCGTCGGCGTCGAGGCCGTCGACGGTCTCGGTGACGGGCTGGACGAGCACCGGGTGGGCGCTGACCTCCAGGAACACCCCGTAGCCCTGGCCGGTCAGTTCGGCGACGGCCGGGCCGAAGCCGACCTGGCCGCGCAGGTTGCGGTACCAGTATCCGCCGTCCAGGACGTCGGCGTCCTCGATCCAGCTCCCGGAGACCGTGGAGTAGAAGGGCACCGTCGGCGCCTTCGCCGCGATCCCGGCGAGGGTCTCGGCGAGCGTGCTCTCGACGGCTTCGACGTGCCGGCTGTGGGAGGCGTAGTCCACCGCGACCCGGCGGACCCGGACGCCCTCGAAGGCGAGCGCCTCCAACGCCTCGTCGAGTGCCTCGGCGTCACCGGCGACGACCACGGACGACGGGCTGTTGACCGCCGCCACCTCGACCCGGTCCGCCCAACGCTCCAGCTTCGAGGCCGCCTCCTCGGCGCTCAGCGCCACCGACGCCATCCCGCCCCGGCCGGCCAGCTCCTTGGCGATGGCCTGACTGCGCAGCGCCACCACACGGGCCGCGTCCTCCAACGACAGCGCACCCGCCACGCAGGCAGCAGCGATCTCACCCTGCGAGTGACCGACCACCGCGTCGGGACGGACACCCAGCGAAGCCCACACGGCCGCCAGACCGACCATCACCGCGAAGCTGGCGGGCTGGAGCACCTCCACCCGCTCCAGCAGCTCCGGCACCGCCTCACCCCGCAGCACCTCGACCAGCGACCAGTCCACCCACCGCTCCAGGGCGGTCGCGCACTCCGCGATGCGCGCCGCGAACACCGGCGAGGAATCCAGCAGTTCACGTCCCATACCGGCCCACTGCGACCCCTGACCCGGGAACACCCACACGGTCCGGCCCGGCGCGGCCGAGCCCGCGCTGCCGGTCACGACACCGGCCGCGTCCTCGCCGCGGGCCAGCGCCCGTAGCCCCGCGACGGCCTCCTCGGCGGACCCGGCCGTAACGACCGCACGCTCCCCGAAGACCGACCGACCCGACGCCAGAGCCCCGGCCACCTCCGCCAGGGAAACCCCCTCGGTACCCTCCACGAACCCGGCCAGGCGTCCGGCCCGACCGGCCAGCGAGGCCGCGCTGCGCGCCGACACCACCAACGGCACCACACCACCGGCCACCGGAGCCGAAGCCGCGACCGCTGCCGCGGCATCCTCCTCCGCCGGGGCCTCCTCCAGGATCAGGTGCGCGTTCGTCCCGCTGATGCCGAACGAGGACACGCCCGCCCGGCGCGGGTGGGCGCCGCGCGACCAGTCCCGGGCCTCGGTCAGCAGCTCGATGGCCCCCTCGGACCAGTCCACCTGCCGCGTCGGCGCGTCCACGTGCAGCGTCGGCGGCATGATGCCGTGGCGCATCGACTGCACCATCTTGATCACGCTCGCGACGCCCGCCGCGGCCTGCGTGTGGCCGATGTTGGACTTCAGCGAACCCAGCCACAGCGGCCGCTCGGGGTCGCGCCCCTTGCCGTACGTGGCGAGCAGCGCCTGCGCCTCGATCGGGTCGCCCAGCGCGGTGCCCGTCCCGTGCCCCTCGACCACGTCCACATCCGACGCCGCGAGCCCGGCGCTCTGCAGCGCCTTGCGGATGACCCGCTGCTGCGAAGGGCCGTTGGGCGCGGTCAGGCCGTTCGAAGCCCCGTCCTGGTTGACGGCGCTGCCGCGCAGCACCGCCAGCACCCGGTGGCCCTTCTCTCGGGCCACCGACAGCCGCTCCAGCACCACCAGGCCCACGCCCTCGGCCCAGCCGGTTCCGTCCGCGCCGTCGGCGTACGCCTTGCAGCGGCCGTCCCCGGCGAGGCCCCGCTGCCGGGAGAACTCGACGAAGGAGACCGGGGTCGCCATCACCGTCGCGCCACCGGCGAGGGCCATCGAGCACTCGCCCTGCCGCAGCGCCTGCGCCGCCAGGTGCATGGCGACCAGCGACGAGGAACACGCCGTGTCCACGGTGACCGCCGGGCCCTCGAAGCCGAACACGTACGACACGCGGCCCGACGCCACGCTCGCCGCCGTGCCGGTGCTGGCGAAGCCCTCCAGTTCCGGGGCGGCCACGCCGGCTCCGTATCCCTGGCTGGACACGCCGGCGAACACGCCGACGTCGGTTCCCTTCAGCGAGAACGGGTCCACGCCGACCCGCTCCAGCGCCTCCCAGGAGGTCTCCAGCAGCAGCCGCTGCTGCGGGTCCATCGCGAGCGCCTCGCGCGGCGAGATCCCGAAGAACGCCGGGTCGAAGAGGCCCGCGCCGTCGACGAAGCCGCCCTGGCTGGTGTACGAGGTGCCCGCACTGTCGGGGTCGGGGTCGAACAGGCCGTCCAGGTCCCAGCCCCGGTTGTCCGGGAACGAGGACATGCCCTCACGCCCCTCGGACACCAGCCGCCACAGGTCCTCCGGACCGGCCACCCCGCCCGGCAGACGGCAGGCCATGCCCACGATGGCGATCGGCTCGTCCGGATCCACGACGGCGGACGCCACGGCCGGCGCCGGGGATCCGGCCGCGGCCGCGTCCCCGAACTCCTCGCGCAGGTAGCGGGCGAGGGCCAGCGGGGTCGGGTAGTCGAAGACCAGCGTGGCCGGGAGCTTCAGGCCGGTCGCCTCGCGCATCCGGTTGCGGAGCTCGACGGAGGTGAGGGAGTCGAACCCGGCGTCCTTGAACGCCGTGTCGGCCCGGACCCCGCCCGGACCGGTGTGGCCGAGGACGACGGCGGCCTCGGAGCGCACCAGGTCCAGCAGGAGGGCCTCCCGCTCCTCCTCGCCGAGACCGGCGAGCCGGCGGACCAGGCCGCCGTCCCCGGCGGACTGCGCCCGGGCCTGCTGGCGGCCGGAGCGGACCAGGCCGCGCAGCAGGTGCGGAACGCCGCCACCCGCCGCGGCGCCTGCCCGCGCCCCGCGCAGGTCCAGCTTGATCGGCACCAGCAGGGCCCGCTCCGCCACCAGGGCGGCGTCGAAAAGCTCCATGCCCTCCACCGCGGAGATGGCCAGCGCGCCGCCCCGGCTCATGCGCGCCTGGTCGACGGCGCTGAGGTCGGCGGTCATGCCGGAGGTCTGCTCCCACAGGCCCCAGGCCAGCGACAGGCCCTGCTCCCCGGCGGCCCGGCGGTGGGCCATCAGCCCGTCGAGGAAGGCGTTGGCCGCCGCGTAGTTGCCCTGGCCGGCGGATCCGAAGACGCCGGAGGCGGAGGAGAACACCACGAAGGCGGCGAGGCCGAGGCCCCGGGTCAGCTCGTCCAGGTGCCGGACCGCGTCGACCTTCGGGGCGAACACCCCGGCCAGCCGCTCCGGGGTCAGCGCTCCGATCACCCCGTCGTCGAGCACGCCCGCCGTGTGCACGACGCCGGTCAGCGGGTGCGCGGCCGGCACCGACGCGAGCAGCGCCTCCGCCTGCGCGCGGTCGGAGACGTCACAGGCCGCCACCGAGACGGCGGCACCCTGCCCGGTCAGCTCGGCGACCAGTGCCTCCACGCCCTCGGCGGCCGGTCCGCGGCGGCTGGCCAGCAGCAGGTGCCGTACGCCGTGCCGGGCGACCAGGTGCCGGGCGACGAGGGCGCCCAGCGAGCCGGTGCCGCCGGTGATCAGGACGGTGCCCTCCGGCGCGAACACGGACGGGGCATCGGGGACCTGGGCGGCCGTCCGGGCGAGCCGGGGCGCCGAGAGCACGCCGGCGCGGACCGCTGCCTGCGGCTCGCCGCCGGCGAGGACGGCGCCCAGCACCGGCTCCGCTCCCGCACCGGAGGCGGGGTCGGTGTCGATCAGGACGATCCGGTCCGGGTTCTCCACCTGGGCGACGCGCACCAGGCCCCACACCGCCGCGCCCGCGGGGTCGCCCACGGCGCCGTCACCGGCGGGCACCGCACCCCGGGTGGCCACGACGAGCCGGGACTCCTCCAGGCCCGTACCGGCCAGCCAGGCCTGGACGACGCCCAGCACCCGGGAGGTCAGGGCCAGGGCGGAGTCCTCGCCGCCGACGGCCTCCAGCAGCGCGACCGCCGGCACCCGGCCGTCGCGCTCCAGCGCCGCCACGTCCTCGGCGGTGGCCACCGGCGTCCACACCGGCTCGGCCACGGCCCCCTCGGCCGGGGTCAGCGGCGCCCATTCCACCCCGAACAGGGCGTCGGTGACGGCCGGTGCGGCCGCGGCGCCGAGCTGCTCGGCGGAGACCGGGCGGGACACCAGCGAGTCCAGGGTGACCACCAGGCCGCCGGCCTCGTCGGCGGCCTCCAGGGACACGGCGCCGGGCCCGCCGGGCACGAGCCGCACGCGCAGCACCGAAGCACCGGAGGCGCGCAGCACCAGCCCGTTCCACGCGAACGGCAGCACCGCTTCCACGGCCTCCCCGTCGGCCGGTGCGTCCGCCGGGACGCCGAACATCCCGGTGTGCAGGGCGGCATCCAGCAGCGCGGGGTGGATGCCGAAGCGGTCGGCGTCCTTGCGCTGCTCCTCCGGCAGGGCGACCTCGCCGAAGAGCTCCTCGCCGCGCCGCCACACCGCCCGCAGGCCCTGGAACGCGGGCCCGTACCCGTAACCGCGGCCGACGAGCTCCCCGTAGAAGTCCCCGACCTCGACGGGCCGGGCGCCGGCGGGCGGCCAGGCGGCGAAGTCGAAGCCGCTGCCGGCCGGCCGGGCCGCGGCGGACAGGGTGCCGGCGGCGTGCCGCGTCCACGCGTCCTCGTCGTCCGCGTCCTCGCGCAGGGAGTGGACCTCCACGGTGCGCGAGCCGTTCGCGCCGGGCGCGCCGACGGCGACCTGGACCCGGACCCCGCCGCGGTCGGGGACCACCAGCGGCGCCTCGACGACGAGCTCCTCCAGCACCCCGCACCCGGCCTCGTCACCGGCCCGCACGGCCAGCTCCACGAGGCCGGTGCCCGGGACGAGCACGACCCCGCCCACGGCGTGGTCGGCGAGCCAGGGGTGGGTCCGCAGCGACAGCCGCGAGGTGAAGACGAGCCCGTCCAGCTGCGGCAGCCGCACGACCGCTCCCAGCATGGGGTGGTCGGCCGCCGTCTGGCCGAGCGCGACGGCGTCGGTCGCGGCGGCCGCTTCCTTCAGCCAGTAGTGCTGGTGCTCGAAGGCGTACGTCGGCAGGTTCACCCGTCCGGTCGTCGCGGACGCCGGCAGGGCCGCGCTCCAGTCCGCGGCCGCGCCGCGGACGAACAGCTCGGCCACGGAGGCCATCAGCGTCTGCTCCTCGGGGCGGCCGTCGCGCAGGGCCGCGACGGCCGTCACCGTCCCGGCGCCCGCCGCGGCGGCGCTCTCCGCGACCAGCCCGGTCAGCGCGCCGCCCGGGCCGACTTCCAGGAAGAGGGTGGCGCCGGATTCCACGGCGGCGGCGATCCCCTCGGCGAACCGCACCGGCCGGCGGACGTGCTCCGCCCAGTACTGCGGGTCGGTGAGCTCGCCGGGTCCGGCGAGCCGGCCGGTGACGTTGGAGACCACCGGGACGGCCGGCTCCTGCCAGGCCACTCCGGCCAGCTCCGCGGCGAACTCGGCCAGCATGGGCTCCATGCGGGCGGAGTGGAACGCGTGCGAGACCGCCAGCCGCTTCGTCTTGTGGCCGCGCTCGCGCATCACGGCGGCCGCGGCGAGCACGGCGGCCTCCTCGCCGGAGAGCACCACCGAGGCGGGGCCGTTGACGGCCGCGAGCTCGACGCCGTCGCCGAGCAGCTCGGCGGCCTCCTCCTCCCCGACGGCCACGGCGACCATCGCACCGCCCGGGGGCAGCGCCTGCATCAGCCGGCCGCGGGCCGCGACCAGCCGCGCCGCGTCGGGCAGGGTGAGGGCGCCGGCCGCGTGGGCGGCGGTGATCTCGCCGACCGAATGGCCGATCACGGCGTCCGGCCGGAGTCCCCAGGACTCCAGCAGCCGGAACAGGGCGCTCTCCACGGCGAACAGGCCCGCCTGGGTGTACACGGTCCGGTCGAGGAGCCCGGCGGCACCGGGCGTCCGGCCGAGCACCACGTCCCGTACCGGGTGGTCGACCCGGCCGGCCAGGGCGGCGTCGAGGTGCTCGCAGGCGGCGTCGAACGCCTCGGCGAACACCGGGTGGCGGTCGTACAGCTCCCGGCCCATCCCGACGCGCTGCGAACCCTGGCCGGGGAAGACCCACACGGCCCTGCCCGGCCCGCCGGCGGCGGCGCCGGTCACGACACCGGCCGCGCCCTCGCCGCGGGCCAGCGCCCGCAGCCGGGCCAGCGCCTCGGGTACGGAGCCGGCCAGGACGACGGCGCGCTCGGCGAGGAGCGCCCGCTCGGACAGCAGCACCCGGCCCACCTCCGCGAGCGGCACCCCGTCGGCACCCTCGAGGTACGAGGCCAGCCGCGCGGCCTGCCCGGCCAGGGACCCGGTGGTGCGCGCCGAGACCACCAGCGGGACCACGCCGTCGGACACCGGGACGGGTTCCGCCCCGGCGCCGGGACCGGCCGCGGGCTCCTCGGCGGGGGCCTCCTCCAGGATCAGGTGGGCGTTCGTGCCGCTGATGCCGAACGAGGACACGCCCGCCCGGCGCGGCCGGCCGTCGCGCGGCCACTCCCGGCCTTCGGTGAGCAGTTCGACGGCGCCCGCCGTCCAGTCGACCTCGGTGGTGGGCCGCTCCACGTGCAGGGTGGGCGGCATGACGCCGTGGCGCAGGGCCTGCACCATCTTGATGACGCTCGCGACGCCCGCCGCGGCCTGCGTGTGGCCGATGTTGGACTTCAGCGAACCCAGCCACAGCGGCCGCTCGGGGTCGCGCCCCTGCCCGTAGGTGGCGAGGACGGCCTGGGCCTCGATCGGGTCGCCGAGGGCCGTGCCCGTGCCGTGGGCCTCGACGACGTCAACGTCCGCCGAGACCAGTCCCGCGCCGGCCAGCGCCTTGCGGATGACCCGCTGCTGCGAGGGGCCGTTGGGGGCGGTCAGGCCGTTGGAGGCGCCGTCCTGGTTGACGGCGCTGCCGCGCAGCACCGCCAGCACCCGGTGGCCCTTCTCTCGGGCCACCGACAGCCGCTCCAGGACGACCACGCCGGCGCCTTCGGCCAGGCCCATGCCGTTGGCGCCGTCCGCGAACGCCTTGCACCGGCCGTCGGTGGCCATGCCCCGCTGCCGGGAGAAGGCGACGAAGGTCCCGGGCGTCGACATCACCATCGCGCCGCCCGCGAGGGCCACGGAGCACTCGCCCTGGCGCAGCGCCTGCGCGGCCAGGTGGATGGCGACCAGGGAGGAGGAGCAGGCGGTGTCCACCGACACGGCGGGCCCCTCGAAGCCGAACACGTACGACACCCGGCCCGAGGCCACGCTGGGCGCCACGCCCGTCCCGGTGAAGCTCTCCAGCTCCGGGGCGATGGCTCCGGCGCCGGTCCCGTAGCCCTGGCTGCACACGCCGGAGAACACGCCGACGTCGGTGCCCTTGAGGGAGACGGGGTCGATGCCGGCGCCCTCCAGGGCCTCCCAGGAGGTCTCCAGCAGCAGCCGCTGCTGCGGGTCCATCGCGAGGGCCTCGCGCGGCGAGATCCCGAAGAACCCGGCGTCGAACAGACCCGCACCCTGGAGGAAGCCGCCCTGGTCGACGTACGAGGTGCCGGGGTGGTCGGGGTCGGGGTGGAAGAGGCCCTCCAGCTCCCAGCCGCGGTCCTCGGGGAACCCGGAGACCGCGTCCCGGCCCTCGGACACCAGCCGCCACAGGTCCTCCGGGCCCGCCACGCCGCCCGGCAGGCGGCAGGCCATGCCCACGACGGCGATGGGCTCGCCGGCGTGGTTCGACCCCTGCTTCTTCAGGGTGTGCAACTCGGCCGTGACCCGCTTGAGGTACTGGAGGAGCTTTTCGTCCGTGGCCATTCTTTTCGATTCCTTACGAAGTGGAAGGGGAGCGCAGGGCCTGAACCGCCGTCAGAGGAGGCCGAATTCACCGTCGATGAATTCGAAGATCTCGTCTGCGGAGGCGGATTCCAGCTGGTCGGCGACCGTGGGGGCGTCCGACGTGTCGAGCACTCCGTTGCACCTGGCCAGCAGTCCCTGGAGGCGGAGCGCGATCCCGGCCTTCATGGACTCGTCGAGGGCCAGGGTGCCGATCAGTGATTCGACGTCCTCCAGACGGGAGTTCACCCGGGACAGGGCGTCGTCGCCGATGCCGAGCCCGTCGCGCAGGTGGCGGGCGAGGACCAGCGGGGTGGGGTGGTCGAAGACGAGCGTGGCCGGGAGCTTCAGACCGGTCGCCTCGCGGACCCGGTTGCGCAGCTCGACCGAGGTGAGCGAGTCGAAGCCGACGTCCTTGAACGCCGTCTCCGGCCGGACGCCCGCCGGGTCGGTGTGTCCGAGCACGAGCGCGGCCTGGGCGCGGACCAGGTCGAGGAGCAGCGCCTCCTGCTCGGCCGGGCCGAGTCCGGCCAGCCGGCGCATCAGCCCGCCCCCGTCGCCCGCGGCCGCCGCCCGTGCCTGCTGCCGGCCCACGGGGACCAGTCCGCGCAGCAGGTGCGGGACGCCGCCGCGCGCCGCGGCACCGGCCCGGACACCCCGCAGGTCCAGCTTGGCCGGCACCAGCAGGGGCCGGCCCGCAGCGACGGCGGCGTCGAACAGTTCCGTCCCCTCGGCGGGCGTGAGCGCCACGACCCCGTCGCGGCTGGCGCGGCGGCTCATGCGTGCCTGGTCGTCGGCGCTGAGGTGGGTGGTCATGTTGGTGGCGTGCGCCCAGGTGCCCCAGGCGAGGGAGACGGCGGGCAGACCGGCGGCCCGGCGGTGGTCCATCAGCCCGTCGAGGAAGGCGTTGGCGGCGGCGTAGCCGCTGCTGCCGGCGCCCATGAAGACGGAGGAGGCGGAGGAGTAGACGATGAACGCGTCCAGGTCGAGGCCCCGGGTGAGGTCGTCCAGGTGGCGCACCGCGTCGACCTTCGGCGCGAACAGCTTCGCCAGCTGTCCGGGGGTCAGCGCTTCGACCAGCCCGGCTTCGAAGACACCCGCGGTGTGGACGACGCCGG
The DNA here is from genome assembly GCF_040701585.1 of Streptomyces sp. NPDC093801. Lineage (NCBI taxonomy): Bacteria > Bacillati > Actinomycetota > Actinomycetes > Kitasatosporales > Streptomycetaceae > Streptomyces > Streptomyces sp. NPDC093801. The sequence continues at coordinate 178,694 of NZ_JBFBDP010000008.1, read as the reverse complement.
TGAGGGGGTGTTCGGCCGGGACGGAGGCCAGCAGGGCCTCGGCCTGGCCGCGGTCGGACATGTCACAGGCGGCGACGGTGACGTCGGCGCCCTCCGCCGTCAGCTCGGCGACGAGCTCCCGGACGCCCTCGGCCTCCGGGCCGCGGCGGCTGGCCAGCACCATGTGCCGGACGCCGTGCCGGACGACGAGGTGCCGGGCGATCAGGGAGCCCAGCGAGCCGCCGCCGGAGACGAGGACGGTGCCTTCCGGCGCGAACACCGCGGGTGCGTCCGGGGCGTCACCGCCGGTGCGGACGAGCCGGGGGACGGACAGGGTGGTCCCGCGCACGGCGACCTGCGGTTCGCCGCAGGCGAGGAGGGGGCCGAGCACCGGCTCCGCGTTCCCCCCGGCGGCGGGGTCGAGGTCGACGAGGACCAGCCGGTCGGGGTTCTCGGCCTGCGCGGCCCGCACCAGGCCCCACACGGCCGAGCCGGCCGGGTCGGTCACCGCACCGCCGTCACCGGCCGGCACCGCGCCCCGGGTGGCCACGACCAGCCGCGACTCCTCCGGGCCGGCCCCGGCCAGCCAGGCCTGGACGACGCCCAGCACGCGGGAGGCCAGGGCAAGCACCGCGTCCTCGCCGCCGTCGCCGACGGCTTCCAGCAGCGCGACGGCGGGCGCCTGCCCGCCCCCGGCGAGGGCCGCCACGTCGTCGGCGGTGGCCACGGGCGCCCAGGACGGCGGGGCGTCCCCGGAGGGCGGCGCAAGCTCGGTCCACTCCACCGCGAACAGCGAGTCGGAGAGCGCGCCGCGGGCCGCCGTCTCCAGCTGCTGGGCGGACACCGGACGGGAGACCAGCGAGTCCAGGGTCACGACGAGCCCGCCGGTCTCGTCGGCGGCCTGGAACGACAGGGCGTCCGGACCGCTCGGCGCGACCCGCACCCGCAGGGCCGGGGCGCCCGCGGCGTGCAGCGCGAAGCCGTTCCAGGAGAACGCCAGCCGCGGCTCCCCGGCCTCCTCCTCCCCCGCCGTGCCGGCGGAGGGGGCGAAGGTTCCGGCCTGGAGGGCGGCGTCCAGGAGGGCCGGGTGCAGGCCGAACGCGCCGGCCTCCTTGCGCTCCTCGTCGGGCAGGGCGACCTCGGCGAACACCTCCTCGCCGCGCCGCCAGACCGCCCGCAGGCCCTGGAACGCCGGCCCGTACGCGAGACCGTGCGTGCGCAGCTCGTCGTAGAACGCGGGGGCGTCCACCTCGACCGGCTGCGCACCGGCCGGCGGCCAGGCGGCGAAGTCGAAGGCCGGGGCGGGTGTGGCCGGGGCGGGCGACAGGAGCCCGGTGGCGTGCCGGGTCCACCCGTCCCCGCCGGCGGCGTCCTCGCTCAGGGAGTAGACGTCGACCGGACGCGACCCGTTCTCGCCGGGCGCGCCGAGCGCCACCTGGACCCGTACGCCGCCGTGGTCGGGGACCACGAGCGGCGCCTCGATGACGAGCTCTTCCAGCAGCCCGCAGCCCACCTCGTCACCGGCGCGCACGGCGAGTTCCACCAGTCCGGTGCCGGGGACGAGCAGCACGCCGCCGATGGCGTGCTGGGCCAGCCAGGGGTGCGAACGCACGGACAGGCGGGAGGTGAGGACGAGCCCGTCGGACTGCGGCAGCCGGACCACGGCGCCGAGCAGCGGGTGGCCGGCCTCGGCCTGCCCGAGGGAGGCCGCGTCGGTGGGTGTTCCGGTGGCGTGGAGCCAGTAGTGCCGGTGGTCGAAGGCGTACGTCGGCAGCTCGACGCGCGCCGTCGTGACGGACGGCAGGACCGCCGCCCAGTCGACGGCCAGGCCGCGGACGAACAGCTCGGCCAGGGAGGCGTACAGGCGGCGCAGGCCACCGTCCTCACGGCGCAGCGACCCGGTCACCACGACCTCGGCGCCCGCACCGTCCACGGCCTCGCTGATCGGCTGGACCAGCACCGGGTGCGCGCTGACCTCCAGGAACACCCCGTGCCCCTGGCCGAGCAGGGCGGTGACGGCCGGACCGAAGCCCACCTGACTCCGCAGGTTGCGGTACCAGTACCCGCCGTCCAGGACACCGGCCTCCGCCACCCAACCACCGGTCACGGTCGAGTAGAACGGGACCTCGGGAGCCTTCGCCGCGACCCCCGCGAGGGCCTCGGCCAGCAGGCCCTCGATCGCCTCGACGTGCCGGGTGTGGGAGGCGTAGTCCACCGCCACCCGACGCACCCGGACACCCTCCAGGGCGAGCGCCTCCAACGCCTCGTCGAGCGCCTCGGCGTCACCGGCGACCACCACCGAGGCGGGCCCGTTGACAGCGGCGACCTCGACCCGGTCCGCCCACCGCTCCAGCTTCGCGACCGCCTCATCGGCACTCAGCGCCACCGACGCCATCCCGCCCCGGCCCGCCAGCTCCTTCGCGATGGCCTGGCTCCGCAGCGCCACCACACGGGCCGCGTCCTCCAGCGACAGCGCACCGGAGACGCAGGCGGCCGCGATCTCCCCCTGGGAATGGCCGAGTACGGCGTCGGGCTCGACACCGACGGACCGCCACACGGCAGCCAGACCGACCATGACGGCGAAGCTCGCGGGCTGGAGCACGTCCACCCGCTCCAGCAGCTCCGGCGCCGCCTCGCCGCGCAGCACCTCGACCAGCGACCAGTCCACCCACGGCTCCAGCGCCGCGGCACACTCCGCGATCCGCGCCGCGAACACCGGCGAGGAGTCCAGCAGTTCACGGCCCATGCCGGCCCACTGCGACCCCTGACCCGGGAACACCCACACGACCTTGCCCGGCGCACCCGCGCTGCCGGTCACCACACCGGCCGCGTCCTCGCCCCGTGCGAGGGCCTCCAGCCGCATCCGCGCCTCGTCGGCGGACCCCGCCACGACCACCGCGCGCTCACCGAAGAGCGCACGCTCCGCCACCAGCGCCGCGGCGACCTCCGCCAGGGAGGCACCGCCGCCGGCGTACTCCGCCAGGCGTCCGGCCTGACCGGCCAGCGAGGCCGCGCTGCGCGCCGACACCACCAACGGCACCACACCACCGGCCACCGGAGCCGAAGCCGCGACCGCTGCCGCGGCCTCCTCCTCCGCCGGAGCCTCCTCCAGGATCAGGTGCGCGTTCGTCCCACTGACCCCGAAGGAGGAGACGCCCGCCCGGCGGGGCCGGCCGTCGCGCGGCCACTCCCGGGCCTCGGTCAGCAGCTCGATGGCCCCCTCCGTCCAGTCCACCTGGGTGCTGGGCTGCTGTGCGTGCAGGGTCGGGGGGATCACCCCGTGCCGCAGCGCCTCCACCATCTTGATGACGCTGCCGACTCCGGCCGCGGCCTGCGTGTGGCCGATGTTGGACTTCAGCGAGCCCAGCCACAGTGGCCGCTCGGGGTCGCGCCCCTTGCCGTACGTGGCGAGCAGCGCCTGCGCCTCGATCGGGTCGCCCAGCGCGGTGCCCGTCCCGTGCCCCTCGACCACGTCCACGTCGGAGGGGGAGATCCCGGCGCCGGCGAGTGCCGCTCGGATGACCCGCTGCTGCGAGGGGCCGTTGGGGGCGGTCAGGCCGTTGGAGGCGCCGTCCTGGTTGACGGCGCTGCCGCGCAGCACCGCCAGCACCCGGTGGCCCTTCTCGCGGGCCACCGACAGCCGTTCCAGCAGCACCACGCCGACGCCCTCGGCGAGGCCCATGCCGTCCGCGCCGTCGGCGAAGGCCTTGCAGCGGCCGTCGGTCGCCAGGCCGCGCTGCCGGGAGAAGGCCATGAAGGAGCCGGGGGTCGCCATGACCATCGCGCCGCCGGCGAGGGCCATCGAGCACTCGCCCCGCCGCAGCGCCTGCGCGGCGAGGTGCATGGCCACGAGCGACGAGGAGCAGCCGGTGTCGATCGACAGCGCCGGCCCCTCGAAGCCGAAGACGTACGACACCCGGCCCGAGGCCACGCAGGACGCCGCTCCGGTGCCCGCGAAGCCCTCGACCTCCGGGGTCACCACGCCGGCGCCGGCGCCGTACCCCTGGCCGGAGACGCCGGAGAACACGGCGACGTCGGCGCCCTTGAGCGCGTACGGGTCGAGGCCGGCCCGTTCCAGGGCCTCCCAGGAGGTCTCCAGCAGCAGCCGCTGCTGCGGGTCCATCGCGAGGGCCTCGCGCGGGGAGATCCCGAAGAACCCGGCGTCGAACAGGCCCGCACCCTGGAGGAAGCCGCCCTGGTCGGTGTACGAGGTGCCCGCGTGGTCGGGGTCGGGGTCGACCAGGCCCTCCAGGTCCCAGCCGCGGTCCTCGGGGAATCCGGAGACCGCGTCGACGCCGTCGGCCACGAGCCGCCACAGGTCTTCGGGCGAGGCGACGCCGCCGGGGTAGCGGCAGGCCATGGAGACGATGGCGATCGGCTCGCGCGCCTGGTCCTCGACCTCGCGCAGCCGCTTGCGGACATCGCGGGCGTCGGCGATGGCCTTCTTGAGGTAGTCGCGGAGTTGTGCCTCGTCAGCCACTGGATTCAGCTCCAAGGAAAGGTGATGTGAGCAATTGCTGTGGGGGGTCCCGCACCGGGTGCGGGGGGGGGACGGCCGGGCGCGCCCGTGCGGGCCCGGCCGTCCGGTCCGGCTCAGTCGAGCCGGTCGAAGATCGCGAACAGCTCTTCGTCGTCAGCGGTTTCGAGATCCTCGTCGGAGGCGTCGGCACCTCCCGGCGCGGTGCCCGGACGACCCGCAGCCTCGGCTGCCTTCAGCAGCTCCCGCAGGCGTACGGTGATCCGCTCGTGCGCCTCCTCGTCGGCGGCGGCGGACTCGATGGCCGCTTCCAGGCCGGTGAGGCCTGCGAGCACCGGGTCGGCCGGGGAGGCCTCCTCGACGCCGCATTCCTCGCGCAGGTGGCGGGCGAGGACCAGCGGGCTCGGGTAGTCGAAGACCAGCGTGGCCGGGAGCTTCAGGCCCGTCGCCTCGCGGACCCGGTTGCGCAGCTCGACCGAGGTGAGCGAGTCGAACCCGGCTTCCTTGAACGCCGTCTCGGCGCGGAGGCCGCCCGGGCCGGTGTGCCCGAGCACGGCCGCCGCCTGGGTGCGCACCAGGTCGAGGAGCAGGGCCTCCTGCTCCGCCGCGCCGAGTCCGGCGAGCCGGTCGGTGAGCTTGAGGGCTTCCTGGCCCGTGCCCCCCGCCCTGGCCTGCTGCCGGCCCGCGGGGACCAGTCCGCGCAGCAGGGGCGGTACGCCGCCGCCGGCCGCCGCGTCGGCCCGTACCGCACGCAGGTCCACGTTGACCGGGACCAGGAGCGCATCCGCCGATCCGAGGGCGGCGTCGAAGAGTTCCATGCCCTCGGCGGATCCGAGCGCCTGGACTCCGCCGCGTCCCTCGCGCCGGCTCATGCGGCTCTTGGTGAGCTCGTCGAGGGTGGTGGCCATGCCGGTGAGCTGCTCCCACGGGCCCCAGGCCAGGGAGAGGCCCGGCAGGCCAGCGGCCCGGCGGTGGGCCATCAGGCCGTCGAGGAAGGCGTTCGCGGCCGCGTAGGCACCGCTGCCGGCGCCCATGAAGACGGAGGAGGCGGAGGAGTAGACGACGAACGCGTCCAGGTCCAGGCCCCGCGTCAGCTCGTCCAGGTGCGTGACCGCGTCGGCCTTCGGCGCGAACACCCCGGCCAGCCGCTCCGGAGTCAGCGTCCCGATGACGCCCGGGTCGAAGACGCCCGCGGTGTGCACGACACCGGTGAGGGGGTGCCCGTCCGGTACGGACGCCAGCAGCGCTTCGGCCTGGGCCCGGTCGGAGACGTCGCAGGCCGCCACCGAGACGGTGGCGCCGTGCCCGGTCAGCTCGGCGACCAGTTCCTCGATCCCTTCGGCCTGCCGTCCGCGGCGGCTGGCCAGCAGCAGGTGCCGTACGCCGTGCCGGGCGACCAGGTGCCGGGCCGCGAGCGCGCCCAGCGAACCGGCACCGGACACCAGGACGGTGCCCTCCGGCGCGAAGACCACCGGAGCCTCCTGCGCCGACCCCGCGACACGGGCGAGGCGCGGCACGAACAGAGCCGCTCCCCGCACCGCGACCTGCGGCTCACCGCAGGCCAGCACGGCGGCGAGGACGGAGTCCAGCACCGAGTCCGTACCGCCTTCGGCGAGGGGGTCGACGTCCACCAGGACGATCCGGTCGGGGTTCTCCGCCTGCGCGGCCCGCACCAGGCCCCATACGGCCGAGCCGGCCGGATCGGTCACCGCACCGCCGTCACCGGCCGGCACCGCGCCCCGGGTGGCCACGACGAGGCGCGACTCCTCCGCCCCGGAGCCCGCCAGCCACGCCTGCACGACCCCCAGCACGCGCGAGGTCAGCTCCAGAGCCGAGTCCCCGCCGCCGACCGCCTCCAGCACCGGCACCGCCGCGGCTGCGGCGCTCCCGGCCAGGGCCGCCACGTCGGCGGCACCGGTCACCGGCAGCCACGACGGGCCGGAGTCCGCCGCGTCGGCCGTACCCGTCCCGGTCCACTCCACCCGGTAGAGGGAGGTGGCGGACACCGCGTCGGCCGCGGCGCCCAGCCGGTCGACGTCGACCGGTCGCAGGACCAGCGAGTCCAGCGACACCACCGGGCTGCCCGTCTCGTCGGCGGCCTGGAAGGACACCGCGTCGGGGCCGCTCGGCGCGATCCGCACCCGCAGGGCCGAGGCCCCGGCGGCGTGCAGGGCCAGCCCGTTCCACGCGAACGGCATCACCGGCTCGCCGGACTCCTCGTCCGCCGTGCTCGCCGCGGCGCTGAACGTCCCGGCCTGGAGGGCCGCGTCCAGGAGGGCCGGGTGCAGACCGAACGCAGCCGCTTCCTTGCGCTGCTCCTCGGGCAGGGCGACCTCGGCGAAGAGCGCCTCGCCGCGCCGCCAGACCGCCCGCATGCCCTGGAACGTGGGCCCGTAGGCGTATCCCATCTCGGCGAGCAGGGCGTAGCCGGCACTGATGTCGACCTGCTCGGCGCCGGCCGGGGGCCAGGCGGCGAAGTCGAACCCGTGACCGGCGGGCCGGTCGGTGGCGGACAGCATGCCGGTGGCGTGCCGCGTCCACCCGTCCCCGTCGGCGGCGTCCTCGCGGCGGGAGTAGATCTCCACGGTGCGCGAGCCGCTCTCGCCGGGCGCGCCGACCGCGACCTGGAGCCGGACCCCGCCGTGGTCGGGGACGACCAGAGGCGTCTCGGTCACGAGCTCCTCCAGGAGCCCGCACCCGGCCTCGTCACCGGCGCGTACGGCCAGTTCGACCAGACCGGTGCCGGGGAGGAGCACCAGGCCGCCGACACGGTGGTCGGCGAGCCAGGGGTGCGTGCGCAGGGACAGGCGGGAGGTGAAGACGAGCCCGTCGGACTGCGGCAGCTGGACCACGGCGCCGAGCAGCGGGTGGCCGGCCTCGGCCTGGCCGAGGGAGGCCGCGTCGGTGGCCGACTCGGCGAGGTGCAGCCAGTAGTGGCGGTGGTCGAAGGCGTACGTCGGCAGCTCCATGCGCCGGGCCGGCTGTGGCACGACACCGCTCCAGTCGAGGTCGACGCCGCGGACGAACAGCTCGGCCATGGAGGTCAGCAGGCGGCGCGTTCCGCCGTCCTCGCGGCGCAGGGAGCCGGTCACCACGACGTCGGCGTCGAGGCCGTCGACGGTCTCGCTGATGGGCTGGACGAGCACCGGGTGCGCGCTGACCTCCAGGAACACCCCGTGCCCCTGGCCGAGGAGGGCGGTGACGGCCGGGCCGAAGCCCACCTGACCGCGCAGGTTGCGGTACCAGTACCCGCCGTCCAGGACGTCCGCGTCCTCGACCCAACCACCGGTCACGGTCGAGTAGAACGGGACCTCGGGAGCCTTCGCCGCGACCCCCGCGAGGGCCTCGGCCAGCAGGCCCTCGATCGCCTCGACGTGCCGCGTGTGCGACGCGTAGTCCACCGCCACCCGACGCACCCGGACACCCTCCAGGGCGAGCGCCTCCAACGCCTCGTCGAGCGCTTCGGCGTCACCGGCGACCACCACCGAGGCGGGCCCGTTGACGGCGGCGACCTCGACCCGGTCCGCCCAACGCTCCAGCTTCGAGGCCGCCTCCTCGGCGCTCAGCGCCACCGACGCCATCCCGCCCCGGCCGGCCAGCTCCTTGGCGATGGCCTGACTGCGCAGCGCCACCACACGGGCCGCGTCCTCCAGCGACAGCGCGCCGGAGACGCAGGCGGCCGCGATCTCGCCCTGGGAATGGCCGAGTACGGCGTCAGGCCGAACGCCCACCGACCGCCACACCGCAGCCAGGCCGACCATGACGGCGAAACTCGCCGGCTGGAGCACGTCCACCCGCTCCAGCAGCTCCGGCGCCGCCTCGCCCCGCAGGACCTCGGTCAACGACCAGTCGATCCACGGCTCCAGCGCCGCGGCACACTCCGCGATCCGCGCCGCGAACACCGGCGAGGAGTCCAGCAGTTCACGGCCCATGCCGGCCCACTGCGACCCCTGACCCGGGAACACCCACACGACCTTGCCCGGCGCACCCGCGCTGCCGGTCACCACACCGGCCGCGTCCTCGCCGCCGGCCAGCGCCCGCAGCCCCGTCAGCGCCTCCTCGTCCGAGCCCGCGAGCACCACCGCCCGCTCGCCGAAGACCGCGCGGCCCGATGCCAGGGCCCCGGCCAGCTCCGCCGCCGGCACCCCGTCGGCGCGCTCGACGTACGCGGCCAGGCGTCCGGCCTGACCGGCCAGCGAGGCCGCGCTGCGCGCCGACACCACCAGCGGCACCACACCACCGGCCACCGGGGCCGGGACCGTTGCCGCTGCCGCTGCCGCGGCCTCCTCCTCGGCCGGGGCCTCCTCCAGGATCAGGTGCGCGTTCGTCCCGCCGACACCGAACGAGGAGACCCCCGCCCGGCGCGGGTGGGCGCCGCGCGACCAGTCCCGGGCCTCGGTCAGCAGCTCCACCGCGCCCGCCGTCCAGTCGACCTCGGTGGTGGGCCGCTGGACGTGCAGGGTGGGCGGCATGACGCCGTGGCGCAAGGCCTGCACCATCTTGATGACGCTCGCGACGCCCGCCGCGGCCTGCGTGTGGCCGATGTTGGACTTCAGCGAACCCAGCCACAGCGGCCGCTCGGGGTCGCGGCCCTTGCCGTACGTGGCGAGCAGCGCCTGCGCCTCGATCGGGTCACCGAGAGCCGTGCCCGTCCCGTGGCCCTCGACCACGTCCACGTCGGCCGGGGAGAGCCCCGCACCGGCCAGCGCCCTGCGGATCACCCGCTGCTGCGAGGGACCGCTGGGAGCCGTCAGGCCGTTGGAGGCGCCGTCCTGGTTGACGGCGCTGCCGCGCAGCACCGCCAGCACCCGGTGGCCGCGCTCCCGCGCCACCGACAGCCGCTCCAGGACGACCACGCCGACGCCCTCGGCCAGGCCCATGCCGTCCGCGCCGTCGGCGAAGGCCTTGCAGCGGCCGTCACCGGCCAGGCCGCGCTGCCGGGAGAAGGCGAGGAAGGCCCCGGGCGTGGCCATCACCATCGCGCCGCCCGCCAGTGCCATGGAGCACTCGCCCTGGCGCAGCGACTGCGCGGCCAGGTGCATGGCCACCAGCGAGGACGAGCAGGCGGTGTCCACGGACACCGAGGGGCCCTCCAGGCCGAACACGTACGACACGCGGCCGGTCGCCACGCTCGGGGCCAGACCCGTGCCTGCGAAACCCTCGACCTCGGGTGCGACGGTGCCGGTGCCGTAGCCCTGGCTGGAGACGCCGGAGAAGACGCCGACGTCGCTGCCCTTGAGCGAGAACGGGTCGATGCCCGTGCCCTCCAGGGCCTCCCAGGAGGTCTCCAGCAGCAGCCTCTGCTGCGGGTCCATCGCGAGGGCCTCGCGCGGCGAGATCCCGAAGAACCCGGCGTCGAACAGGCCCGCACCCTGGAGGAAGCCGCCCTGGTCGACGTACGAGGTGCCGGCCTGGTTGGGGTCCTGGTCGAACAGGCCCTCCAGGTCCCAGCCGCGGTCGTCGGGGAATCCGGAGACCGCGTCCCGGCCCTCGGACACCAGCTGCCACAGCTCCTCGGGCGAGGAGACGCCGCCGGGGTAACGGCAGGCCATGCCGACGATCGCGATGGGCTCACCGGCGTCGGCGGCCACGGCCGCCGTCTGCTCGACGGGGGCGGGCGACACGTCGCCGAACTCCTCGCGCAGGTAGCGGGCGAGGGCCAGCGGGGTCGGGTAGTCGAAGACGAGTGTGGCCGGGAGCTTCAGGCCGGTCGCCTCGCGCACCCGGTTGCGGAGCTCGACGGAGGTGAGGGAGTCGAACCCGGCGTCCTTGAACGCCATGTCGGCCCGGACGCCGCCCGGACCGGTGTGGCCGAGGACGACGGCGGCCTGGGTGCGCACCAGGTCGAGGAGCAGGGCCTCCTGCTCGGGGGCCGTGAGTCCGGCCAGCCGTGCGGAGAGCTTGCGGCCCTCGTCCGCGGTGGCTCCCGCCTGCGCCTGCTGCCGCCCGGCCTTGACGAGGCCGCGCAGCAGGTGGGGCACCGTACCGCCGGCCGCCGCGTCGGACCGTATGCCGCGCAGGTCCAGCTTGACGGGCACGAGCAGCGGCTGCTCGGCGCCGAGGGCGGCGTCGAACAGGCCCATGCCCTCGGCGGCGGAGATCTCCAGCACACCGCTGCGGCTCGCCCGCGCCTGGTCGACGCTGCTGAGGTGCGAGGCCATGCCGAGGGACTGCTCCCACAGGCCCCAGGCCAGTGACAGGCCCGGCAGGCCCGCGGCCCGGCGGTGGTCCATCAGGCCGTCGAGGTAGTGGTTGGCCGACGAGTAGTTGCCCTGCCCGGCGCCGCCGGAGAGGCCCGCGACGGACGAGAACACGACGAAGGCGTCGAGGTCCAGGCCCCGGGTCAGCTCGTCCAGGTGGCGCACCGCGGCCACCTTCGGCGCGAACACCCCGGCCAGCCGCTCCCTGGTCAGCACCCCGATCAACCCGTCGTCGAAGACGCCGGCCGTGTGGACGACGCCGGTGAGGGGGTGCCCGGCCGGTACGGACGCCAGCAGCGCGGCGAGCTCGTCGCGGTCGGAGAGGTCGCACGCCACCACCGCGACCTCGGCGCCCCGCTCGCCGAGTTCGGCGACCAGTTCCGCCATGCCGTCGGCGGCCGGTCCGCGGCGGCTGGCCAGCAGCAGGTGGCGGACACCGTGCCGGGCGACCAGGTGCCGGGCCACCAGACCGCCCAGCGAACCGGCACCCGACACCAGGACCGTGCCTTCCGGGGCGAAGGTCCCCGGAGCGTCCGGGACCTGCGCGGCGGCGCGGGCGAGACGGGGCACGGAGAGGGTGGTCCCGCGTACGGCGACCTGCGGCTCACCGCTGGCCAGCACGGCACCAAGGACGGAGTCCATCACGGAGTCCGTGGCGCCTTCGGCGGCCGGGTCGACGTCCACCAGGACGATCCGGTCCGGGTTCTCCGCCTGCGCGGCCCGCACCAGGCCCCACACGGCCGAGCCGGCCGGGTCGGTCACCGTACCGCCGTCGCCGGCGGGCACGGCGCCGCGGGTGGCGATCACCAGCTGCGAGTCCTCCAGCCCGGCCCCGGCCAGCCACGCCTGGATGACTTCCAGCACGCGGGAGGCCAGGTCCAGCACCGGGTCCTCGCCGCCTTCTCCGACGGCCTCCAGGACCGCGATCAGCGACAGGCCGTCGGCGGCCGCCAGGGCCTCGGACAGCGCCGTCACCTCGTCGGCGGTGGACACGGGTGCCCACGTCTGGACGGCGTCCACCTCCTCCTCGGGCTGCGGGAGCGCGCTCCACTCCACCCGGAACAGCGCGTTGGCGGCCGCCGTGTCCGCCGGGGTCTCCAGCTGCCCCGCGGACACCGGACGGGAGACCAGCGAGTCCAGGGTCACGACGAGCCCGCCGGTCTCGTCGGCGGCCTGGAACGACAGGGCGTCCGGACCGTTCTGCGCGACGCGTACCCGCAGGGCCGAGGCACCCGCGGCGTGCAGGGCCAGCCCGTTCCACGCGAACGCCAGCACCGGTTCCCCGGGCTCCTCGTCCGCCGCGCCCGCGTGGGCGAAGGTCCCGGCCTGGAGGGCCGCGTCCAGCAGCGCCGGGTGGACCCCGTACCCGCCGGCCTCCTTGCGGTGGTCGTCGGGCAGGGCCACCTCGGCGAAGACCTCGCCGTCACGCCGCCAGACCGCCCGCAGGCCCTGGAACGCGGGCCCGTACCCGTAACCGCGCTCGACCAGGTCGCCGTAGAACTCCCCGGCCTCGACCGGCTGCGCACCGGCCGGCGGCCAGACGGTGAAGTCGAAGCCGCTGCCGACCGGTTGGGCCGTGGCCGACAGGATGCCGGTGGCGTGCCGTGTCCACGCGTCGGTCTCGGCGTCCTCGCGCAGGGAGTACACCGCCACGGAGCGCGAGCCGTTCTCGCCGGGCGCGCCGAGCGCCACCTGGACCCGTACGCCGCCGTGGTCGGGGACGACCAGGGGCGCCTCGATGACGAGTTCCTCCAGCAGCTCGCAGCCGGCCTCGTCACCGGCGCGCACGGCCAGCTCGACCAGCCCGGAGCCGGGGAGGATGACCACACCGCTGACGGCGTGGTCGGCGAGCCAGGGGTGCGTGCGCAGGGACAGGCGGGAGGTGAAGATGAACCCGTCGGACTGCGGCAGCCGGACCACCGCGCCGAGCAACGGGTGATCGACCTGGGTCTGTCCCAGCGAGGCCGCGTCCGTCGCGGCGCCCGTGTCCTTCAGCCAGTAGTGCTGGTGCTCGAAGGCGTACGTCGGCAGCTCGACGCGCGCCGTCGTGACGGGCGGCAGGACCGCCGCCCAGTCGACGGCCAGGCCGCGGACGAACAGCTCGGCCAGGGAGGCGTACAGGCGGCGCAGGCCACCGTCCTCACGGCGCAGCGACCCGGTCACCACGACCTCGGCGCCCGCACCGTCCACGGCCTCGCTGATCGGCTGGACCAGCACCGGGTGCGCGCTGACCTCCAGGAACACCCCGTGCCCCTGGCCGAGGAGAGCCGCGACGGCCGGACCGAAGCCCACCTGACTCCGCAGGTTGCGGTACCAGTACCCGCCGTCCAGGACACCGGCCTCCGCCACCCAACCACCGGTCACGGTCGAGTAGAACGGCACCGTGGGAGCCTTCGCCGCGACCCCCGCGAGGGCCTCGGCCAGCAGGCCCTCGATCGCCTCGACGTGCCGCGTGTGGGAGGCGTAGTCCACCGCCACCCGACGCACCCGGACACCCTCCAGGGCGAGGGCCTCCAACGCCTCGTCGAGTGCCTCGGCGTCACCGGCGACGACCACGGACGACGGGCTGTTGACCGCCGCCACCTCGACCCGGTCCGCCCAACGCTCCAGCTTCGAGGCCGCCTCCTCGGCGCTCAGCGCCACCGACGCCATCCCGCCCCGGCCGGCCAGCTCCTTCGCGATGGCCTGGCTCCGCAGCGCCACCACACGGGCCGCGTCCTCCAGCGACAGCGCACCGGAGACGCAGGCGGCCGCGATCTCCCCCTGGGAGTGGCCGAGTACGGCGTCGGGCTCGACACCGACGGACCGCCACACGGCAGCCAGACCGACCATGACGGCGAAGCTCGCCGGCTGGAGCACCTCCACCCGCTCCAGCAGCTCCGGCGCCGCCTCACCCCGCAGCACCTCGACCAGCGACCAGTCCACCCACCGCTCCAGGGCGGTCGCGCACTCCGCGATTCGCGCCGCGAACACCGGCGAGGAATCCAGCAGTTCACGGCCCATACCGGCCCACTGCGCACCCTGACCCGGGAACACCCAGACCACCCCGCCCGCAGCAGCCGCAGTGCCGGTCACCACACCGGCCGCGTCCTCGCCGCGGGCCAGCGCCCGCAGCCCCGCGACGGCCTCCTCGGCGGACCCGGCCGTAACGACCGCACGCTCCCCGAAGACCGACCGACCCGACACCAGAGCCCCGGCCACCTCCGCCAAAGAAACACCCTCGGCACCCTCCACGAACCCGGCCAGCCGCCCGGCCTGAGCCGCCAGCGAGGCCGCGCTGCGCGCCGACACCACCAACGGCACCACACCACCGGCCACCGGAGCCGCAACCGTTGCCGCTGCCGCGGCCTCCTCCTCCGCCGGAGCCTCCTCCAGGATCAGGTGCGCGTTCGTCCCACTGACCCCGAACGCCGACACGCCCGCCCGGCGCGGCCGGCCGTCGCGCGGCCACTCCCGGGCCTCGGTCAGCAGTTCCACGGCGCCCGCCGACCAGTCCACCTCGGTGGTGGGCACGTCCACGTGCAGGGTGGGGGGCATCACGCCGTGGCGGAGCGCCTCCACCATCTTGATGACGCCGGCCACGCCCGCCGCGGCCTGCGTGTGGCCGATGTTGGACTTCAGCGAACCCAGCCACAGCGGCCGCTCCGCGTCGCGGCCCTGCCCGTAGGTGGCGAGGACGGCCTGGGCCTCGATCGGATCGCCGAGCGCGGTGCCCGTCCCGTGGCCCTCCACCACGTCCACGTCCGCCGACGCCAGCCCGGCGTTCGCCAGCGCCCCGCGGATCACGCGCTGCTGGGACGGACCGTTCGGCGCGGTCAGGCCGTTGGAGGCCCCGTCCTGGTTGACCGCGCTGCCGCGCAGCACCGCCAGCACCCGGTGGCCCTTCTCGCGGGCCACCGACAGCCGCTCCAGCACCACCACGCCGACGCCCTCGGCCCAGCCCGTGCCGTCGGCCGCGTCGGCGAACGCCTTGCAGCGGCCGTCGGCGGCCAGGCCCTTCTGCCGGGAGAACTCGGCGAAGACGCCCGGGCTGGCCAGGACGGTCGCGCCGCCGGCCAGGGCCATCGAGCACTCGCCCTGCCGCAGCGCCTGCGCCGCCAGGTGCATGGCGACCAGCGACGAGGAACACGCCGTGTCCACCGACACCGCCGGGCCCTCGAACCCGAGGACGTAGGAGACCCGGCCGGACGCCACGCTCGTGGAGCCGCCCGTACCGGCGAAGCCCTCGATCTCGGGCGTGACCATGCTGGCGCCCGGGGCGACGTAGCCCTGGCCGAACACCCCGGAGAACACGCCGACGTCGGCGCCCTTCAGGGAGACGGGGTCGATGCCGGCCCGCTCCAGCGCCTCCCAGGAGGTCTCCAGCAGCAGCCGCTGCTGCGGGTCCATCGCGAGCGCCTCGCG
Source organism: Streptomyces sp. NPDC093801 (assembly GCF_040701585.1). Taxonomy (NCBI): domain Bacteria; kingdom Bacillati; phylum Actinomycetota; class Actinomycetes; order Kitasatosporales; family Streptomycetaceae; genus Streptomyces; species Streptomyces sp. NPDC093801. Next base: position 163,634 of record NZ_JBFBDP010000008.1, on the reverse strand, counting down.
CGGCGAGATCCCGAAGAACCCGGCGTCGAACAGACCCGCCTCGTGGAGGAAGCCGCCCTGGTCGACGTACGAGGTGCCCGCACGGTCGGGGTCCGGGTCGAACAGGCCCTCCAGGTCCCAGCCGCGGTCCTCGGGGAACCCGGTGACGGCGTCACGGCCCTCGGACACCAGCTTCCACAGGTCCTCGGGGCCGGCCACCCCGCCGGGCAGCCGGCAGGCCATGCCCACGATGGCGATCGGCTCACGGGAGGCGTCGAGGAGCCGCCGGTTCTGCTTCTTCAGCGAGCCGACTTCTTCCAGCGACTTCCTCAGCGCCTCGACGACCTTCTCGTAGGACGCACTCACGTTGGGTTCCCCATTCTTTCAGCGGTTTCGAAGGTGTTCATTCGCCGAGCGCCAGGTGGACGAGATCGTCGACGTCCAGCTCGGCGATGGGCCTCTCTTCATCGGCCGGGTCGGTACCGCCGATTTCCGGTTCGCCGTCGCCCTGGGCGATCAGCTTGACCAGGGCGTCCATCAGCCCCGCCTCCCGGAACCGGGCGAGCGGGACGGATGCGAGTGCGTGCCTCAGTCGTTCCTCGTCCACGTCCGGTGCGCCCGCGTCGCCGCTCTCCGGAAGCAGTGCGTCGTGCAGGTGCGCGGCGAGGGTCTGCGGGCTCGGGTAGTCGAAGACGAGCGTGGCCGGGAGCTTCAGGCCCGTCGCCTCGCGCAGCCGGTTGCGCAGTTCCACCGCGGTGAGGGAGTCGAACCCGGCGTCCTTGAACGCCAGGTCCGTCCGGACGCGCTCCGGTCCGGCGTGGCCGAGTACGGCCGCCACCCGTGTGCGGACCAGGTCGAGCAGGAGCTTCTTCTGCTCGGCGGCGGGCAGTGCGGCCAGCCGGTCGTGCAGCTGCCGGCCCTCGTCGGCCGCGGCCGCCGTGTGCGCCTGCTGCCGGCCGGCCTTGACCAGCCCGCGCAGCATGTGCGGTACGCCGCCACCCGCCGCCGCGTCGGCGCGTACCGCACGCAGGTCCAGCTTGGCGGGGACCAGCAGCGACTGGCCCGCTCCGACGGAGGCGTCGAAGAGTTCCATCCCCTCCGCCGGGGTCATCGCCCTCAGGCCGCCGCGCCGGTTCATCCGGTTCCGGGTGAGGTCGTCGGTGCCGGCCGCCATGCCTCCGCCGGTCTGGTCCCACAGGCCCCAGGCCAGGGAGAGGCCCGGCAGGCCGGCGGCCCGGCGGTGGGCCATCAGGCCGTCGAGGAAGGCGTTGGCGGCCGCGTAACTGCCGCTGCCCGCACCCATGAACACGGCGGAGACCGAGGAGTAGACGACGAACGCGTCCAGGTCCACACCCCGCGTCAGCTCGTCCAGGTGCCGGACCGCGTCGACCTTCGGCGGGAAGACGCCGGCCAGCCGCTCGGGGGTGAGCGCCCCGATCACGCCGGCGTCGATGAGACCCGCCGTGTGGATGATGCCGGTGAGGGGGTGCCCGTCCGGTACGGACGCCAGCAGCGCTTCGGCCTGGGCCCGGTCGGAGACGTCGCAGGCCACCACCGTGACGGTGGCGCCCCGCTCGGTCAGCTCGGCGACCAGCTCCGGGGCGCCCTCGGCCTCGGGGCCGCGACGGCTGGCCAGCAGCAGGTGCCGTACGCCGTGGACGGAGACCAGACGGCGGGCGGCCAGGGTGCCGAGCGAACCGGTTCCGCCGGTGATCAGGACGGTGCCTCCGGGCGTGAACACCGCCGGGGCGTCCGTGGCCCGGCCGTTCGTACGGGCGAGCCGCGGGACGGTCAGGGTGGTGCCGCGGACCGCGACCTGCGGCTCGCCGCAGGCCAGCACCGCGCCGAGGACCGGCTCCGGCCCGCCCTCGGCGACGGGGTCGGTGTCCACGAGGACGATCCGGTCGGGGTTCTCGGCCTGCGCGGCCCGCACCAGGCCCCACACGGCCGAGCCGGCCGGGTCGGTCACCGCACCGCCGTCACCGGCCGGCACCGCGCCCCGGGTGGCCACGACGAGGCGCGACTCCTCCGGGCCGGAGCCCGCCAGCCACGCCTGCACGACCCCCAGCACGCGGGAGGTCAGCTCCAGAGCCGAGTCCCCGCCGCCGACCGCCTCCAGGACCACGGCGACGGGCGCCTCCCCGTCGGCCGCCAGGGCCGTGACGTCCTCGGCGGTGGCCACCGGAGCCCAGGACACCGGTGCTCCCCCGGCCGTGGACAGCTCCGTCCACTCCACCTCGAACAGCGAGGTGGCGGCGGCCGCGCCCGTCGCCGCGCCCAACTGCTCGACGGACACCGGGCGCAGGGCGAGCGAGCCCACCGTCAGCACGGGGCCGCCGGTCTCGTCGGCCGCCTCCAGGCTGACCGCGCCGGACCCTGCGGGGGCGAGCCGCACCCGCAGCGCCGGAGCGCCGGAGGCGTGCAGCACCAGTCCGCTCCAGTCGAGGGGCTGGCGGGGTTCCCGTGCGTCGGCCGCGTCGAGCGCGCCGATCTGCAGGGCGGCTTCGAGCAGGGCGGGGTGCAGGCCGTACGCACCGGCCGCGCCGCGCTGCTCCTCGGTGAGGGCGACCTCGGCGAAGAGCTCCTCGCCGCGCCGCCACACCGCCCGCAGGCCCTGGAACGCGGGGCCGTACCCGTAACCGCGGCCGACGAGCTCCTCGTGGAGGTCGCCGACCTCGACGGGCCGGGCGCCGGCGGGCGGCCAGGCGGCGAAGTCGAACTCCGCGCCCTGCGGCGCCGGGTGCGGGGACAGGACGCCGGTGGCGTGCCGCGTCCACGCGGCCCCCTCGGCGGTGTCCTCGGGCAGCGAGTACACCTCCACGGTGCGCGCACCGTTCTCGCCGGGCGCGCCGACCGCGACCTGGACCCGGACCCCGCCCTGCTCGGGCAGCGCGAGGGGCGTCCCGATCAGCAGCTCCTCCAGCACCCCGCACCCGGCCTCGTCGCCGGCCCGTACGGCGAGCTCCACCAAGGCGGCGGCGGGGACGAGGGCCACACCGCCGATCCGGTGGTCGGCGAGCCAGGGGTGCGTCCGCAGCGCGAGCCGCGAGGTGAAGACCAGACCGTCCGACTGGGGCAGCTGGACGACCGCACCCAGCAGCGGGTGGTCGGCCTCGGCCTGGCCGAGGGAGGCCGCGTCGGTGGCCGACTCCGGTATCCGCAGCCAGTAGGGCTGGTGGTCGAAGGCGTAGGTGGGCAGGTCCACGTGTGCCGTCGCGGCGGGCAGGACGGCGGTCCAGTCCACGGCCACGCCGCGGACGAACAGCTCGGCCATGGAGGTCAGCAGGCGGCGCGTACCGCCGTCCTCGCGGCGCAGCGAACCGGCGACGACCGCTGCGGTTTCCGTACCGTCCACGGTCTCGGTGACGGGCTGGACCAGCACCGGGTGCGCGCTGACCTCCAGGAACACCCCGTGCCCCTGGCCGAGGAGAGCGGCGACGGCCGGACCGAAGCCCACCCGGCCCCGCAGGTTGCGGTACCAGTACCCACCGTCCAGGACACCGGCCTCCGCCACCCAACCACCGGTCACGGTCGAGTAGAACGGGACCTCGGGAGCCTTCGCCGCGACCCCCGCGAGGGCCTCGGCCAGCAGGCCCTCGATCGCCTCGACGTGCCGGGTGTGCGACGCGTAGTCCACCGCCACCCGACGCACCCGGACACCCTCCAGGGCGAGCGCCTCCAACGCCTCGTCGAGCGCCTCGGCGTCACCGGCGACCACCACCGAGGCGGGCCCGTTGACGGCGGCGACCTCGACCCGGTCCGCCCACCGCTCCAGCTTCGCGACCGCCTCATCGGCACTCAGCGCCACCGACGCCATACCACCCCGACCCGCCAGCTCCTTCGCGATGGCCTGGCTGCGCAGCGCCACCACACGGGCCGCGTCCTCCAACGACAGCGCACCCGAAACGCACGCGGCGGCGATCTCGCCCTGCGAGTGACCCAGCACCGCATCCGGCTTCACACCCACCGACCGCCAGACCTCGGCCAGACCGACCATCACCGCGAAACTCGCCGGCTGGAGCACGTCCACCCGCTCCAGCAACTCCGGCGCCGCCTCGCCCCGCAGGACCTCGGTCAACGACCAGTCGATCCACGGCTCCAGCGCCGCGGCACACTCCGCGATCCGCGCCGCGAACACCGCCGAGGAGTCCAGCAGTTCACGGCCCATACCGGCCCACTGCGACCCCTGACCCGGGAACACCCACACGACCTTGCCCGGCGCACCCGCGCTGCCGGTCACCACACCGGCCGCGTCCTCGCCCCGTGCGAGGGCCTCCAGCCGCATCCGCGCCTCGTCGGCGGACCCCGCCACGACCACCGCGCGCTCACCGAAGAGCGCACGCTCCGCCACCAGCGCCGCGGCGACCTCCGCCAGGGAGGCACCGCCGCCGGCGTACTCCGCCAGGCGTCCGGCCTGACCGGCCAGCGAGGCCGCGCTGCGCGCCGACACCACCAGCGGCACCACACCACCGGCCACCGGAGCCTGCTCCGCGGGCTCCGCCCCGGCCTCGGCCGGGGCCTCCTCCAGGACGAGGTGCGCGTTCGTCCCGCTGATGCCGAACGAGGACACGCCCGCCCGGCGCGGCCGGCCGTCGCGCGGCCACTGCCGCGCCTCGGTCAGCAGCTCGATGGCGCCTTCCGACCAGTCGACCTGGCGGGTGGGCTCCTGCGCGTGCAGGGTCGGCGGCAGGACTCCCTGCCGCAGCGCCTGCACCATCTTGATCACACCCGCGACGCCCGCCGCGGCCTGCGTGTGGCCGATGTTGGACTTCAGCGAGCCCAGCCACAGCGGCCGGTCGGGGTCGCGGTCCTGGCCGTAGGTGGCGAGCAGGGCCTGCGCCTCGATCGGGTCGCCCAGGGACGTGCCCGTCCCGTGGGCCTCGACCACGTCCACGTCCGACGCCGCGAGCCCGGCGCTCTGCAGCGCCTTGCGGATCACCCGCTGCTGCGAAGGACCGTTGGGCGCGGTCAGGCCGTTGGAGGCACCGTCCTGGTTGACGGCGCTGCCGCGGATGACGGCCAGCACCCGGTGTCCGCGCTCGCGGGCCACCGAGAGCCGCTCCAGCACCACGATGCCGACGCCCTCGGACAGGACGGTTCCGTCCGCGCCGTCCGCGAACGCCTTGCAGCGGCCGTCGGCCGCCAGGCCCCGCTGGCGGGACATGCCGAGGACGCCGATCGGCGAGCCCATGACGGCGACACCGCCGGCGAGGGCCATCGAGCACTCGCCCTGCCGCAGCGCCTGCGCCGCCAGGTGCATGGCGACCAGGGACGAGGAACAGGCGGTGTCCACGGTGACCGCCGGGCCCTCGAAGCCGAAGGTGTAGGAGACGCGGCCCGAGGCCACGCTGCCCGCCGTGGCGGTCGTGACGAAGCCTTCGAGTTCCGCGGGCATGTTGCCGAGGGACTCGAGGTAGTCGTGGATGGAGACGCCGGAGAAGACGCCGATGTTGCCGCCCTGCTCCCGGGTCGGGTCGATGCCCGCCCGTTCCAGTGCCTCCCAGGAGGCCTCCAGCAGCAGCCGCTGCTGCGGGTCCATCGCGAGCGCCTCGCGCGGCGAGATCCCGAAGAAGGCCGCGTCGAACTGCGAGGCCTCGTGGAGGAACCCGCCGCGGTGCGTGGACGAGGTGCCCGCGCTGTCCGGGTTCGGGCCGAGCAGGCCGTCCAGGTCCCAGCCCCGGTCGTCCGGGAACGAGGACATGCCCTCACGCCCCTCGGACACCAGCCGCCACAGGTCCTCCGGACCGGCCACCCCGCCCGGCAGACGGCAGGCCATGCCCACGATGGCGATCGGCTCGTCCGGATCCACGACGGCGGACGCGGTGCGCGGGGCGGGAGTGCCGGCGTCGTCGGTGGCTTCGCCGAGCTCGTCGCGCAGGTGGCGGGCGAGGGCGTTCGGGGTCGGGTAGTCGAAGATCAGCGTGGCCGGGAGTTTCACGCCGGTGGCCGCGCTCAGCCGGTTGCGGAGCTCGACCGCCGTCAGGGAGTCGAAGCCGATCTCGTTGAAGCCACGGGTGCCCTGGGCCAGTTCGGGGCCGCTGAAGCCGAGGACGGCACCCGCCTCCTGCTGGACGATGCCCAGCAGGACGGCCTCCTGCTCGGCGGCCGGGAGCCCGGCGAGCCGGCGGACGAGTCCGCCGCTGTCCCCCGCGGCCGCCCGGGCCGTGCGGCGGCCCGCGCGGACCAGGCCGCGCAGCAGGTGCGGGACGCCGCCGCCGGCCGCGGCCTGGGAGCGCAGCGTCCGCAGGTCCAGCTTGATCGGGACGAGCAGCGGCTGGTCCGCGTGCAGGCCGGCGTCGAAGATGTCGAGGCCCTCGGCCTGCGTCAGCGCCAGGACGCCGCCGCGGCTCATGCGCGCCTGGTCGACGGCGCTGAGGTGGGCGGTCAGGCCGGCGCTCTGCTCCCACAGGCCCCAGGCCAGGGAGAGGCCCGGCAGTCCGGCCGCCCGGCGCCGGGCCATCAGCCCGTCGAGGAAGGCGTTGGCGGCCGCGTAGTTGCCCTGGCCGGCCGAGCCCATGAGGGCGGCCGCGGACGAGAAGACGACGAACGCGTCGAGGTCCAGGCCGCGGGTCAGTTCGTCGAGGTGGGTGACCGCGTCGACCTTGGGGGCGAACACCCCGGCCAGCCGCTGCGGGGTGAGGGTGGCGACCACGCCGTCGTCCAGTACGCCGGCCAGGTGCACGACGCCGCTGAGGCGGTGCTCGGCGGGGACGGAGGCCAGCAGGTCCGCGACCTGCCCGCGGTCGGAGACGTCGCAGGCCGCCACCGAGACGGCGGCGCCCTGTCCGCCCAGCTCGGCGACCAGTTCCTCGACCCCTTCGGCCTGCGGTCCGCGGCGGCTGGCCAGCAGCAGGTGCCGTACGCCGTGCCGGGCGACCAGGTGCCGGGCGACGAGGGCGCCCAGCGAGCCGGTGCCGCCGGTGACGAGGACCGTGCCCTGCGGCCCGAAGACGGCGGGGGTCTCCGGGGCGGCCGCGCCGGCGGCCCGTACGAGCCGGGGGGCGGTGAGGGTGGTCCCGCGCACCGCGACCTGGGGCTCGGCACTGGCCAGTACGGCGCCCAGCACCGCCTGGGCGCCGGTGGCGGAGGCGGGGTCGAGGTCGATCAGGACGATCCGGTCGGGGTTCTCCGCCTGCGCGGCCCGCACCAGGCCCCACACGGCCGAGCCGGCCGGATCGGTCACGGTGGCCTCGCCGGCCGGCACCGCGCCCCGGGTGGCCACGACGAGGCGGGACCCCTCCGGGCCGGACCCGGCGAGCCAGGCCTGGACGACCTCCAGCACGCGGGAGGTCAGCTCCAGGGCCGGGTCCCCGCCGCCGACCGCTTCCAGGACCGCGGCGACGGGCGCCTCCCCGTCGGCCGCCAGGGCCGTGACGTCCTCGGCGGTGGCCACCGCCACCCACGGCGTCGCGGCCGCGGGGGCGTCGGAGGGGGCCAGTTCGGTCCACTCCACGCCGAACAGCGCGTCGCGGCCGCCTTCGCCCGCCGCCGCGTCGAGCTGGTCGGCGGAGACCACGCGGGAGACGAGGGAGTCCATGGTCAGGACCGTCCCGCCGGTCTCGTCGGCGGCCTGGAACGACAGGGCGTCCGGTCCGCACGGCGCGACCCGTACCCGCAGGGCCGAGGCGCCGACGGCGTGCAGCCGCAGCCCGTTCCACGCGAACGGCAGGACCTTGCGGTCGTCGTCCGGGTTGGCGAAGGCGTTCGTGTGGAGCGCGGCGTCCAGCAGCGCCGGGTGGATGCCGAACTTCCCGGCCTCCTCCCGCTGGTCCTCGGGGAGGGCGGCCTCGGCGAACACCTCGTCGCCGCGCCGCCACACCGCCCGCAGGCCCTGGAAGGCCGGGCCGTAGGCGTAGCCGCGCTCGACGAGGTCCCCGTAGAAGTCGCCGAGTTCGACGGGCTCGGCGCCGGCGGGCGGCCAGGCGGCGAAGTCGAAGTCCGGGCCGTCCCCGTTCCGGGCGGGCGAGGCCGACAGCAGGCCGGTGGCGTGCCGCGTCCAGGCGCCCGTGCCGGCCTCGTCGGCGGCGTCCTCGCGCAGGGAGTACACGTCGACGCTGCGCAGGCCGGTCTCGGCGGGGCCGCCGACCGCGACCTGGAGGCGGACGCCGCCCTGCTCGGGCAGCACGAGCGGCGCCTCGATGACGAGCTCCTCCAGGACGCCGAAGCCGAACTCGTCACCCGCGCGCACCGCGAGGTCGACGTACACCGTGCCGGGGACGATGACCTTGCCGCCGATCGCGTGGCCGGCGAGCCAGGGGTGCGTGCGCAGCGACAGCCGCGAGGTGAAGATCAGCCCGTCGGACTGCGGGAGCCGGACGACCGCGCCGAGGAGGGGGTGGTCGGAGCCGACGAGGCCCAGGGAGGCCGCGTCGGAGGCACCGGCGCCCATCCGGATCCAGTAGTGCTGGTGGTCGAAGGCGTACGTCGGGAGCTCCGCGCGCCCCGTCGGGGCGGGCAGGACGGGGGCCCAGTCGACGGCCACGCCGCGGACGAACAGCTCGGCCAGGGAGGCGTACAGGCGGCGCAGGCCACCGTCCCCGCGGCGCAGCGAGCCGGTGGCCAGCACGTCGGTTCCGGTGCGGTCGGCGGTCTCGTTGACCGGCTGGACGAGCACCGGGTGGGCGCTGAGCTCGACGAAGACGCCGTGGCCCTGGGCGAGGAGGGCGGTGACGGCCGGCCCGAAGCCGACCTGGCCGCGCAGGTTGCGGTACCAGTAGCCGGCGTCCAGGACACCGGCGTCCTCGATCCAGCCGCCGGTGACGGTGGAGTAGAAGGGGACCTCGGGCGCCCGGGCGGTCACCGGGGCGAGGGCCTCGGCGAGGGTGTCCCTGACGGCCTCGACGTGCCGGCTGTGCGAGGCGTAGTCCACGGCGATCCGGCGGATCCGGACGCCCTGGTCGTCCAGTGCGTCCAGGGCCTCGTCCAGCGCCTCGGCGTCACCGGCGATCACCACGGAGGCGGGGCCGTTGACGGCGGCGACCTCGACCCGGTCGGCCCAGCGCTCCAGACGGGCGGCCGCCTCGTCGGCGCCGAGCGCGACGGAGGCCATCCCGCCCCGACCGGCCAGCTCCTTCGCGATGGCCTGACTGCGCAGGGCGACGACCCGTGCCGCGTCCTCCAGCGACAGCGCACCGGAGACGCAGGCGGCCGCGATCTCCCCCTGGGAATGGCCGAGTACGGCGTCGGGCTCGACACCGACGGACCGCCACACGGCAGCCAGACCGACCATGACGGCGAAGCTCGCGGGCTGGAGCACGTCCACCCGCTCCAGCAGCTCCGGCGCCGCCTCGCCGCGCAGGACCTCGGTCAGCGACCAGTCGACCCACCGCTCCAGCGCGGTCGCGCACTCGGCGATCCGCGCCGCGAACACCGGCGAGGAGTCGAGGAGTTCGCGGCCCATGCCGGCCCACTGCGCACCCTGACCGGGGAACACCCACACGACCTTGCCCGGCCCGCCCGCGCCGGCGGCCCGCCCGGAGGTGACGCCGGCCGCGGTCTCCCCGCGGGCCAGCGCCCGCAGTCCGGCCAGGGCCTCGTCGTGGGAGCCTGCGAGGACGACCGCGCGCTCGGCCAGCACCGCCCGGCCCGACACCAGTGCGCCGGCCACGTCCGCCAGGGGCAGCCCGGGGGCGTCCTCGACGAACGCGGCGAGCCGCTCGGCCTGGGCCGTCAGGGACCCGGTGGTCCCGGCCGACACCACCAGCGGCACCGCGCCCGGGGACTGCTCCGGCGCGGCAGGCGCGGTGGTCTCCTCGGCGGGGGCCTCCTCCAGGATCATGTGCGCGTTGGTGCCGCTGGCACCGAACGAGGAGACGCCGGCGCGGCGCGGGCGGTCGCCGCGCGGCCAGTCGCGTGCCTCCGTCAGCAGTTCGACCGCGCCGGCGGACCAGTCGACCTGCGGGGTGGGCGCGTCGACGTGCCGGGTCGCCGGGAGCACGCCGTGGCGCAGCGCCTGCACCGTGCTGATCACGGCGGCCACGCCGGACGCCGCCTGCGTGTGTCCGATGACGGACTTGACGGAGCCGAGCCACAGCGGCTGCTGCGGGTCGCGGCCCTGACCGTAGGTGGCCAGGAGCGCCTGCGCCTCGATCGGGTCGCCGAGGACGGTTCCCGTGCCGTGGCCCTCGACCGCGTCCACGTCCGCCGGGGTGAGGCCGGAGCTCTCCAGGGCCTTGCGGATCACGCGCTGCTGGGCGGGGCCGTTGGGGGCGGTCAGGCCGTTGGAGGCGCCGTCCTGGTTGACGGCGCTGCCGCGGATGACGGCCAGTACCCGGTGGCCGCGCTCGCGCGCCACGGACAGCCGTTCCAGCAGCAGCACGCCGACGCCCTCGGCCCAGCCGGAGCCGTCGGCTCCGGCGGCGTAGGACTTGCAGCGTCCGTCGAAGGCGAGGGCGCGCTGGCGGGCGAAGCCGACGAAGCCGCCGGGCGTCGCCATGACGGTCGCTCCGCCCGCGAGGGCCATGGAGCACTCGCCGCGGCGCAGGGCCTGCGCCGCGAGGTGGAGGGCGACCAGCGAGGAGGAGCACATGGTGTCGACGGTCACCGCGGGGCCTTCGAGGCCCAGGGAGTAGGCGACGCGGCCGGAGGCGACGCCGCCGGCGGTCCCGAGGGCGCGTTCCAGGCTGAGGTAGTCCTCGTGGCCGCTGAGGTCCGGGGCGTAGTCCTGGTGGACGATGCCGGTGAACACGCCGACGTCGGCGCCGCGCACCGAGTGCGGGTCGATGCCGGCCCGTTCGAAGGTCTCCCAGGACACTTCGAGGAGCTGGCGCTGCTGCGGATCCATGGCGAGGGCCTCGCGCGGGGAGATCCCGAAGAAGCCGGCGTCGAACTGGCCGGCGTCGCGCAGGAAGGCGCCTTCCTTGACGTACGTCGTGCCCGGGTTGTCGGGGTCGGGGTGGTAGAGGCCCTCGACGTCCCAGCCGCGGTCCTCGGGGAACGGGCCGTACACGTCGGCGCCTTCGCGGACCACGCGCCAGAAGTCCTCCGGGCCGCGGATGCCTCCGGCGTAGCGGCACGCCATGGAGACGATCGCGATGGGCTCGGCGGCCGCCGCGGCGAGCGTGCTGTTCTCCTGCTGGAGCCGGGCGTTCTCCTTCAGCGAGGCGCGCAGTGCCTCGACGACCTGCTGGTCGGGCGCCGACATATCCATCCTCCACGATTCGTTCACAGGTGATCAGCTCGTCTTGCCCAGGGCCCGCTGCACGAGGTCGGCAACGTCCATGGCGTCGATCAGTTCCGCGTCGGCGGCGGCCGCCGGCGGTTCCCCTCCGGGTACGGCGGCGCCGTCGCCGGCGCCGGGGTCCGCGTCCGCTCCCGTCTCGGCGAGGCCGAGGAGGGCGTCCAGCACTCCCGCGTCCCTGAACCGGGCGAACGGGACGGACGCCAGGACGCGCCTGAGGTCGTCCTCGCGCGGGTCCGGGCCTTCGTCGGCCTGCCGGAGCAGTTCGGAGCGCAGGTGCCCGACCAGTGCCTCGGGGGTGGGGTAGTCGAAGATCAGCGTCGCGGGCAGCCGCAGTCCGGTGGCCGCGTTCAGGGTGTTGCGCAGGTTGACGGCCGCCAGCGAGTCGAAGCCGACCTCCTGGAAGGCCTGCCGCGGGCCGATGCCCTCGGCGCCGCTGTGGCCGAGGACCGTCGAGGCGTGGCCGCGTACCAGCCGGAGCAGGATGCGGTCCTGCTCGGCTTCGGGGACCGCGCGCAGGGAGTCCGCGAGGGACGCGGCGGCGTCGCTGTCCCCGCCGTCGCCCTGCAGCGCCCGGAGGGCCTGCCCGGCTTCGGGGAGGTCGGCGAACAGGGGGCTGGGGCGGACCGAGGTGAACGCGGGGATGAACGCGCCCCAGTCCATGTCGGCCACGGCCACGGACTTCTCGTTGCCCTGGACCGCCTGCACCATCGCGGTGACCGCCAGCTGCGGGGGCACGGGCAGCACGCCCCGGCGGCGGAGCTGGGCGAGGGCGGCCTCGTCCATGCCCACGCCGACCATGTCGAGGGCGCCCCAGGCGATCGACGTCGCCCGCAGTCCGCGGCCGCGGCGGCACTCGATCAGGGCGTCGAGGACGGCGTTCGCCGCGCCGGACGGGCCCTGGCCGCCGCCGCCCCACACGCCGGCGATCGAGGAGAAGACCACGAACGCGTCGAGCGGCGTGTCCTGGAACAGTCCGTCCAGCCACACGGCCGTGTCCACCTTGGCGGCGAACACGCCGGCGAGGTCCTGGACCGCGGTGTCGTCGATGGAGCTGGTCAGCGTGACGTCGGCGGCGTGCACGACGGCCGTGAGGGGATGCTCGGCGTCCGCGGGGCCGGCCAGGCGTGCGAGGGCCTCCCGGTCGCCGTCCGCGCAGGACTCCACGACGGTGTCGAGGCCCAGCGCGGCCAGTTCCGCCCGCAGCTGCGGCACGCTGTCGTCGGCCGCCACCGCGGTGGTGCTGACGACGAGGCGGGCCGCGCCGGCCTGGGCGAGCCAGACCGAGGCGTGCCGGCCGAGGCCTTCGGCGCCGCCGGTGACCAGGACGGTGCCCCGGGGCCGCCAGCCGTCGCCGGTGAACTCCGGTACGGGCTTGCGGACCAGGCGCCGGGCGTACACGCCCGAGCGGCGTACCGCGAGCTGGTCCTCGCCGGCGGCGGAGTTCAGGGCCGCGAGCAGCTGGGGGGCCGTCCGCGGGTCGGCGGTGGCGGGCAGGTCGAGCAGGCCTCCCCACCGGTCGGGCCGTTCGAGCGCGGCGGCCCGGCCGAGGCCCCACAGCGCCGCCGGTACCGGGGAGGTGAGGGTGTCGTGGATGCCGATGTTCACGGCGCCCCGGGTCACGCACCACAGCGGCTGGGGGGCGTCGCAGTCACCCAGGGCCTGGATCAGCGCGAGCGTCGGGGCCGTGGCCGGGACCGGGTCCTGGGGGCGCCCGTCGGCGGCGCCCCGGTCGTCGAGCGCGAGGAGGGACAGGACGCCGCTCAGGTCCTGGTCGGCCAGGACCTCGGCCAGGCGCCGGGCGAGCCGGTCCCGGGTGAGGTCGGCCGTGTCGGCCTCCAGCAGCACCGTGCCGAGGCCGAGGCCGGTCAGCTCCTCCAGGAGCGCGTCGGTGGCGCCGCCGGCCGGACGGCCGGACGGTACGACGACCAGCCAGCGGCCGCCGGGTACGCCGGCCGCCTCGCGTTCGAGGGGCTGCCAGGTGACGTGGTAGCGCAGCTTCTCGGCGGTGGACCGTTCGCGGCGCTTGCCGCGCCACTCGGCGAGCACGGGCACGACCGTGTCCAGGGCGCTGCGCTGGTCGGCCGAGGCCATGTCCAGCAGCTCGCCGAGGGAGTCCAGGTCGGCGCGCTCGACGGCGTCCCAGAAATCGGAGTCCGCGCCCTCGGCCTCCCCGGCGGGGCCGGTGGCGGTGTCCGCCTCCTGCAGCCAGTAGTGCTGGCGGTCGAAGGCGTACGTCGGCAGCTCCGCGCGGCGGGCCGGCGGCGGCAGGACACCGCTCCAGTCGACGGCCGCCCCGCGGACGAACAGCTCGGCCGCCGAGGCGTACAGCCGCCGGAGGCCGCCGTCCCCGCGGCGCAGGGTGCCGGTCACCACGGCGTCGGCTTCGGCGCCGTCGGCCGCCTCGTTGACCGGCTGGACGAGCACAGGGTGGGCGCTGACCTCGACGAAGACGCCGTGGCCCTGGGCGAGGAGGGCGGTGACGGCCGGGCCGAAGCCGACCTGGCCACGCAGGTTCCGGTACCAGTAGGCGCCGTCGAGGACGCCGGCGTCCGCCACCCAGCCGCCGTTGACGGTCGAGTAGAAGGGGACGGCGGGGGCGAGGGCCTCCACCCCGGCGAGCAGTTCGGCGAGGGAGTCCTCGATGGCTTCGACGTGCCGGCTGTGGGAGGCGTAGTCCACCGCGACCCGGCGGACCCGGACACCCTCGAAGGCGAGCGCCTCCAACGCCTCGTCGAGTGCCTCGGCGTCACCGGCGACGACCACGGACGACGGGCTGTTGACCGCGGCCACCTCGACCCGGTCCGCCCAACGCTCCAGCTTCGAGGCCGCCTCCTCGGCGCTCAGCGCCACCGACGCCATCCCGCCCCGGCCGGCCAGCTCCTTGGCGATGGCCTGACTGCGCAGCGCCACCACACGGGCCGCGTCCTCCAACGACAGCGCACCCGAAACGCAGGCAGCAGCGATCTCACCCTGCGAGTGACCGACCACCGCGTCGGGACGGACACCCAGCGAAGCCCACACGGCCGCCAGACCGACCATCACCGCGAAGCTGGCGGGCTGGAGCACCTCCACCCGCTCCAGCAGCTCCGGCACCGCCTCACCCCGCAGCACCTCGACCAGCGACCAGTCCACCCACCGCTCCAGGGCGGTCGCGCACTCCGCGATCCGCGCCGCGAACACCGGCGAGGAGTCGAGGAGTTCCCGTCCCATACCGGCCCACTGCGACCCCTGCCCCGGGAACACCCACACGACCTTGCCCGGTGCTCCCGCGCCGGGGGCCGCGCTGCCGGTCACCAGGTTCGGGGCGCTCTCCCGGCGGGCCAGCGCCCGCAGCCCCGCGACGGCCTCCTCGCCGGACCCGGCCACGACCACCGCGCGCTCGCCGAGCAGGGCGCGGCTCGACACCAGGGCCCCGGCCACGTCCGCCGGCGACACCCCGTCGGCGTCCTCGACGTACGCCGCGAGCCGCCCGGCCTGACCGGCCAGCGAGGCCGCGCTGCGCGCCGACACCACCAACGGCACCACACCACCGGCCACCGGCGCCTGCTCCGCGGGCTCCGCCCCGGCCTCGGCCGGGGCCTCCTCCAGGACCAGGTGCGCGTTCGTCCCGCTGGCACCGAACGAGGACACCCCGGCCCGGCGCGGCCGCCCGTCGCGCGACCACGCGCGCGCCTCGGTCAGCAGCCGTACCGCCCCGGCGGACCAGTCCACGGCCGTCGTGGGCTCCTCCACGTGCAGGGTGCCGGGCATCACGCCGTGCCGCATGGCCATGACCATCTTGATCACGCCCGCCACGCCGGCGGCGGCCTGCGTGTGGCCGATGTTGGACTTGAGCGAGCCCAGCCACAGCGGCCGGTCGGGGTCGCGGTCCTGGCCGTAGGTGGCGAGCAGGGCCTGCGCCTCGATCGGGTCGCCCAGGGACGTGCCCGTCCCGTGGGCCTCGACCACGTCCACGTCGGCCGGGGTGAGACCGGCCGTGGCCAGCGCCCTGCGGATGACCCGCTGCTGCGAGGGACCGTTGGGCGCGGTCAGGCCGTTGGAGGCGCCGTCCTGGTTGACGGCGCTGCCGCGCAGCACCGCCAGCACCTCGTGGCCGCGCTCGCGGGCCACGGACAGCCGTTCCAGGACCACCACGCCGACGCCCTCGGCCCAGCCGGTTCCGTCGGCCGTCGAGGAGAAGGCCTTGCAGCGCCCGTCGGCGGACAGGCCGCGCTGCCGGGAGAACTCCAGGAACGCGTCCGGGCCGGCCATCACCGTCGCGCCGCCGGCGAGGGCCATCGAGCACTCGCCCTGCCGCAGCGCCTGCGCCGCCAGGTGGATGGCGACCAGGGACGAGGAGCAGGCCGTGTCCACGGTCACGGCCGGGCCCTCGAAGCCGAACACGTACGACACGCGGCCCGAGGCCACGCTCGCCGCCGTGCCGGTCATGAGGTAGCCCTGGACGTTCTCGGGGACCTGGTGGAGCCGGGTCACGTAGTCGTGGTGGACGATGCCGGTGAAGACGCCGATGTCGGCGCCCTTCAACGAGAACGGGTCCAGGCCGGTCCGCTCCAGGGCCTCCCAGGAGGTCTCCAGCAGCAGCCGCTGCTGCGGGTCCATCGCGAGCGCCTCGCGCGGCGAGATCCCGAACAGTCCGGCGTCGAACTGCGCCGCCTCGTGGAGGAAGCCGCCCGAACGGGTGTAGCTCGTGCCCGGGTGGGCCGGGTCCGGGTGGTACAGGCCCTCCAGGTCCCAGCCGCGGTCGAGCGGGAAACCGGAGACCGCGTCGCGCCGTTCGGCGACCAGCCTCCACAGCTCCTCCGGGCTGTCCGCGCCGCCCGGAAGCCGGGTGCTCATGGCGACGATGGCGATCGGCTCGTCGGAGACGGCCGCCGCGGCCACGTCGGCCGGTCCCTCCGGCTCGCCGAGGAGTTCGGCCCGCAGGTACGCCGCGAGGGCGGTGGGGCTCGGGTAGTCGAAGACCAGGGTCATCGGCAGGTCGTCCACCCCGGTGAGCTCGCGCAGGTGGTTGCGGAGCTTGACCGCGCCGAGGGAGTCGACGCCGAGGCCCTTGAAGGACAGTTCCGCGTCGAGCGTGTCCGACGTGCGGTGGCCGAGGACGAACGCGGTCGCCTCCTGGACCAGGTCCCGCACCACGCGCAGCTGCTCCTCGGCCGGCAATGCGGCCAGCCGGCCGGCGAGTGCGCCGCAGGCTTCCCCGCCCGTGTCGCCGGGCGCGTCGACGACGGCGGCGAGCGGCGGGTGTCCGGTACCGGTGGTATCGGTGGTGCCGAGGGCTTCGGCGCCGGCGCGCGGGTCGGCCTCGGAGCCGGCCCAGTACCGCTGGTGCTGGAAGGCGTACGTGGGCAGCTCGGGACCGGCCGCCGTGGCGGGCCGGCCGAGGACGGCCGTCCAGTCCAGGTCCACGCCGCGCACGTGCAGTTCCGCGAGGGTGGTCAGGACGCCCTCGGTCTCGCCGCCGTCCTTGCGCAGGCCGGCGAGGAAGGCGTGCTCCCGCGTGTCGCCGAGGGTGGCGGAGGCCAGCGCGGCGAGGGCGCCGCCCGGGCCCAGCTCGAGGAAGGTGGTGGCTCCGCGGTCGGCGAGCGCGGTGACGGCGTCGCCGA
Organism: Streptomyces sp. NPDC093801; assembly: GCF_040701585.1. Lineage (NCBI taxonomy): Bacteria > Bacillati > Actinomycetota > Actinomycetes > Kitasatosporales > Streptomycetaceae > Streptomyces > Streptomyces sp. NPDC093801. The sequence continues at coordinate 146,870 of NZ_JBFBDP010000008.1, read as the reverse complement.
ACCGCACGGCGCCGCGGGCCTGGTCGACCCAGTAGCCGGGGGTGGCGAGCAGTCCGTCGCGGGCGGGCGCGCCGGTGAGGGTGGAGACGACGGGGAGGGTGCCGGGGTGGTACGTCAGGCTCTCCGCGACGGCACGGAACTCGTCGAGCATCGGCTCCATGAGCGGGGAGTGGAAGGCGTGGCTGACCGGCAGCCGGCGCGTCTTGCGGCCGCGGCCCGCCAGTTCGGCGGCGACGGCGAGGACGGGCTCCTCGGCGCCGGAGAGCACCAGCGCGTCGGGGCCGTTGACCGCCGCGACGCAGACGACGCCCCGGGCCCGTGCCAGCAGGGGGGCGAGTTCGGCCTCGGTCGCCTGGACGGCGACCATCGCGCCGCCTTCGGGCAGAGCCTGCATCAGCCGGCCGCGCGCGGCGATGAGCCGGCCCGCGTCCCGCAGCCCCAGGACGCCGGAGACGTGCGCGGCGGTGATCTCGCCGACGGAGTGCCCGGCGAGGAGGTCCGGCCGGACCCCCCACGACTCGAAGAGCCGGTACAGCGCGGTCTCCAGGGCGAACAGGGCGCCCTGCGTATAGGCGGTCCGGTCGAGCAGTTCGCTGCCGGGGGCTCCGGGGGCGGCGGCCACGACCTCGCGCAGCGGGCGCTCCGCGTGCCCGGTCGGGTGCTCCTCCACGGCGGCGCAGGCGGCGTCGAAGGCCGCGCGGAACACCGGCTGGGTGCGGGCGAGTTCGCTGCCCATGGCGGCCCACTGGCTGCCCTGGCCGGTGAAGAGGACGGCCAGCTTGCCGGCGGCGGGGGTGCCGAGGACCACGGCGGGGGACGCCTCGCCGCGGCCGAGGGCGCCGAGGCCGTCGGCGAGTGCGTGCCGGCCGGAGGCCAGGACGACGGCGCGGTGGTCGAGCTGTGCGCGTGCGGTGGCGAGGGCGTGGGCGGTGTCGGTGAGGGGCGCGTCGGGGCGCTCGTCGAGGAAGCGGGCGAGCCGCGCGGCCTGGCCGCGCAGTCCGGCCCGCGTCCGCGCCGAGACGGGGACGGGTACGGGTGCGGGTGCGGGGTCGTCGGCCGGTGCGGGCAGCGGTGCGGCGGGGGCCGGGGGCTGTCCGGGGGCTTCCTCGACGATGACGTGGGCGTTGGTGCCGCCGATGCCGAAGGAGGAGACGCCGGCCCGGCGGGGGCGCTCGTCGCGGGGCCAGTCGCGGGCCTCGGTCAGCAGTTCCACGGCGCCCGCGGACCAGTCGACGTGCGAGGACGGGCGGTCGACGTGCAGCGTCCGCGGGAGGAGCCCGTGCCGCATCGCCATGACCATCTTGATGACGCCCGCCACACCGGCGGCCGCCTGCGTGTGGCCGATGTTCGACTTCACGGAGCCCAGCCACAGCGGCCGGCCGGCCGGCCGGTCCTGGCCGTAGGTCGCGAGGAGGGCCTCGGCCTCGATGGGGTCGCCGAGGGTCGTGCCCGTGCCGTGGGCCTCCACGGCGTCCACGTCCGGGGCGGCCAGACCCGCCTGGGCCAGGGCCTTGCGGATGACCCGCTGCTGGGCGGGGCCGTTGGGCGCGGTCAGGCCGTTCGAGGCGCCGTCCTGGTTGACCGCGGAGCCGCGCAGCACGGCGAGCACCTGGTGGCCGCGGCGGCGGGCGTCCGACAGCCGCTCGACGAGCAGCAGGCCCGCGCCCTCGGACCAGCCGGTGCCGTCGGCGCCGTCCGCGAAGGCCTTGCACCGGCCGTCGGGGGCCAGCCCGCGCTGGCGGGAGAACTCGACGAAGGTCTCGACGGTGCCCATCACCATCACGCCGCCGGCCAGCGCCATCGAGCACTCGCCCTGCCGCAGTGCCTGCGCGGCCATGTGCAGGGCCACCAGCGAGGAGGAGCAGGCCGTGTCGACCGTGATGGCCGGGCCCTCGAAGCCGTAGTGGTAGGCGATGCGGCCGGAGGTGACGGCGCCGGAGGCGCCGGTGAGGCGGTACCCCTCCACGCCGGACGCCCCGTGCATCCGTACGGTGTAGTCGTGGCTGTTGACGCCGACGAAGACGCCCACGTCCTCGCCGGCCAGCGTCGTGGGGTCGATCGCGGCCCGCTCGAAGGCCTCCCAGGAGGTCTCCAGCAGCAGGCGCTGCTGCGGGTCCATGGCGAGGGCTTCGTTCGGGGAGATGCCGAAGAAGGCGGCGTCGAAGCCGGGCGCGTCGTCGAGGAACGCGCCGTGGCGGACGTAGGTGGTGCCGGGGTGGTCGGGGTCGGGGTGGAAGAGCCCGTCGGTGTCCCAGCCGCGGTCGGCGGGGAACTCGGTGACGGCGTCGACGCCTTCGGCGACCACCCGCCAGAGGTCCTCGGGGCTGTGGACGCCGGCCGGGAAGCGGCAGGCCATGGCGACGATGGCGATCGGATCGTCCTCGTCCGGCCCGGTGGGCGGCGTGCCGGTCCGGGCGGGCCGCCCGGGTGCGGCGGCCGCGTCGCCCGCGTCGCCCGCGTCGCCCGCGTCGCCGAAGAGCTTCGTGCGCAGGTGTTCGGCGAGGGCGGCCGGCTTCGGGTGGTCGAAGACGACCACCGGGGACAGGGCCAGTCCGGTGGCGGTGGCCAGCCGGTTGCGCAGTTCCACCGCCGTGAGCGAGTCGAACCCGGCCTCCTTGAAGGTCCGGCCCGCGGGGACGGCGTCGGCGGTGGGGTGCCCCAGCACCTCGGCGGCGTGCCGCCGGACCAGTCCGAGGAGGGCCTCGGACTGCTCGGCCCCGCTCAGGCCGGCGATGCGCTCGCGCAGGGGGACGGTGGCGGACGGGCCCGCGGCGGCCCGGGCGGTGGGCCGCGGCGACGGGGCCAGGCCGCGCAGCAGCGGCGGCACCGGGGCCTCGGCTGCGGCCTCGCGGAGGGCGGGCACGTCGAACTTGGCGGCCACCAGGGCTCCGGCGCCGGCGAGGGCGGCGTCGAGCAGGGCCGTCCCCTCGGCGTCGGAGAGCCCGCCCATGCCGATGCGCCGGTTGCGGCGCAGGTCGGCGGCGCCCAGGTGCTCGGTCATGGAGCTGACCGTCGACCAGTAGCCCCAGGCGACGGAGACGGCCGGCAGGCCGAGGGCGCCCCGTCGGCGCGCGAGCTCGTCCAGGTAGGCGTTGGCGGCCGCGTAGTTGGCCTGGCCGGGGTTGCCGAGCACACCGGCGGCGGAGGAGAACAGGACGAACGCGGCCAGGTCCAGGTCCCGGGTGAGCTCGTGCAGGTGGAGCGCCGCGTCGGCCTTCGGCCGCAGGACGGTGTCCACGCGCCGCGGGGTCAGCTCGGTGAGCACCCCGTCGTCCAGGACTCCGGCCGAGTGCACGACGGCGGTGAGCGGGTGCTCGGCGGGTATCGCGTTCAGGAGGGCCTCGACCTGCGCCCGGTCCGCGGTGTCGCACGCGGCGACGGTGACGCGGGCGCCGAGGGCGGTCAGCTCGTCCTGGAGTGCGGGGGCGTGGCCGCGGCGGCCCGCCAGCACCAGGTGGCGGACGCCGTACGCGGTGACGAGGTGCCGGGCCGTCAGGGCGCCGAGCGTTCCCGTGCCGCCGGTGATCAGTACGGTGCCCTCGGGGTCCAGTGCCCGCCGCCCGGCCGGGGGCTGCGCCGCGGGCACCCGTACCAGCCGGGGCACCTCGGCCACGCCGTCGCGCACCCTGATCTGGGCTTCGCCGCCGAGGAGCACGGCCGGGAGGACGGAGCGGGGGTCGTCGAGCTCGGCGAGCACGATCCGGCCCGGGTGCTCGGACTGCGCGGAGCGCACCAGCCCCCACACGGCGGCCGCTTCCAGGCCGTCGTCCGCGCCGGTGACCACGGCCAGCCGGGTCCCGGCCAGGGCGGGTTCCGCCAGCCAGGCCTGGAGGACGGCCAGGGCCGCGCCGACCGCCGGGCGGGGGTCGGTGGCCCCGTCGGTGGCCCGGACCTCGTACAGGAGGACGTCGGGGGCAGAGCCGGCGCAGGCGGTCACGTCCGCGCCGGTGGTGACGGTCACGACGTCGAGGGGCCGGTCCTCCGCGGCGGGCAGCGCGCAGGGCGTCCACTCGACGCGGAACAGGGAGTCCTGCGGCAGCGCGGGCGTGATCCCCGACCCTTCGGGGGAGAAGGGGGTGCCGCGGACCGATGCGAGCGTCATGACGGGCTGTCCGGCGGGGTCGGTCAGCTCCAGGCCGCCCTCGTCTTCCGCCGGGCGCACGCGCAGGGCGGCGGCGCCGGAGGCCAGCAGGGACACTCCGGTCCACCGGGACGGGAGCGTGCCGGCGGGGACGACCGTGCGGACGGCCGCGTCCAGCAGCGCGGGGTGCAGCCCGTAGCGGCCCGCGTCGCGCAGCGCGGTCCCGTCCAGGGCGACGTCGGTGGCCGGCCCGAGTGCGGCGGGGGCCGTGCCGGCGGCCGTGGTGGGGGCGAGCACGCCGTGCGCGTGCGGCGTCCACGGGGCGTCGACGGCGGCGCCGGCGGCACGTGAGTGGACCTCCACCGACCGCTGCCCGGCCTGGCCGGGTGCGCCCACGAGCACCTGGATGCTGCGGCCGCCCCGCTGCGGGAGCACGACGGGTGCGTCGACGGTCAGTTCGGCGAGCACGGGGGCGCCGGCGAGGTCGCCGAGCCGGATGGACAGCTCGACCAGGGCCGCGTTCGGGACGACGACGGCATCGGCCACCATGTGGTCCGCGAGCCAGGGGTGCGCGCGCAGCGACCAGTGGGACGTGGCCATGAGGCCGCCCGGGCCGGGCAGGCCGACGACCGCCCCGAGGAGGGGGTGGCCGGCGGGGGCCAGCCCGAGCGAGGCCGCGTCGGCGGCCGGGCCGGCCGCCGGGAGCCAGTAGTGCCGGTGCTCGAAGGCGTAGGTCGGCAGTTCCGCGCGCCCCGTCGGGGCGGGCAGGACGGCGGCCCAGTCGACGGCCACGCCGCGGACGAACAGCTCGGCCAGGGAGGCGTACAGGCGGCGCGGGCCGCCGTCCCCGCGGCGCAGCGAGCCGGTGACGACCGCGTCGGCGCCGTCGACGGCCTCGCTGATCGGCTGGACCAGCACCGGGTGGGCGCTGACCTCCAGGAACACCCCGTGGCCCTGGGCGAGGAGGGCGGTGACGGCCGGCCCGAAGCCGACCCGGCCGCGCAGGTTGCGGTACCAGTACCCGCCGTCCAGGACACCGGCGTCCTCGATCCAGCCGCCGGTGACGGTGGAGTAGAAGGGGACCTCGGGCGCCCGGGCGGTCACCGGGGCGAGGGCCTCGGCGAGGGTGTCCTCGACCGCCTCGACGTGCCGGGTGTGGGAGGCGTAGTCCACGGCGACGCGCCGCACGCGGACGCCTTCGGAGGAGAGCGCCTCCAGGGCTTCGTCCAGCGCCTGCGCGTCGCCCGCGACGACCACGGACGACGGGCTGTTGACCGCGGCCACCTCGACCCGGTCCGCCCACGGCGCCAGCCTGGCCGCCGCGTCATCGGCGCCCAGCGCCACCGAGGCCATCCCGCCCCGGCCGGCCAGCTCCTTGGCGATGGCCTGGCTCCGCAGGGCCACCACACGGGCCGCGTCCTCCAGCGACAGCGCGCCGGAGACGCAGGCGGCCGCGATCTCCCCCTGGGAGTGGCCCAGGACCGCGTCGGGCGCCACGCCCGCCGAGGACCAGACGGCCGCCAGGCCGACCATCACCGCGAAGCTGGCGGGCTGGAGCACGTCCACCCGGTCCAGCAGCTCCGGCGCCGCCTCGCCGCGCAGGACCTCGGTCAGCGACCAGTCGACCCACCGCTCCAGCGCGGTCGCGCACTCCGCGATCCGCGCCGCGAACACCGGCGAGGAGTCGAGCAGTTCCCGTCCCATGCCGGCCCACTGCGCGCCCTGACCCGGGAACACCCAGACCACCCCGCCCGGAGCAGCCGCAGTGCCGGAGACCACACCCGCCGTGCCTTCACCACGTGCCAGCACCTCCAGCCTCGTCCGCGCCTCCTCGGCGGACCCCGCCACGACCACCGCGCGCTCACCGAAGAGCGCACGCTCCGCCACCAGCGCCGCGGCGGCCTGCTCCAGGGAGGCGTCGGCCCCACCGAGGTACTCCGCCAGCCGTCCGGCCTGACCGGCCAGCGAGGCCGCGCTGCGCGCCGACACCACCAGCGGCACCACACCACCGGCCGCCGGAGCCTGCTCCGCGGGCTCCGCCCCGGCCTCGGCCGGGGCCTCCTCCAGGATCAGGTGTGCGTTCGTCCCGCTGACCCCGAAGGACGAGACGCCCGCCCGGCGCGGCCGCCCCTCGCGCGGCCATGCGCGCGCCTCGGTCAGCAGCTCCACCGCGCCCGCCGACCAGTCCACCTGCGGGGTGGGCTCCGCCACGTGCAGGGTCGCGGGCAGCACCCCGTGCCGCAGCGCCTGCACCATCTTGATCACACCCGCGACGCCCGCCGCGGCCTGCGTGTGGCCGATGTTGGACTTCAGCGAGCCCAGCCACAGCGGCCGGTCGGGGTCGCGGTCCTGGCCGTAGGTGGCGAGCAGGGCCTGCGCCTCGATCGGGTCGCCCAGGGACGTGCCCGTCCCGTGGGCCTCGACCACGTCCACGTCCGACGCCGCGAGCCCGGCGCTCTGCAGCGCCTTGCGGATCACCCGCTGCTGCGAGGGACCGCTGGGAGCCGTCAGGCCGTTGGAGGCACCGTCCTGGTTGACGGCGCTGCCGCGCAGCACCGCCAGCACCCGGTGGCCCTTCTCGCGGGCCACCGACAGCCGCTCCAGGACGACCACGCCGGCGCCCTCGGCCCAGCCCGTGCCGTCGGCCGTCGAGGAGAACGCCTTGCAGCGCCCGTCGGCCGCGAGGGCCCGCTGCCGGGAGAACTCCACGAAGTGGGCGGGCGTCGCCATCACGGCCGCGCCGCCGGCCAGGGCCATCGAGCACTCGCCCTGCCGCAGCGCCTGCGCCGCCAGGTGGATCGCGACCAGGGACGAGGAACAGGCCGTGTCCACCGACACCGCCGGGCCTTCGAGTCCCAGGACGTACGAGACCCGGCCCGAGGCCACGCTCGCCGCCGATCCGGTGGTGGTGAAGCCCTCCAGTTCCGGTGCCACCGCGGCGGCACCGGTCCCGTAGCCCTGCCCGAACAGTCCGGAGAACACGCCGACGTCGGCGCCCTTGAGCGACAGCGGGTCGACACCGGCCCGTTCCAGGGCCTCCCAGGAGGTCTCCAGCAGCAGCCGCTGCTGCGGGTCCATCGCGAGGGCCTCGCGCGGCGAGATCCCGAAGAACCCGGCGTCGAACAGGCCCGCGCCCTCCAGGAAGCCGCCCTGGTCGGTGTACGAGGTGCCCGCGTGCCCGGGGTCCGCGTGGAAGAGCCCCTCCAGGTCCCAGCCGCGGTCCTCGGGGAACCCGGAGACCGCGTCCCGGCCCTCGGACACCAGCCGCCACAGGTCCTCCGGGCCCGCCACGCCGCCCGGCAGGCGGCAGGCCATGCCCACGACGGCGATCGGCTCGCCGGGGTCGGCCGCGCCGGAGTCCGTGCCCGGCCCGCCTGCCTCCGGGGCGGTCCCGAGCACCTCGGCCCGCAGCCCGGCCGCCAGTGCCGCCGGGGTGGGGTGGTCGAAGACGACGGTGGTGGGCAGCGACAGCCCGGTGCTCTCCACCAGCCGGTTGCGCAGGGCGACGACGGCCAGGGAGGTCAGGCCCAGGTCGCGGAAGGCACGGTCGGCCGGCACCCGCTCGCCGTCCGGCTCCCCCAGTACCTCGGCGGCCCGCGTGCGGACCAGGTCCTCCAGCAGGGCCAGCTGCGCACGCTCGTCCAGTACGGCCAGCCGCCCGCGCAGGGCGGCCGTCACGCCGGCGTCGGGCCCGCTCTGCCGCACGGCCTCCTCGGCCGGGCCCGCGCCCGCCTCGTACCGCAGTACGCCGGGCCGTTCGGCCAGCAGCCGCCGCTGGGTCTTGCCGGAGGCGGTCCGGGGGATGGACCCGACCTCGCGGACCTGCTCCGGCACCTTGTACGCGGCGAGCTGCCCGCGGCAGCGGGCGATCAGCTCCGCGGCGTCGAATCCGGAGGCTCCGGGTACCACGTACGCGACGGGGACCTCGCCGAGGGTCGCGTGCGGCAGGCCCGCGACGGCCGCGTCGGCGACGCCGTCGACGGTGCGCAGGACCGCCTCGATCTCCTCGGGGTGGATGTTCTCGCCGCCGCGGATCACGAGTTCCTTGATCCGGCCGCAGATGGTGAAGTAGCCGGCCTCGTCGCGGCGGGCCAGGTCGCCGGTGCGGAACCAGCCGTCCTGGAGGGCGGCGGCGGTCGCCTCGGGGTCGTTGTGGTAGCCGACCATGACGTTCGGTCCGCTGACCCAGACCTCGCCCTCCTCCCCGGCCGGTACGTCCCGGCCGGTGGAGGGGTGCACGAGGCGCACGTCGACGCCGGGGGCGGGCAGGCCGCAGGAGCCTTCGACGCGGGGGCCGTCCGGGGGGTTCATGGTGATGGCGCCGCAGGTCTCGGTGCTGCCGTAGGCGTCGACCAGCGGGACGCCGAAGAGCTCCTCGAACTCGCGGCGCAGCCGGGAGCCGGTGACGGCGCCGCCGACCAGGCCGATGCGCAGGCTCGGGACGGAGAAGCCGTCCCGGCGGGCGGCGGCGACCAGGTGGTGGTAGGTGGTGGGGACGCCGGCCAGGAAGGTGGAGCCCTCCTCGCGCAGGGTCCGGATGACGTCCTCGGCGGAGCTGCCGTCCATGATCCGGGCGGTGGCGCCGACGGCGGTGACCGACAGGAGGCACGCGATGTGCGAGAGGCTGTGGAAGAGCGGGAGGGGCCAGAGCACCCGGTCCCGGTCGGTGAGACCGGGGACGGGCACGTAGGAGGAGGCCACGGACCACAGGCAGTTGCGCTGGGTCGACAGGACCCCCTTGGGGCGGCCGGTGGTGCCGGAGGTGTAGAACATCCAGGCGACGTCGTCGAGGCCGAGGTCGTCCCGGGCGGGCACGGCCGGCTCGCGCAGGGCGAGTTCGTCGTACGAGTGGGACGGGGGGTCCCCCGCGGCGCCCTCCCCCACCGGGGCCCCGCCGGTCACCAGCAGCGTGGTACCGGGCCCGAGGGCCGCCGAGCCCCGGAGCCGGTGGGCCTGGGCGGCGTCGGTGACGAGCACCCGGGCGCCGCTGTCGGCGAGCAGGTACTCCAGCTCGGCGAGGGACGAGGCCGGGTTGAGGGGGACGCCGGTGCCCGCGGCGCGGACGGTCGCGAGGTAGCCCTCGATCATGGAGACGGTGTTGCCGAGGCAGAGGGCGACCCGGTCGCCGGGCTCGACGCCCAGGCCCGCCAGGTGTCCGGCGAGCCTGCGCGTACGCGCCTCCAGGTCGGCGTGGGTGACCGACCGCCGGTCGTCCTCGAAGGCCGTCCTGTCGGGGAAACGGGCCGCGTTCTCCAGGAGTGCGGCGGGAAGTGGCCTGATGAGTTCGGTGCGCACTGCGCCGCAATTCCTTTCGGGGGGACGACTGCTACCAGGTGACGGGCAGGCTCTTCACCGCGAAGACGGAGCCCTTGAGCCGCAGCGGGACCTCTTCGGCGGCCACGGCCAGCCGGAGGTCGGGGAAGGCGTTCAGGAGCGCCGACAGGCCGGCGCGCAGCTCGACGCGCGCGAGGTTCTGGCCGAGGCACTGGTGGACGCCGAAGCCGAAGGCGACGTGGCCCGAGGTCTCGCGGTGGATGTCGAGGTCGGCCGGGCAGCCGAACCTGGCCGGGTCGCGGTTGGCCGCGGGCAGCGACACGGTGACGGTGTCGCCCTTCTTGACCAGGTGGCCGTCGAGCTCGACGTCCTCCAGGGCGGTGCGGTACATCTCGTACTGGTTGACGGTGATGTAGCGCAGCAGCTCCTCGATGGCGGCGTCGAGCTTCGACGGGTCCGCGCGGAGGGCGGCGAGCTGCTCCGGGTGCTCCAGCAGGGCGAACACGCCGACCACCAGGGCGCTCTCGGTGGTCTCGTACCCGGCGAAGAGCAGCAGGGTGACGATGTTGCAGATCTCTTCGGTGGTCAGCTCGCCCTCGGCGATCAGGCGGCTGATCAGGTCGTCGCCGGGCCGCTCCCGCTTCTTGCCGACGAGCTCGGTGATGAAGGCGGTCACCTGTCCGAAGGCGGCCCCGACCTCCTCCTGCGGGGAGTCGGGGTCGTGCAGCACGGTCGGCGCGTGCTGGTAGCGCTCGCGCTCCTCGTACGGGAAGCCGATCAGCTCGGACAGCACGCGCAGGACCAGCGGCTTGGCGTAGCTCCCGACCAGGTCGACGGGACCGCCGTGGGCGCGCATGACCTCGATCTGCTCGGCGGCGACCTCCGCGACGCGCGGCGCCAGGAGGTTCGCCCGGCGGGCGGTGAACTCGCCCGTCAGCAGCCGCCGGTAGCGGGTGTGGTTCGGCGGGTCCATGTGGATGAACATGCCGGGGATCTCCGGGGAGCTGCCGATGACGGGCTCTCCGAAACGGGTCACCGGGAAATGGAATTCCTGGAGGCCGTGGCTGAACCTCGGGTCACTGAGGACCTTGCGCACCAGTTCGTGGCTGGTGGCGATCCATCCGATGTGTCCGTCGGGATAGACCATGCGCGCGAGGGGGCTCTCTTTGCGCAGGGAATCGAATACGGCGGGCGGGTCGAAGTGGTGAGTCCGCGCCCACGGCTCCTCGTAGGAGATTGCGTCGCTCATGGGGTCCTTCTCGCTCGGGACGGGGAGGGTCCGGGACTACTGGGCCAGCTTCGCGAGGGCGTCGTACGCGTTCGCCAGGGAGGCCTCGGCCAGCGGCCTGAACTGCGCCATCTGCGGGGCGACGGCGGCCATCGTCAGCTCGGCGGTGACGAAGGTGAGGTCCTCGCCGAGGCCGATCGCCTCGAGGATCGCCTTGAGGTAGGTCTGCTGGTAGTCGAAGGCCTCGCGCGGGGTGCCGGGCGCGTAGGAACCGCCCCGGGTCAGGACGACGACGACCTTCCTGCCGCTGAGCGGGCTGGGGACGGCCAGGTGGGCCGGGTGGACGATGCGGTCCAGCCAGGCCTTGAGCGCCGACGGGACGGTGTAGTTGTGCATGGGGACGCCGAGGACGATCACGGAGGCGTCGAGGACCTCGCGGGTGATCGCGGCGGTCAGCTCCCGCTCCTGCTCGCTCTGCCCGTGGTCGGTGTCCGGGTAGATGAGCGACTGGTGCACGGGCTCGGTGATGTGCGGCACCGGCCGGGCCGCGACATCACGGTGGACGTAGCCGGCACCGGGGTGGTTGTTGCGCCACTCCTCGGCAAAATGGGCCGAGAGCCGCCTCGACACGGATTCAGTACCGAGACTCGAATCGACATGCAGAAGCTGCGCCATGTGGACGTCCCCTTAACGATCGCGAAATGTGTGAGTGCCCGCCCCACAGCGGCTTTTCGAAGCATCGCGAGGGCATGGGCTCGATCTCTACATCAAGGCTAGGCGGACGGTTCACGCCACGACATCCCTCAGCCTGGTAGGGCCGGGGCCGCCCTTTTCCAGGAGGTCTTGAGGGAGATTCCGGCCCCGATCCCGGGGGGGGGAGACGACGGAGCTCCCGGCGCCCGGTGTCCCCTGGGGGTCCACCGTGCTCCGGGAGCTCCTGAGCCTGCCGTGTCCGGGCCCTACGCCCCCGCGGGCGCGGCCGGTTCGACGGGGCGGCCGGTACGGGCCGACTCGATCGCGGCCTCGATGATCCGCAGCGTGCGCACGCCGGCCGCGCCGTCCGGGCCGGGCCCCGCGCTGCCGGCGCCGGTGCCGGCGAGGAAGGCCTCGAGGACGCGGGCCTCCAGGTCGTCGCCGCCCGCCTCCCGGCGTTCCGCACCGGTTGCGGCGTCGAAGCCGCCGATCAGCCGCGGGCGGGCGGTGAAGTCCACGCTGCCCCGCTCGCCGACGAAGGTCAGGGCCGGTCCGCCCGCCCCCGCCGGGTTCCCCGCCAGGCCCCGGCTGCAGTCGAGGGACGCGACCGTCCCGTCCGCGTAGCGCACCGTCATGAGCGCCGCGCTCTGGACCTCCCGCCCCCCGCTGAGGAGCCCGTTGGACTGCGCGTACACCCGCTCGGCGGGCTGCCCGCCGAGCACCGCGTCCACCAGGGCGAGCAGGGCCGCCGCGTTGGCGGCCAGGACCGCGCCCGCCTCCGGGCCCTCGGCGGCGGGGGCGTTGCAGGCGCCGTACACGGTCGTCAGCCTGCCGATGGCCGTACCCGCGGCGAGCGGCTCCCGGATGGCCGCGAACGCCGGGCTGGAGCACTCCGGTGACGCGGGCGTCAGCCGCACCCCCGCCTCCTCGCAGGCCCGCACCATGGCCAGGGCGTCCTCCGCCGTGGCGCCGAGCGGCTGTTCGCACAGGACGTGGGCCCCGGCTGCGGCGGCCCGTTCGACCAGTTCCCTGCGGCCGGCGAGGCCGCTGGTGACCACCACGGCATCGGGGCGCAGCGCGAACACCTCGTCCCAGCCGTCCGCGCAGGGGGCTGCGAGCTCCCGCGCCACCGCCCGCCCGCGGGCCGGGTCGTCCGGCGCGCCGTCGGGGTCGGCGATGACGAGCTCGACGCCGGGCATGCCGTTCAGCAGCCGGGCGTAGGTCGTGGCGCGCTCGTGCGCGAACGACAACACGGCGACCTTCATGCTGCGGCCCCCTTCACGGTCGGTGCGATGTCCACGGCGCGTCCGGTCCGGGCGGACTCCGCCGCGGCCTGGGTGATGCGGATGGCGGCCAGCGCGTCGTGCGGTCCCAGGCGCGGCTCGGGACCGCCCAGGAGGCCCTGGGCGAACTCGCGGATCTCGGAGAGGAACGGCTTCTCCCCGAAGTGCCCGAAGGCCGGGTCCTCGACACCGAACGCCGTGGTCTCCTGCGGCCATGCGGAGTCGTGGACCGCCGTCCCGCCCGTGCCGGTCACCTGGTAGGTGAGGCGGAAGGGGGGCTGGGGGGTGGCCGTCCACCGGCACACCACCTGGCTGAGGGCGCCGCTCGCGTGCGTGAGGACCGCGGTCCCGGTGGCGACGGCCCCGGCCGGGGCGGGCGCGGCGATGTCGCCCTGGTACTCGGCGTGGACCCGTACGACGTCCCCGAAGAGCCAGTACGCGATGTCCACGCCGTGGAGCATCTGGTCGGTGAGGATCCCGCCCGACCGGGCGGGGACCTCGGCGGTCCAGGCCCTCGGGTGGTACCCGGCCACGGTGAACCGGCCGATGGCGCCCGTGCCCAGCCCGCCCGACGCCGCCAGCGCGTGGAGGCGGGCGTAGGCGGGGGCGAACCGGACGTTGTGGGTCGGGTACAGCGGAACGCCGGCCCGCGCGGCCGCCGCGACGATCTCCTCGGCCTCGGCGAGGGTGGCGGCGAGGGGCTTCTCGCACACCACGCCCACGCCCGCGGCGATGGCGGCCATGGCGACGGCGTGGTGGCTGTCGGTCGGGGTGCAGATGTCGACCGCGTCCGCGCCGTCCAGCGCCTCGTCCAGGGAGCCGACCGCCTTGGCGCCGAACTCCCGGGCCAGCTCGTCCGCGCGGCCGTCGGTGGAGTGGACGCGCACGGACGCCCCGACGGCGGTCCACGCGTCCAGGTGGAAGCGGGCTATGAGTCCCGCGCCGATCAGTGCTACTTCGAGTTGCCGCATGGCATCCCCAGCCCTCTTCCCCGTCGTCTTCGCGGACGCCGCTGCCACGAAGTGTGATCAGTCTGGCCCGCTCGGCGGACCGGGACCATCACCAACGTGGGTAGTCCCGTACGGGGGTGCGGCCGGGGACGTCAGACGGGGTTGACCGGGAGGACGTCCGGGGACAGGCTGCCCGCGTGCGCCGAGGCGGAGGTGGCGCGGCGGCGGTGGTGGCGCCGGCACAGGACCTCGTAGCCGATCTCCCCCGCCGGGCGGTTGACGTCGCCCACCACGACCTGGGCGCCCTCGACGACCATCTCCCCGCCCACCGTACGGGCGTTGTGGGTGGCGCGGGCGCCGCACCAGCACAGGGCCTCGACCTGGAGCTGCTCGATCCGGTCGGCGAGCTCGATCAGCCGCTGGGAGCCGGGGAAGAGCTTGGTGCGGAAATCGGTGGTGATGCCGAAGGCGAAGACGTCCATGTCGAGGTCGTCGACGATGCGGGCGAGCTGGTCGATCTGCTCCGGGGCGAGGAACTGCGCCTCGTCCACGATCACGTAGTCGGCCTTGCCGCCCTTGGACAGCAGCTCCACCAGGTAGGCGTACAGGTCCATGCCCTCGGCCGCCTCGACCGCCTCGGTGACCAGCCCGAGCCGGGAGGAGATCTTGCCCTCGCCCGCCCGGTCGTCGCGCGTGAAGATCACGCCCTGGAGGCCTCGGGCGGAGCGGTTGTGGCCGATCTGGAGAGCCAGTGTGCTCTTTCCGCAGTCCATCGTTCCGGAGAAGAACACCAGCTCGGGCATGGGAGGTACGGGACCTTTCGGGTCGTGGGCGGGAGAGGAGGGGTGGGGCGGGGGAGCGTGCGGGCTCAGGTGCGGACTTCGAGCAGCGGGACCAGCTGTTCGGCGGCCGTCATGGAGCCGTGCATGCCGGTGAGGGCCGATTCGTTGGGCTCGTTGCGGGAGGCGGTGATCGCGACGTCGGCCTGGGCCGCGGCGATCACGTCGCCGATCCGGCCGAGCACGCGTTCGTCGCACTCCCCCGGCGCCCCGAACCAGCCCAGTTCCAGGGCCTCTTCGCGGCTCGCGACCCAGAAGCGGTCGCCGAGCACCTCGCGCCAGACGGTCAGCACGTCGGCCTCGGCGCCGGGCACCGCGTAGACGTGCCGGGCGCGGCCCTCGCCGCCGAGCAGGGCGACTCCGGCGCCGAGCTCCCAGTCCTCGTCGAAGTCGATGCGGGAGTCCTCGTCGAAGGGGACGTCCACCATGCCGTGGTCGGCGGTCACGTAGAGCGCGGTGCGCGGCGGCAGCTGCTCGGCGAGCCGCTGCACGAGCCGGTCGACGTACATGAGCTGGCCGCGCCAGGCGTCCGAGTCCACGCCGTGGCGGTGTCCGGCCCCGTCGAGCTCGCTGTAGTACGTGTAGACGAGGGAGCGCTCCGCGGCAGCGAGCTGGAGCGCGGCGAGGTCCATCCGCTCCTCGCCGGTCATCCGGCCGTGGAAGGTGCCGCCGCTGAGGGCGATCTGGGTGAGCGGGGTGCTCTGGAAGTTCGGGGCGGACACCTGGGCCGTGTGCACGCCGGCCGCGTCCGCGAGCTGGAAGACCGTCGGGTACGGCTGCCAGGTCTTGGGCGGGGTCCACGGGTGCCAGCGGAGCTGGTTCATCAGCTCGCCGGAGGCCGGGTTGCGCACGGCGTAGCCGGGCAGTCCGTGCCGGGCGGGCGGCAGGCCGGTGCCGACGGAGGCCAGGGAGGTGGCGGTGGTCGCCGGGAACCCCGCGGTGATCGGCCGGCCCGTGCCGCCGCGCGAGCTCGCGAGGAGGGAGGCCAGGAAGGGGGCGTACTCCGGGTGGGCCTTGATCTGCTCCCAGCCCATGCCGTCGACCAGGAAGACGCAGTTGCGGTCGGCGGGGGTCAGCTCGGCGAGCCCGGCGGCGAGGCCGGGCACGCCCTGGCCGGCCGCCAGGGTCGGCAGCAGGTCCGCGAGCGAGCCGGTGCCGTACTGCGGGACCGGGGCGCCGGCGAGATCGAGGAGTTCCGGTTCGTCCTGCCAGTTCGGCGGCACGGAGTAGGACATCAGCGGGTGGTGGCCGCGGTGGCCTCGGAGAGCGCCTGGGCGAAGAGCAGCGTCTGGCGGACCGTCTCGGGGCCGTCGCCGGCCTCGCTGACGCGGAGGCTGAGGTCGTCGGCGGTGGAGTTGCCGGTGTAGCCGTGGTCGGAGTCGCAGTTGGGGTCGCCGCAGGCGGCGGGCTCCAGGTCGATGCGCGAGACCGCGCCCCAGCCGATGGTCAGGACGACCTCGCGGGGCAGCTGGCCGGGCGTGTAGGACTCCGGGTTGGCGACGACGCGGCTGAGCACCACGGAGGAGATCGTGCCGAGCTTGACCGACTCGGTCGAGGTGGTCGCGTACGGGGACGGGGACCCGGCGTCGGCGGCCTGCTCGTCGGTGTGGCTGACGATGAACCGGGTGTCGGTGAGGACCAGCACGGTCACGTGCCGGCGCACCTCGTTGGAGTCGAAGGTGGTCTCCTGGTGGACCACGTACGACGAGACCGGCTCGCCGCCCACCGCGGCCTCCACGGCCTCGGCCACGAGGGCCGGGTAGTAGCCGCTGCGCTCGATCGCCGCGCGCAGCCCCTGGGTCGTCGTACCGGATTTCGCCATGAGGTCCATCCTAAGGCCCGTACGGGGTCCCCCTACCTGCCCGTCGCTCAGTAGCTGGGCAGGGTCCGCGGGCCGAGGTCGGTCCGCGCGGGCGGATGGGCGACGCGCACGGTGGCACTGAGCACGGAGAGGCCCTCCGTGGCGACGACGACCGGCTCCAGGGAGATCCCGGTCACCTCGGGATGGTCGTCCACCAGCCGGGACAGCCGCAGCAGCAGCTCCTCCAGGGCGGGGGTGTCGACGGGGTCGCTGCCCCGCCAGCCGAAGAGGAGGGGCGCGGCGCGCAGGGAGCGGACCAGTCCGGCGGCGTCGCGGTCGGTGGCGGGGACCAGGCGGTGCGCCGTGTCGCCGAGCAGCTCGGAGGGGACCCCGGCGAGCCCGAAGGAGAGGACCGCTCCGGCGGCGGGGTCGACGACGGCGCGGACGACGGTGTCCACCCCGCGCGGGGCCATCGTCTGGACGACGGGCAGGAGCTCGGCGGGCTTGCCGAGGGCCTCGGTGAGCTCCTCGTACGAGCGGCGCAGCTCGGCCTCGGTGGTGAGGTCGAGGCGTACGCCGCCCAGGTCGGCGCGGTGGCGCAGGTGCGGGGCGGTGGTCTTGAGGGCGACGGGGTAGCCGAGGACCCGGGCGGCGCGGACGGCGGCGTCGGCGCTGGGGGCGGGCAGGGTGGGCAGGACCGTGATGCCGTAGCGGGCGAGCAGCTCGCGGGCGGCGTTCTCGTCCAGGGTCAGCGCGGCCCCCTCGCCGATCCCGGCGACGAGGGCCGCGAGCTGGGCGGCGGCGCCGCCCTCGTCGATGTCCTCGTACTCGGGGACGTGCCGGACGTCGGCGTTGGCCCGGCGCCACTCGGCGTGGCGCACGGCTTCGGCGAGGGCCTTCACGGCCCGCTCGGCGGCGGGGTAGGCGGGGATCCGGCCGTGGGGGGCGGGGGCGCCGGAAGGCGCGCCGGCGGGGGCCGGACCGCGGGGTGCGGCGGGGGCGGCGGGCGGCGGGGCGGGCGCGGGGACGGTGGCCCGGGCGGCGGAGAGGGCCTCGACCAGATCGCCGAGCTCGACGTGGACGACGGCGACGGGCTTGCCGGGGACCTGGGCGACGGCTTCGCGCAGGGCCTCGGCGAGGTCGTCGGCCAGGGCCCGCTCGCCGACCCAGGGGATGGCGGTGACGACGACGGCGTCGCAGTCCTCGGAGGCCAGGGCGGCGGTGAGGGCGGTGCGGAAGTCCTCCGGGGTGGCGGCGGTGGTGAGGTCGAGCGGGGGCGACGGCCGCAGCCCCTCGGTCAGGCAGGCGTCGTACGTGAGCACGCCGAGGGACTCGGAGTTGCCGAGGATGGCCACCCGGGGGCCGGCCGGCAGCGGCTGCCCGGCCAGCAGGAGCCCGGCGTCGACGAGCTCGGTGACGGTGTCGACCCGGATGACGCCGGCCTGCCGCATCAGCTCGGAGACGGTGGCTTCGGGGAGCCGGGTCCCGGGGACGACGTGCCCGGCGGGGGTGTGGCGGCCGCCGAGGGCGACGACGAGGGGCTTGACGGCGGCGGTGCGGCGGGCGAGGCGGGTGAACTTGCGGGGGTTGCCGAGGGTCTCCAGGTACATCAGGGCCACGTCCGTGGCCTCGTCCTCGTACCAGTACTGGAGGATGTCGTTGCCGGAGACGTCCGCCCGGTTGCCGGCGGACACGAAGGAGGACAGCCCCCCGCCGCGCCGCAGCAGTCCGGACAGCAGGGCGATGCCGATGGCCCCGGACTGCGTGAACAGGCCGATCCGCCCGCGGGCGGTGGCGGGGGCGGGCGCGAGGGAGGCGTTCAGCTCCACCTCCGGCGCGGTGTTGATCACGCCGAAGGCGTTGGGCCCGATGAGCCGCATGCCGTACGAACGCACCTGCCGGACCAGTTCGCGCTGCCGGGCCAGGCCGGCCGGGCCGCTCTCCCCGTACCCGGCGGACAGCACCACCAGCCCCTGCACGCCGTGCTCCCCGCAGGCCGCGACGGCGTCCGGCACCCGCTCGGCGGGCACGGCGATCACGGCGAGGTCCACGGGGGCGCCGATGTCCGCGACGGTGCGGTAGGCCCGCACCCCGTCCAGCAGGTCCCCCTCCATGCCTGCCGCCCGGGCCTCGTTCACGGCGTAGAGGTGCCCCCGGAAGCCCCCGTCGCGCAGGTTGCGCAGCGCGGCGGCGCCCACCCCGGATCCGGAGCGGCTGACGCCGATCACCGCGACCGAGCCGGGGGCCAGCAGCCGCTGGACGGAGCGGGCCTCGGCGCGCTGTTCGCGGGCGCGCTGGACGGCGAGGGACTCGGCGGTGGGTTCGAGGTCGAGGGTGAGGTGGACGGAGCCGTCCTCGAAGCTGCGCTTCTGCTGGTAGCCGACGTCCGTGAACACCTTGATCATCTTGGTGTTGGCGGGCAGCACCTCGGCGGCGAAGCGCCGGATGCCGCGCTCCCGCGCCACGGCTCCGATGTGTTCGAGCAGGGCGGAGGCGACCCCGCGGCCCTGGTGGGCGTCCTGGACCAGGAAGGCCACCTCGGCCTCGTCTGCGGGGGCGGAGGCGGGCCGGCCGTCGGGGCCGATGCGGTCGAAGCGGACGGTTCCGATGAACTCCCCGCCGATGGTGGCGGCGAGGCCGACGCGGTCGACGTAGTCGTGGTGCGTGAAGCGGTGCACGTCGCGGTCGGAGAGGCGGGGGTAGGGGGCGAAGAAGCGGTAGTACTTCGACTCGTCCGAGACCTGCTCGTAGAAGCTGACCAGCCGCCCGGCGTCCTCGGTCGTGATGGGGCGGATCCGGGCGGTGCCGCCGTCGCGCAGCACGACGTCCGCTTCCCAGTGGGCCGGGTACGAGGGGTCCGACGCGGTGGTCATGGGGCCAGCCTAAGGGCAGGATCCGGCCGGGCGGCCGGGCGCCGCCGACAGGCCGGGCGGCGCGTACGCCGGGAATGAGGCGTACCGGGACGGATCAGTGCAAAGCTGAGCGGGGCCGAACGGCCGCGGGGTCGGGCCGAAGGCCGGTCCGAGCATTCCGGGTGACGTGAGAGACTGGTCTAGACAACCACGAGAACCTGAAGGGCATCACCATGGCAGAGCGCCGCGTCAACGTCGGCTGGGCCGAGGGCCTGCACGCTCGTCCCGCCTCGATCTTCGTCCGCGCGACGACCGCTTCCGGCGTCCCCGTGACCATCGCGAAGGCGGGCGGCGACCCCGTCAACGCCGCTTCCATGCTGGCGGTCCTGGGCCTGGGCGCCCAGGGCGGCGAGGAGATCGTCCTCGCGTCCGAGGCCGACGGCGCGGAGGCCGCGCTGGACCGCCTCGCGAAGCTGGTCGCGGAGGGCCTGGAGGAACTCCCCGAGACGGTCTGATCCCTTCGTCTCCACCCGAAGCCGCGGTCCCGCCGTCCTGGGGCCGCGGCTTCGTGCCGTCCCGGCGGCCCGGCGGCCAGCCGGCGCCCGCGCCCAGCGGTCCCCGGCCCCCGGCCCCCGGCCCCCGGCCCCCGGCCCCCGGCCCCCGGCGATAATCGCTCAGCCGGAAATACCCGTCGGCGGACCCGTACCGCCGGAATTGGCCGGAACGCACCGGCGCAACCGAAAAGAAATTCCACCGCGGATCCCTTTTCTACGCGCCCCGCGTTAATTCCGGCCACCCGCCGCGTTTACGGCACGTTGCAAAGTCCTCACCTTCGGCCGGAAAGCGCCCGACGCCCGCTCCGCGTGCAGCGCGGCCAGCGCACGGGCCCGTTCCGCGTCCCCCCGGGCCACCGCGTCCACGAGCGCCCCGTGCTCCGCCCAGGAGTCCGCCGGCCGCACGGGCGCCCCCACCTCGTACATCCAGGCGATCTTGCGCCGGGTCTGCGTCAGCAGCGCGATCAGCCCGGGGCTGCCGGACGCCTGGGCCAGGGTTTCGTGGAACCAGCTCCCCAGCGCCCGCAGGTCCTCCCCCTGCGCCCTCCTGGCCCGCTCCTGACCCAGCCGCACCAGCCCCCGCAGCACCTTCAGGTGCGCCTCGGTGCGCCGCCGGGCCGCGCGGGAGGCGGCCAGCGGCTCCAGCAGCATCCGCAGCTCCAGCAGGTCGGCCGCCTCCTGCTCGCCCGGCTCCGCGACGCACGCCCCGGCGTGCCGCCGCGTGGTGACGAACCCCTCGGACTCCAGCGTGCGCAGCGCCTCGCGCACCGGCACGCGCGAGACCCCGTAGCGGCGGGCCAGCACCTCCTCGGTCAGCCGGCCGCCCGGCCCGAAGAAACCGGAGACGATATCGTCACGAATGGCTGTGCACACCGCGTGCGCCGGAATACGCAAGGCCGGACCTCCGCTGGGTTTCGTTCCGATCGACCGTGCCGTGATGCGACTCTATTGCAACACGTGCGGATTTCCGAGAAAGCCCGGAAATCCGGAACGGGGGAACGCGCGGAACGGCGGAAACCCGCGGAACCGGCGGAACGGAGAAGGCCCCGGCTCGGGGAGCCGGGGCCTTCTTCGAAGAGGGACGGGGTCAGATGCCGACACCGTGCTGGCGCAGGTAGGCCAGGGGGTTGATGTCCGTGCCGTAGGTGGCGCCGGTGCGGGCCTCGAAGTGCAGGTGCGGGCCGCTGGAGTTGCCGGTGGAACCCGACAGGCCGATCTGCTGGCCCGCGGAGACCGTCTGGCCGACCGAGACGCTCAGCGAGTTCATGTGCCCGTACTGGGTGTAGGTGCCGTCGTTGTGGCGGATCACGACGTTGTTGCCGTAGGCGCCGCCCCAGCCGGCCTCGACGATGGTGCCCGCACCCACCGCGTGGACGACGGTGCCCTCGTCGGCGTGGAAGTCGATGCCGGTGTGGCTGCCGGAGGACCACATGCCGCCGCCCGCGCCGTACTGGGTGCTGACGTAGGAGCCGGTGATCGGGGCCACGAAGGTGTTGAGGCGCTTGCGGGCCTCTTCCTGGGCGGCCTTCTCGGCGGCCTCGCGCTCGGCCTTCTCCTTGGCCTCGGCGGTGCGCTTCGCCTCGGCGGCGCGCGTCTTGGCGTCGGCCTCGGCCTGCGCCTGGGCCGCGACGGCCTCGGCGGCGCTCTGCTGGGTCTCGGCCTGGGTCTCGATGTCGTCCTGGAGGCCGTCGGCGACGACGACGGCGTTCAGCGCGCCGGTGTCCTCGAGGGACGGGCCGCCGTGGGAGTCGGCGGCGAAGGCCGGGGCCGCCAGGGTGCCGACCACGCCCGTGGTGGCGAGGGCGGCTATGCCGGCGTAGCCGGCGGTCTTGCGGCTCAGACGGCTCGAACCGCGGTGCTTACCGGAACCGGCTGCACGACTGCCAAACGCCATGGCGGGGGTGATCCTTTCCTTCCCTCTCGCCTACCGGGTTAGCTGACGGGTTCGGAGCAGGAAGGTCTCCTACGGGCCCCCTCTGGCGAGGCGGTCCGATTCACCCCAGGGACTGATGTGGGTCCCCGGCTCCCCAGGCTCGCGCCTGACGGGGACTCGGCGATCGCTGCCCGGTGCCGCGGGTGCGGCTGGCACAAGTGACGGACAGCACGCCTGACGCTAGGCGGATCATCAGTCAATCGCCAAACAGACGCGCGGATTTGTTGCGTACGCCACACCACATACCTGAAACCACACCACTAAACGGACAAAGGGGGCCCGGTGGATGCTCCACCGGACCCCCTCGGAAACAGGCCGACCGCCGGTCAGTTGCCGGTCGGCCGCCGGTCAGTTGGTGACGACCGTGACCTCACCGATGCCGAGGGCCAGGACCGGCTCCTCGATCTGCGCCGCGTCGCCCACGAGGATCGTGACCAGCCGGTCCACCGGGAAGGCGTTCACGACCGCCGAAGTGGCCTCCGCCGTACCGGTTTCGGCCAGCCGCGCGTACAGCCGCGCCTGGTAGTCGTCCGGCAGCTCCTGCTCGACCTGGTCGGCGAGGGTCCCGGCCACCGAGGCGGCCGTCTCGAACTTCAGCGGGGCCACGCCCACCAGGTTCTGCACCGCCACGTCCCGCTCGGCGTCCGTCAGGCCCCCGGCGGCGAGGGTGCGCAGCACCTGCCACAGGTCCTCCAGCGCCGGACCGGTGTTGGGGGTGTCCACCGAGCCGCTGATGGCGAGCATCGAGGCGCCCGTGCCGTCGGCCGTGGAGCGCAGCACCTGGCCGAAGGCGCGCACGCCGTACGTGTAGCCCTTCTCCTCGCGCAGCACCTTGTCCAGGCGGGAGGTCAGGGTGCCGCCGAGGCAGTACGTGCCCAGGACCTGGGGGGCCCAGACGATGTCGTGCCGGTCCGGGCCGATCCGGCCGATCAGCAGCTGCGTCTGGACCGCGCCGGGCCGGTCCACGATGATCACGCGGCCCGTGTCGTCGGCCGTCACCGGGGGCACCGGCCGGGGCGCGGCGGTGCCGCCCGTCCAGGCGCCCAGGGTGTCGGCGAGGACGGCGTCCAGGTCGATGCCGGTCAGGTCGCCGACGACCACCGCGGTGGCGGTCGAGGGGCGCACGTGGGCCTCGTAGAAGGCGCGGACGGCGGCGGAGTCGATCCGCGCGACCGTCTCCTCGGTGCCCTGGCGGGGGCGGGACATGCGCAGCGCGGCCGGGAACAGCTCCTTGGAGAGCTCCTTGGCGGCGCGGCGCTGCGGGTTGGCCTGCTCGTGCGGGATCTCGTCCAGCCGGTTGCGCACCAGCCGGGCGACCTCGCCGTCGTCGAAGGCGGGCGCGCGCAGCGCCTCGGCGAGCAGCCCGAGGGCCTTGGGCAGGCGGGAGGCCGGGACCTCCAGGGAGACGCGCAGGCCGGGGTGGTCGGCATGGGCGTCGAGGGTGGCGCCGCAGCGCTCCAGCTCGGCCGCGAACTCCTCGGCGGAGCGCTTGTCGGTGCCCTCCGACAGGGCGCGGGCCATGATCGTGGCCACTCCGTCGAGGCCGTCGGGCTCGGCGTCGAGCGGGGCCGCGAGGTTGACCTCGACCGCGACGACCCGCTGGCCGGGGCGGTGGCAGCGCAGCAGGGTCAGGCCGTTGCCGAGGGTGGAGCGCTCGGGGGCGGGGAAGGCCCACGGCGTGGGCTCGCCGGCCTGCGGCTGCGGGTGGAAGTCCATCGTGACGGCTGCGGTGTCGCTCACTGCTCCGCCCCCTCGTTCTCGTCGCTCTCGTCGTTCTCTTCGGCGCCGGGCAGCGGCTCGTAGACCAGGACCGCGCGGTTGTCGGGGCGCAGCCGGGCGGCGGCCACGGCCTGCACCTCCTCGGCGGTGACGTCCAGGACGCGCTGGACGGCCGTCAGCGCCAGCTGCGGGTCGCCGAACAGCACCGCGAAGCGGCACAGTTCGTCGGCCCGGCCGGCGACGGTGCCCAGCCGGTCCAGCCACTCGCGCTCGAGCTGCGCCTGCGCGCGCTCCATCTCGTCGGCCGTGGGGCCCTCGGCGGCGAACCGGGCGAGCTCCTCGTCCACGGCCGCCTCGATGGCGGGCACCTCGACGCCGCTGGAGGTCTTGACGTCCAGCCAGCCCATCGAGGGCGCGCCGGCCAGGCGCAGCAGGCCGAAGCCGGCCGCGACGGCGCTCTGGTCGCGGCGGACCAGGCGGTTGTGCAGGCGGGACGACTCGCCGCCGCCGAGGATCGTCAGCGCCACGTCGGCGGCGTCGCACTCGCGGGTGCCGTCGTGCGGCAGGCGGTAGGCGGCCATCAGCGCGCGGGCCGGGACCTCCTCCACGATCTCCTCGCGGAGCTGACCGCCCATGGTCTCGGGCAGGCTGCCGTCGCGGGGCGGCTGCTTGCCGTCGTGCGCCGGGATGCTGCCGAAGTACTTCTCGACCCAGGCCAGGGTGCGCTCGGGGTCGATGTCGCCCACGACCGACAGGACGGCGTTGTTGGGCGCGTAGTACGTGCGGAAGAAGTTCCGGGCGTCCTCGAGGGAGGCGGCGTCCAGGTCGGCCATGGAGCCGATCGGGGTGTGGTGGTACGGGTGGCCGTCGGGGTAGGAGAGGGCCGTCAGGCGCTCGAAGGCCGTGCCGTACGGGACGTTGTCGTAGCGCTGGCGGCGCTCGTTCTTGACGACGTCGCGCTGGTTCTCCATGGAGTCCTCGTCCAGGGCGGCGAGCAGCGAGCCCATGCGGTCCGCCTCCAGCCACAGGGCGAGCTCCAGCTGGTGGGCCGGCATCGTCTCGAAGTAGTTGGTGCGCTCGAAGCTCGTGGTGCCGTTGAGCGAGCCGCCGGCACCCTGGACGAGCTCGAAGTGCCCGTTGCCGGGTACGCTCGCCGAGCCCTGGAACATCAGGTGCTCGAAGAGGTGAGCCAGACCGGTCCGCCCCTTGACTTCGTGCCGGGAGCCGACGTCGTACCAGAGGCAGACGGCGGCGACCGGGGTGAGGTGGTCCTCGGACAGCACCACGCGCAGGCCGTTGGCCAGCCGGTGCTCGGTCGCTGTCAGGCCGCCGGAGCCGGCCTGAGCTGTGGCCGTGTGACCCATGGGCATGTGGTCCCTTCGATCGCGATGCAGAGATTCCCTATCGACCTGCCACTGTATGCAAGCGCGCAGGTGCACGGAGAAGTTCCCGGCCTCTCACCTGGGTCGGAGTCGGCGTTGTCGGTGCCTGGGGCCACAATGGTCGGCGTCGACCCCGTCGCACACCCCCGCACGTACACCCCCCGATCTTGGTTAGGAGCGCCGCAGCGATGGCCCGCCGCAGCACGAAGACCCCGCCGCCGGAGGATTTCGAGGAGAAGATCCTCGACATCGACGTCGTCGACGAAATGCAGGGCTCCTTCCTCGAGTACGCGTACTCGGTGATCTACTCCCGGGCCCTGCCGGACGCCAGGGACGGCATGAAGCCCGTACACCGGCGCATCGTCTACCAGATGAACGAGATGGGCCTGCGCCCCGACCGCGGGTACGTGAAGTGCGCCCGCGTCGTCGGCGAGGTCATGGGCAAGCTCCACCCGCACGGCGACCAGTCGATCTACGACGCCCTCGTGCGCATGGCCCAGCCCTTCTCGATGCGGCTGCCGCTGGTCGACGGCCACGGCAACTTCGGTTCGCTCGGCAACGACGACCCGCCGGCCGCGATGCGCTACACCGAGTGCAAGATGGCCGACGCCACGTCGCTGATGACGGAGTCGATCGACGAGGACACCGTCGACTTCGCCGCCAACTACGACGGCCAGGAGCGCGAGCCCGTCACCCTGCCCGCCGCCTACCCGAACCTGCTGGTCAACGGCACGTCCGGGATCGCGGTCGGCATGGCCACCAACATGCCCCCGCACAACCTGGGCGAGGTCGTCGCGGCCGCCCGCCACCTGATCCGGTACCCGGACGCGGGCCTGGAGGCGCTGATGCGCTTCGTGCCGGGTCCCGACCTGCCCACCGGCGGGCGCATCGTGGGCCTCTCCGGCATCAAGGACGCCTACGAGAACGGCCGCGGCACGTTCAAGATCCGCGCGACGGTGTCCGTGGAGGACGTGACGGCGCGCCGCAAGGGCCTGGTCGTCACCGAACTGCCCTTCACGGTCGGCCCCGAGAAGGTCATCGCGAAGATCAAGGACCTGGTCGGCTCGAAGAAGCTCCAGGGCATCGCCGACGTCAAGGACCTCACCGACCGCGCGCACGGCCTGCGCCTGGTCGTCGAGATCAAGAACGGCTTCCACCCGGAGGCCGTGCTGGAGCAGCTGTACAAGCTGACGCCGATGGAGGAGTCCTTCGGCATCAACAACGTCGCGCTGGTCGACGGGCAGCCGCTGACGCTGGGCCTCAAGGAGCTGCTGGAGGTCTACCTGGACCACCGCTTCGAGGTCGTGCGCCGGCGCAGCGAGTTCCGCCGCGGCAAGCGGCGCGACCGGCTGCACCTGGTCGAGGGCCTGCTGGTGGCCCTGCTCGACATCGACGAGGTCATCCGCCTGATCCGGGACAGCGACAACTCCGCGCAGGCCAAGGAGCGCCTGATGGAGCGCTTCTCGCTGAGCGAGGTCCAGACCCAGTACATCCTGGACACCCCGCTGCGCCGGCTCACCCGCTTCGACCGGATCGAGCTGGAGTCCGAGCGCGACCGGCTGACCGGCGAGATCGAGGAGCTGACCCGGATCCTGGACTCGGACGCCGAGCTGCGCAAGCTGGTCTCCTCGGAACTGGCCGCGGTCGCCAAGAAGTTCGGCACCCCGCGCCGCACGGTGCTGCTGGAGTCGGCGGGCACGGCCGTCGCCGCGGTGCCGCTGGAGGTCGCGGACGACCCCTGCCGGGTGCTGCTGTCGTCCACGGGCCTGCTGGCCCGTACGGCCAACGCCGATCCGCTGCCGGTCGACGAGGGCTCCGCCCGCGCCAAGCACGACCTGGTCGTCTCCCAGGTGGCGGCGACCGCCCGGGCCGACGTGGGCGTGGTGACCTCGTACGGCCGCCTGCTGCGGCTCTCGGTGATCGACCTGCCGCAGCTGCCGGACACGCACGCCGCGCCGAGCCTGGCGGGCGGGGCCCCGGTCTCGGAGTTCGTCTCCGGGCTGGAGGCCGACGAGACGGTGGTCTGCCTGACCTCGCTGGACGAGTCCTCGCAGGGCCTGGCCCTGGGCACCGAGCAGGGCGTGGTCAAGCGGGTCGTGCCGGACTACCCGGCGAACAAGGACGAGCTGGAGGTCATCACCCTCAAGGAGGGCGACCGGATCGTCGGCGCGGTCGAGCTGCGCACGGGCGAGGAGGACCTGGTCTTCATCACCGACGACGCCCAGCTGCTGCGCTACCCGGCCGGCCAGGTGCGCCCCCAGGGCCGCCCGGCGGGCGGTATGGCGGGCATCAAGCTCTCCGGGAACGCCAAGGTGATCCACTTCTCGGCGGTCGACCCGGCCCGGGACGCCCAGGTGTTCACGGTGGCGGGCGCGCAGGGGACGCTCGACGGCGCCCCGGCCTCGGGCAAGCTGACCCCGTTCGACCAGTACCCGCGCAAGGGCCGCGCGACCGGCGGTGTGCGCTGCCAGCGGTTCCTGAAGGGCGAGGACATGCTGGTGCTGGCGTGGGCGGGCAACGCCCCGGCCCGCGCGGCCGCCGCGAACGGCGACCCGGCCGCGCTCCCGGCCCCGGACCCGCGCCGCGACGGCTCGGGCGCGGCGCTCCCGGCCGTGGTCGCGGTGCTGGCGGGTGCGGCGCTGTAGGACCGGACGGCGGCGTTCGGGTGGTGCGACCCCGGGGACGTACCACCCGAATGCCGACTAGTGTTTTCCTTCCTGGCGTTGGTGGGGGGAGTACACAGCTGATGAGTCGTCGGGCGGGCGGAGTGATCGGGGACTGGGCCGAGGCCCAGCGCCGGCAGCAGCAGACACAGCTGATCCAGCAGCGGGAGGCCGAGCGCCGCGAGCGCGCCTACGAGCGGGACGCGAACCGCAGCCACCGGCAGTACCGCGAGGCCGAGGCGGTGCGCCGCACCGCCGAGATCGACGCCGAGGTGGAGGCCCTCAAGCGGCTGCTGGTCGCGGGATGCGGGGCGCCGGCGTTCCGGATGTCCTCCCTGGTGCGGCCCGAATGGCTGGAGCCCTTCGACCCCGGGGCGCTCGGTCAGCCCGTGCCGATGCCCCGCATCGAGGAGTTCCGGCAGCAGGGCGGCGGCTGGTCGCCCGGCTCGCACCAGCGGGCGCAGGCGGAGCGGGAGGCGCACGACCGGTACACCGCCGCCTGGCAGGCGGCGAACGCCGCGGAGGCGCAGCGCCGGCAGCAGCTGGCGGCCTACCGCCGGCAGTACGACCGGTGGGCCGAGGAGCAGCTCGCCGGGGTGCGCGCCCACAACAGCGGCCTCGCCGCCCTGGCCGATGCCCTGCGCGCGGGCGGTGCCGACGCCGCGGTGGAGTACTTCTCGGCCGCCCTGTACGCCTCGACGGCCTGGCCCGAGGCACTGCCCCGCCAGGTGTCGGCGGCCTACGACCCGGCGGCGCGCCAGCTGGTGCTGGACTGGGAGCTGCCCGGGTTCGCGGTGGTGCCGGAGGCCAGGTCGGTGCAGTACCTGCCGAGCACGGACCAGGACAAGGTCAGGCCCCGCCCCGTCACGGAGCGCCGCGCGCTGTACCGGGACCTGCTGGCGCAGTGCATGCTGCTGGTGGTGCGGGAGTTGTACGCGGCGGACGAGTTCGGCGTTCTGGACTCGGTCGTCGTCAACGGGTTCGTGGACTGCCACGACCCCGCCACCGGGCAGGAGGCGCGGTTCGTCCTGTCCACCGTGCCGGCGGGGCGGACGGCCTTCGCGGGGCTGCGCCTGGAACAGGTCAGCGCGGTGGACTGCCTGGTGTCGGGGCTGGGCGGGCAGCTGTCGTCGCGCCCCGACCAGCTGACGGAGGTACGTCCGGGGCGGCGGCCCGACGAGGTCGGCGACGTCGTCAGCCACGGGGGGCACACCGGAGGCGACGAGGACGAGCCGGACCTCTTCACCATGGACCCGATCGTCTTCGAGAACCTGGTCGCCGAGCTGTTCCGGGCGATGGGCATGGAGGCGGTGACGACCCAGCGCTCCGGCGACGGCGGCGTGGACGTGGAGGCGGTGGACCCGGCCCCGATCCGGGGCGGGCGGATCGTGGTGCAGGTCAAGCGCTACCGCAACACCGTCCCGCCGACGGCGGTACGGGACCTGTACGGCACGGTCCAGGACAAGGGGGCGAACAAGGGGGTGCTCGTCACCACCGCGTCCTTCGGGCCCGGGTCGTACACCTTCGCCAACGGCAAGCCGCTGGAGTTGGTTCCCGGGGCGGAGCTGGTGGAACTGCTGCACCAGTACGGGCTCCGCGGACGCCTCGGGCCCGGCACCGGCGGCGGCCGCCCGGCCCCCGGGGCGCCCGCGCCGGCCTCCCCGGCGCCGACCCTCGTCGACACGCCGTCGGCCGCCGACTCCGCCGGCTCCGCCGACCACAACGTGCTGGGCATGTACTGGTCGGGGGCGGTGGCGCTCGACGTGTGCGCGCTGGTCTGCACGGGCAGCCGGGTGCTGAGCGAGGAGCACTTCGTGTTCTTCAACAACCCCCGCACGCCGGACGGCTCGGTCCGCGCCCGCCCGCACTCCGCGCCGGACAAGGCCGCCGTCGAAGTGGCCTTCGACGCGCTGCCCGCGCGGGCCGACCGCCTGGTGCTGGTGGCCGCCGTGGACCCCGAGGTCAATCCGGAGGCGGACCTGGCGGGCTTCACCGACGCCCACATCCGGCTGCTGGACGCGGCGGGCGGGGAGCTGGGCCGCCTGGAGGTGTCCGACGGCCGCGCCGGTGAAACGGCCCTGGTGCTGGGTTCGTTCCGGCGCCGGGCGAATGGGGACTGGGACTTCGTGATCGGCGGCAAGGGCTACCGCGACGGGCTGGAGGCCCTGCTGGGCGACTTCGGCGTCGAGGTCGCGTAGACCTCCTCTAGACGTCCTCCACGGAGGCGTCCTGCGGCGGCCCGGGCACGTAGCGCAGCACTCCCCACATGCTGTCCGGGAGGGACCGCCCGGGGTCCGCCTCCCGGCAGGCCTCCAGTCCGTCCCGCAGGGCCGGGCCGTCGACGCCCTTGCCGATCAGGACGAGCCGCGTGCCGCGCGGCTCGCCCCGGCCCCAGGGGCCGGGGTCGAAGCGCAGGAAGCGGCCGACCGCGTGGACCTCGTAGCGCTCCTGGTGGCCGGGGACGCCGAACCAGACGAAGCCCTTGATCCGGTAGAGCCCGGCGGGGCGGCGGTCGAGGAAGTCGATGAACCGGCGCGGGGAGAGGGCCTGGTCGGTGGTGAAGGAGACGCTCTCGT
The DNA here is from genome assembly GCF_040701585.1 of Streptomyces sp. NPDC093801. Lineage (NCBI taxonomy): Bacteria > Bacillati > Actinomycetota > Actinomycetes > Kitasatosporales > Streptomycetaceae > Streptomyces > Streptomyces sp. NPDC093801. Next base: position 117,042 of record NZ_JBFBDP010000008.1, on the reverse strand, counting down.
AGGCCGCGTGGGCGTGTGCGCCGTGGTCCTCGTCCCCGTCTGCGTGCTCCCCGGCCTCCGCCAGCAGGTCCTCGAAGGAGAGCTGGCCCCGGGTCTCGGTCCAGGGGCGGCGGTCGAAGAGCAGTTCCGGGTCGATCCGCCCGTGGTCGGCGCCCACCAGCGGGGTGCCGGGGGCGGCGAGCGCGGCGAGTTCCGCCTCGATGCGGGCCCGTTCGGCGACGGCGACCCGGTCGGTCTTGTTGAGCACGACCAGGTCGGCGACGGCCAGGTGGCGGTCGGTCTCCGGGTGCGCGGCCCGGGTCGCGTCGAACTCGGCGGCGTCGACGACCTGGACGAGGCCGCCGTAGCGGACGGCCGGGTTCTCGTTGGCCACCAGCATCCGGACCATCTCCTGGGGCTCGGCGAGCCCGCTGGCCTCGATGACGATGACGTCGATCCGGTGGACGGGCGCGGCGAGCTTCTCCAGGTACGCGTCCAGCTCGCTGCCGTCGACGGCGCAGCACAGGCAGCCGCCGCCGAGGGAGACCATCGAGTCGCCGACCTGGCCGGCCACCGACATCGCGTCGATCTCGATCGAGCCGAAGTCGTTGACGACGACCCCGATCCGGGTGCCCCCGCGGTGGGCGAGGAGGTGGTTGAGGACCGTGGTCTTGCCGGAGCCGAGGAATCCGGAGAGGACGACGACGGGGATGGGCTGGACGCTGTTCACCCGGACGATCGTAGTCAGCCCAGCGGGGGGACCGGCCGGGGCGGGGTGGGGCCGGTGTAGCGCGCGGCGGGGCGGATGATCTTCGAGTCGGCGGCCTGCTCCAGGACGTTCGCGCTCCAGCCGACCACGCGGGCCGCGCAGAAGGTCGGGGTGAACATCTCGCGGGGCAGCCCGCACAGCTCCATGACCACGCCCGCGTAGAACTCCACGTTGGTGTGCAGCTCCCGGCCCGGCTTGAGCTCGGCGAGGATCTCCTCCACCTGGCGCTCGACCTCCACGGCGAACTCCACGAGCGGCCCGCCGAACTGCCGGGCGATGTCCCGCAGCATCCGCGAGCGCGGGTCCTCGGTGCGGTAGACGGGGTGCCCGAAGCCCATGATCCGGTCCCCGGCCAGGACCCGCTCCCGGATCCAGGGGCCGATGCGGTCGGCCGTGCCGATGGCGTCCAGGGTGTCCAGGGCCCGGCTGGGCGCTCCGCCGTGCAGCGGTCCGGAGAGGGCACCGATGGCGCCGGTGAGGCAGGCCGCGACGTCGGCGCCGGTGGAGGCGATGACGCGGGCGGTGAAGGTGGAGGCGTTGAAGCCGTGGTCGACGGTGGAGATCAGGTACCGCTCGACGGCGCGGGCCTTGACGGGGTCGGGCTCCTCGCCGGTGAGCATCCACAGGTAGTTGACGGCGTACGGGAGGTCGTCGCGCGGCTCGACCGGCTCCAGGCCCTGTCCGAGCCGGTGCAGGGCGGTGAGCAGGGTCGGTACGGCGGCGCAGGCGGCGAGCGCGTCGGCGGCCCGGCGGCCGGGGTCCAGGTCGTAGACGGGGCGGAAGCCGGCGCAGGCGCCGAGGAGCGAGAGCGCGGTGCGCAGGCCGGCCAGGGGTCCGGAGAGGGCGGTGGCCCGGGCGAGGGCGGGCAGGGCGTCCCGGACCTCGGCGGGGAGGTGGCGCAGCGGGACGGTCTCGGCGGTGAAGGCGGCCCGCTCGGCGTGGCCGGCGGGGAGGGCGCCGCGGAACATCAGGTGCCAGACGTCCTCGAAGGTGCGGGACGCGGCGAGTTCCACGGCCGAGTACTGGCGGTAGTGGTAGAAGCCTTCGCGTCCGCGGACGTCACCGAGTCCGGTCTCGGTGACCACGACTCCCGCGAGACCGCGGGGTACTTCGACGGTGGTGTTCATGGATCGACCATCCATCTTTGATTGGATCCATGTCAATATTGATTCAATCAACATATGTATGCTGACCGTCATGAGTGACCATCCGCCCGGCTCCTCCTCCGGCGCCCCCGTGGAGGACGTCCCCCGCCGGATCACCACGCAGGAGGCCGCCCGGCTCCTCGGGGTGAAGCCGGCGACCGTGTACGCCTACGTCAGCCGGGGCCAGCTCGACAGCCGCCGCGACGCGGTCGGGCGGGGCAGCACCTTCGACGCCGCCGAGGTGGAGGCCCTGGCCCGGCGCAGCCGCCGCGAGGCGGCGGGGCCCGCCGCCCCGGAGCCGGCCGTGCGCACGGCGCTGACCCTCATCGAGCCCGGGGCGGACCGGTACTGGTTCCGCGGCGTCGACGCCGTGGAACTGGCCTCCCGGTACTCCTACGAGGAGGTCGCCGAGTGGCTCTGGACGGGGACCCTGGTGCGCGGGGCCCGGTTCACCGCTCCACCGGAGCCGCTCGCCGCCGCCCGGCGCGCGGTGGCCGCGCTGCCCGAGCACAGCGGCCCCCTGGACCTCCTGCGGGTCGCGGTGGCCGCCGCCGCGGTCGCGGACCCGCTGCGCTTCGACCTGTCCGGGGCGGCCGTCCTCGGTTCGGCGCGCTGCCTGGTCCCCACGCTGGTCGGCGCCCTGCCCGAGGTGTCCCCGCAGGACCCGGGCGACGGGCGGCTCGCCCGGCGGCTGTGGTCCCGGCTGACCGCGCAGGAACCGGAGCCCGCGGCGGTGGACGCGCTGGACCTGGCACTGGGCCTGCTGGTCGACCACGACCTGGCCGCCTCCACCCTGGCCGTACGGGTCGCCGCCTCGGCCCGGGCCCACCCCTACGCGGCGGTCTCGGCGGGGCTCGGCGCCCTCGAAGGCCCCCTGCACGGGGCGGCGGGCCGGCTCGCGCACCGGATGCTGGCGGAGGTCCTGGAGCGGGGCGGGGCCGCGCCGGTCGTGGCGGAGTACCTGCGGGCGGGCCGGCGGGTGCCGGGCTTCGGCCACCGCCTGTACCAGGGCGAGGACCCCCGGTCCCGGGCGCTGTCCGGGCGGCTGGAGGGGCTCCCCCGCGCGGGCGCCGCCCTGGGCGCGGCGCGGGAGGTGGCGGGGGTGATGGCCCGCCACGGCCTGCACCCGAACGTGGACCTGGCGCTCGCGGCGCTGACGCTGTCCTGCGGGATGGCCGCCGAGGCCGGGGAGACCGTCTTCGCGGTGGCCCGTACGGCGGGCTGGATCGCGCACGCGCTGGAGGAGTACCAGGAACCGCCGCTGCGGATGCGCCCGAGCGGCCAGTACACGGGCCCGCGCCCGCCCCGCCCGGTCCCCTGACCCTCGGCTCCCCGGGGGCGGCGCCACCGCCCGGCGATCTCCCGCGCCCGGGCGCGACGGGAGGAGGGTTCAGCCGCCGGACACCGCGCGCAGCGGGCCGAGCGCGGCCGCCCGCCGGGCCGGGAGCGCCGCCGCCGCGGCGCCGGCCCCGAGCGAGAGGACGACGACCAGGGCGAGGGTCCCCCAGGGGACGGAGAACGCGTACTGCGGAATGGCCCCGTTGGCGAGTCCGCTCACCTTCCACGCCCCGAACAGGCCGCCGGCCAGGCCCAGCAGGGTGCCGTAGGCGGCGACGGCGAGCGCTTCGAGCACGATCATCCGGCGGACCGCGCCGCGGTCCATGCCGAGCGCGCGCAGGACGCCGATCTCCCGGGTGCGTTCGGCGACCGACATGGCGAGGGTGTTGACCATGCCGAGGGCGGAGATGACCACGCCGATGGCGAGCAGCCCGAAGACCATGCCCATCAGGTCGCCGGCGACACCGGCCTGTTCGCGGACGAGCCGGTCGCGGTCCTGCACCTTCAGCAGGGGGCTGTTGTCGACGGCGCCGCGCAGCCGCTTCTCCATGTCCGCCGCGCCCGGTCCGGTGCGTACGAGGACGCGCTGGACGGAGTCGCGCAGGAAGCCGTGCGCCTGGACGTCGTCCCGGTGGGCGAGGACGTCCCGGGCGGTGGGGTTGTCCTCGTAGATCCCGACGACGGTGAAGGTACGGTCGCGCTCGCCCTGCCCGGGGCCGATGCCGCCCTCGATCCGCCCGCCGGTGGCGAGCCGGTTCTCCCGGGCGAAGCTGCGGGAGACGGCGATCCGGCCCGGCCCGATGGCGGCGGCGGATCCGCTGGTGAAGCGGAGTTCCATGACCTCCCCCACGGTCTTCGGGTCGACGCCGGAGACCTCCCGGGCGAGGGCTCCGGCCGAGAAGGTGGAGTCCGCGACGGCCGAGGCCGTCGACACCCCGGGCAGCGCGGCGACCCGCCGGACGGCGGCCGCGTCGATGGCCGTGGTGGTGCCCCGGGTGCTGATGACGTAGTCGGCGCTGAGGCCGGCCGCGGCCTGGGAGTCCAGGGCCCGGCTGGAGGAGTGCTCGATGACGGCGAGTCCGCAGACCAGCGCGGTGCTGATCGTCAGGGCGGCGGCGGTGGCCGCCGTACGGCGGGGGTCGCGCAGGGCGTTGTCCCGGGCCAGGTCGCCCGCGACCCCGAAGCGGGCGCTGAGGCGGCCGAGGAGGCGGATCACCGGGCCCGCCAGCAGCGGGGCCAGCAGGAGCAGCCCGGTGACGAGGATCCCGCAGCCGGCCATCGCCGTCCGCAGGTTCCCCTCCGAGGCGTCCTCGGCTCCGTCCAGCGAGAGCAGCAGCCCGGCACCAATGAGGAGGCCGGCCGCGCCGGCCGCGCCCCGGATCCGGGACAGGGCCGCGGAGGGCGGCTGCTCGGCGGTGCGCAGGGCCTCGACGGGCGCGGTCCGGGCCGCCCGGCGGGAGGGCAGCCAGGCGGCGAGGACCGTGACGCCGACGCCGACGGCCAGGGAGGCGAGCACCGGGGCGGGGCCGACCACCAGCGGCCCCCGCGGCAGCGGTTCGTCCGCGCCGCCGAGGACATCGGGCAGGACGGTGGCGACGCCGAGTCCGAGGGCGAAGCCGAGCACGGACGCGACGAGCCCGATAAGGGCCGCCTCGGCGAGCACGGAGGCGACCACCTGTCGGCGGGTGGCACCGATCGCGCGCAGCAGCGCGGTCTCCCGGGAGCGCCGGGTGACGAGCATGGTGAAGGTGTTGACGATGAGGAAGGAGCCGATGAACAGCGAGACCACGGCGAAGACCAGGGGCAGCCGGGAGTAGCTGCGGGTCCGGGTGTCGATGAAGACCGACTGCCGTTCGGCCAGCGCCTTCGCGGTGGTCGCCTCGGCCCGGCCGGCCGGCAGCAGCGCGGAGACGCGCCGGGCGAGCTCGTCCGGGTCGGTGCCGGGCGCGGCGGACAGGTCGATGCCGGTGTAGCGGCCCGGGGTGGCGAACAGCCCCTGGGCGGTGGCCCTGTCGAGGACGGCGAGGGTACCGCCGGCGGTGACCCGGGGGTCGGTGGTCGAGACGATGCCGACCAGCCGCAGCCGCAGGACGGGGCCGTCGGTGGCCAGTGCGACGGTGTCGCCGAGGGAGTATCCGCCGGCGGCGGCGGTGCCCCGGTCGAGGGCCACCTCGCCCGCGGTGCGCGGGGCGCGGCCGGCGGTCAGCGGGTGGCGGCCGTCCGTGCCGTCGGGGCCGGGGACGTAGGCGGCGGCCAGCTTCCCCATCGTGTTGCCCGCGCGCAGCGGGCTGCCGTCCTTGGCGGAGAGGGTGGCCGAGCCGTCGACGGCCGGCCGGGCCGCGGCGACGCCGGGGACGGCCGCCAGCCTGGCCACGAGCGCGTCGTCGAGGACGGACTCGCGCTGGTCGGCGGGGGCGCCGAGGGGGTACGCGGGATCCACGGAGACCGCGGTCCCGGCGTGGCTGCGGGCCAGCGAGGCGCGGTAGGCGGCGGCGGTGGAGTCGGCGAAGACGAGCGAGCCGGAGATGAAGGCGACCCCGAGGCAGACCGCGAGGACGGTCATGGCCAGACGGGCCTTGTGCGCGAGGACGTTGCGCAGGGCTGTTCGCAGCATGGCGGGCTTTCAGGAGGTGTGGCGCGGCGGACGGGAGGGCGCGGCAGGGGTGGTCAGGAGGCGCGGCCCCGGGCCTCGAAGGCGAGCATCCGGTCGAGCACGGCGCCGGAGGTCGGCCCGTGCAGCTCGTCCACCAGGCGGCCGTCGGCGAGGAACACGACCCGGTCGGCGTGGGCGGCGGCCACCGGGTCGTGGGTGACCATCACCACGGTCCGGCCCAGCTCCCGCACCGAGTCGCGGAGGAAGCCGAGGACCTCCGCGCCGGAGCGGGAGTCGAGGTTGCCGGTCGGCTCGTCGGCGAACACGATCTCCGGCCGGGACGCCAGTGCGCGGGCCACCGCCACGCGCTGCTGCTGGCCGCCGGAGAGCTCGGCGGGGCGGTGCGCGAGCCGGCCCCCGAGTCCGACCGTGGCGACGACCGTGTCCAGCCAGGCCGCATCGGGCCGCCGGCCGGCCAGCCTCAGCGGCAGGGTGATGTTCTCCAGCGCGGTGAGGGTGGGCATCAGGTTGAAGCCCTGGAAGACGAACCCGACCTTCTCGCGCCGCAGCCGCGTCAGCCGGCGGTCGTCGAGGGAGGACAGCTCGACACCGCCGATACGGGCCGACCCCGAGGTGACGGGGTCCAGGCCGGCCATGCAGTGCATCAGCGTGGACTTGCCGGAGCCGGAGGGGCCCATGACGGCGGTGAACCGGCCGCGGGCGAAGTCCACGGACACCGCGTCCAGTGCGGTGACGCGGGTCTCGCCCTTTCCGTACGTCTTGGTCAGGCCGCGGGCGCGGGCGGCCGGCTCCGTGACGTCGGCGCCGGAGGGGGAAGGGGGGAAGGTCTGCGACATGCATCCATCGTCAAGCCGCTGACCTGCACAGACATCGTCCTGGAGGCGGGAGTTGCGCTCTGCCGTAGGTCGGGGTCCGGCCGGCTTCCCTCTGCCGGAAGACAGAGGTCGCGGCGGCGGACACCCGTCCCGGGAGGGGTGTGGGAGCTCAGGGGGCCAGGCCGGTCCGGTGGGCCAGCAGCGCCGCCTGGACCCGGCTCGTCGATCCGGTCTTGTCGAGGACGGCGCCCACGTGGCTCTTCACGGTGCCGGTCCCGATGCCGAGCCGGGCGGCGATGTCCTGGTTCGACAGGCCCTCACCGAGCATGGCCAGGACCTCCCGCTCCCGGCCGGTCAGCCTGGCGATCCGGTCGTCCGCCTCCGGGCCGTCGGCGCCGCGCGGCGGGGCGGCGGTCAGCATCCGGGAGATGACCGCGCCGGTCACCCCCGGGGAGAGCACGGCGTCCCCGGCTGCGGCCGCCCGTACCGCGCTGATCAGCTCCTGCGGGCCCTCGTCCTTCAGCAGGAACCCGGCGGCGCCCTCCCGTAGCGCCCGCAGGACGTTCTCGTCGTCGCCGAAGGTCGTCAGCATCACCACGCGCGGCGCGGGATCGAGGGCGAGCAGCGGGGCGATCGAGGCCAGCCCGTCGCAGACCGGCATCCGGATGTCCAGCAGGACGACGTCCGGGTGGTGCGCGGCGGCCAGTTCGACGGCCTGCCGTCCGTCGGGGGCCTCGGCGGCCACCTCGATGCCGTCGGCGTGCCGGAGGATCAGGCGCACCCCGGCGCGGATCATGGCCTCGTCGTCGGCGAGCAGGACGCGGATCGGGTGGGCGGGCGCGGTCACGGGATCTCCCAGGGTGTGGCGTCCCGGACCGACGGGACGGTGAATCGGTCGACGGCGACGAGGCGCTGCCCCGTGTCGAAGCAGTAGCGGGCGATGGTCAGGGAGCCGGGGCGGGACTCGGTGGCCCCGTTGAACGGGTAGACGCAGCCGGCCGCGCCGGGCGGGCGCGGCGGTTCCCGGCCGGCGGCCGCGGCCCGGACCGCCGCGTTGTCGGTGACGCCGGCGCCCATCACGTCGCCGTAGGTCATGCCGACCCGGGGCAGCGGGCGCGGTCCGGCGTCCCGGTGCGGGGCGGTGGCGTACACGAAGAGGGTGCCGAGGGCCATCAGCACGCACAGCGCCGCCAACCCGAGGGCGAGCGTCAGCGCCTGCGCGGTGCCGCGTTCGGCCGGGTCGCCGGTCCGGGCGGCCGCGGCGGGTGCCGGGTCGCCGGTCCGGGCGGCCGCGGCGGATGCCGGGTCGCCGGCTCCGCGCACCGGGACGGCCCCGCCAAGGGCCCGGTCGGCGGCGGCGTCCGGGTCCCCTTCCGCGACCTCCCGCCGGGGCGCGGGGGCGTCACCGGGTTCGGCCGGGAGCACCGCCTCCACCCCGAAGCCGCCGGACGGCAGCGGAGCTGCGGTGAAGCCGCCGCCGAGCAGTTCCACCCGCTCCCGCAGGCCGGTGAGCCCGCGTCCGGTGCCCAGGCCGCCCGCCGGTGCGGGGGCCGTGGGCGGGGCGCCGTTGCGGACGGTGACGCGTACCGACTCCTCACCGTGCTCGACGGTGACGGCGACGTGCGCCGCGCGCGCGTACCGGTGCACGTTGGTCAGTGCCTCCCGCACCACCCGGTGCACCGCCCGCCGGACGGGTGTCGGACGGGTGTCGAGGTCCGGTCCCGTCCAGTCGAGGCGTACGGCGACCCCGCCGTCCCGGGACTCCGCCACCAGCGCCTCGACGTCGGCGCGGGTGCCGGTGGCGTCGGTGAGGGCCTCCGGCCCTGTGTCGCGGCCCAGCGGGCCGAGCACCCCGAGGGCCTGGCGCAGCTCGCGCATGGCGTCGCGGGTGGTCCGCCGCACCAGGACGGCTTCCTCGCGCAGTTCGGGGTCGGCGTGCTCCAGGGCCAGTTCCAGGCCTCCGGCGTGCAGGGAGATCAGGCTCAGCCGGTGCCCCACCAGGTCGTGCATCTCGGCGGCGATCCGGGAGCGCTCGTGGATGCGGGCCTCGCTGTCGGCGAACCGGCGCGCCCGCTCCGCCGCGTCGCCGCGCTCGCGCAGCGCCCGCACGAGGCGCCGCTGCTGCCCGTACGAGGTGCCGACCAGGCCCGGGACGAGTACGGCGGTAGGCGTCAGGACCAGCCCGAGCGCCGGGCCGTACGGCAGCGGTCCCGGACCGAGCCAGGGCGCGGCCACCGTCGCGCACACCACCAGCAGGGCGGCCGCAGCCGCCAGCAGCCGGGCCCGCCGCCGCGCCCGGACCGTCCGCCGGGCCACCGTGTACGCCGTCGCCGCGGTGGCCGGGCCGACGCAGGCGGCCAGGCCGGTCAGCGCGGCCAGGACCAGGAGGACGGCCGCGGGGAAGCGGCGGCGCAGCGGGAAGAGGGCCGCGCCGAGCGCCAGGGCGGGCAGCTGGAGGTACGGGCGCGGGAGCATCCCGGTGTACGCGACCGCCACCCACACGCCCAGCCCGGCGAGCAGCACCCAGGCCGCCTCCGCCACCGCGCGCACGGGTCCCCGGAGCGGACGACGAAGACGGAAGGGACGAGTGCTCACCACGCTGACCAGTATCGATACCGAATCCGGCGACGGCATGCGCCTCACGGCCGATCCGCTCCTCTGCCAAAAGGCAGAGGGCACACCCTTCGGCCCCTCTCCGCACTCCGTCTCCAAGAGGGTTCCAATAGCCTCGCATGAGCCCGCGCCGAAGCTCGCCCCGGGTGGTGACGGCCGGCCGCGGCGACCTCGTCGTCGTCGCGCCCGGCCTCGGTCACGCCTTCGCCGCCGCCCCCGGCGGGAACGCCGGGATCCTGATCGTCGTCGCCCCTGGCGTCGAACGGTTCGGGTGCTTCCGCCGCCTGGAGCGCATCGCCCGCGGGAAGGTGCCGCGCGAGTCCCTGCTGGAGCCTGCTGGAGGTCCAGGAGCTCTACGACACCTGGTTCACCCGCAGCGAGCCCCGGGGTGCGGCCCGGCGGTGACCGGGCCGCACCCCGGTCACGCTCGGTCACCAGGCAGGCGGGCCTGCGCGACGGGCGTTCCGCTTCGGCGCCCGCCGACCTACGGTTACTGGTCATGCGGTTCCTCCCCCCGCGCTCGCGGCGTCTCGGGCTGCCCCGACGCGCCGTCTCGCAGATCCTCTTCACCCAGCTGGCCATCGCCGCCGGGGTCCTCGTCCTGGCCACGGGGCTCTTCCTGGCACCCCTGGGCCACCAGCTGGACGACCAGGCGATGCGGCGCGCGCTGGCCATCGCCCAGAGCGCGGCGGCGGACCCCTCCCTGGCGGCCGACCTCCTGTGGTCGCGGCCCACGGCCGACAGCCCCGTCCAGGCCGCCGCCGAGCGGATCCGCAGCGCGACCGGCGCCGAGTACGTCGTCGTGCTCGACCTGGAGGGGATCCGCCGCTCCCACCCCAGCCCCGACCGCATCGGACGGCCCGTCTCCACCGACCCCGGCGACGTGCTCGCCGGACACGAGGTGATGGAGATCGACCAGGGCACCCTCGGCCGCTCCGCCCGCGGCAAGGTCCCCCTCGTCGCCGCCGACGGGGAGATCGTGGGGGCCGTCTCCGTCGGCATCGCCTACGACAGCGTGCGCGACCGGCTCCTCGGCGCCATCCCCGGCCTCCTCGCCTACGCCGGCGGGGCCCTGGCCGCCGGGGCGCTCGCCGCCTACCTCCTCTCCCGCCGCATCCAACGGCAGACCCGGGACCTGGCCTTCTCCGACATCGCCGGCCTCCTCGCGGAACGCGAGGCGATGCTGCACTCCATCCGCGAGGGCGTGATCGCCCTCGACCGCGACGACCGGGTACGCCTCGTCAACGACGAGGCCGCCCGGCTGCTGGGCCTCGACCAGGACCGCGCGGACACCCTGGCCGGCCGGCCCCTGGACGAGGTCCTCGGCGCGGGCCGCACCAGCGACGTCCTCGCCGGCCGCGTCACCGGCCGCGACCTGCTGACCGTCCAGGGCCCGCGCGTCCTGGTCGCCAACCGGATGCCCACCGCCGACGGCGGCGCCGTGGCCACGCTGCGCGACCGCACCGAACTGGAGCACCTGAGCCGCGAGCTCGACTCCACCAAGGGCCTGATCGACGCCCTGCGCGCCCAGGACCACGAGCACGCCAACCGCCTGCACACCCTCCTCGGCCTCCTCGAACTGGGCCTGCACGAGGAAGCCGCCGCGTTCGTGACCGAGGTCGTGGGCGTCCACCGGACCACGGCCGAGCAGGTCACCGAGAAGGTCCACGACCCCCTGCTGGCGGCGCTGCTGGTGGGCAAGGCCACCGTCGCGGCCGAGCGCGGCGTCCCGCTGCGCCTCGCCCCCGGCTCCCTCCTCCCCGACCGCCTGGTGGACCCGGGCGGCCTCGTCACGATCCTCGGCAACCTCGTCGACAACGCCCTGGACGCGGCGGCCGGCTCCAGCGCTCCCCTCGTGGAGGTCGACATCCGCGCGCAGGGGCGCACCGCCGTCCTGCGGGTGCGCGACAGCGGCCCCGGGATCCCCGCCGGACGGCGCGAGGAGATCTTCACGGAGGGCTGGTCGACCAAGCAGCCCTCGGCCCACCGCGAGCGCGGGCTGGGCCTCGCCCTGGTACGCCGCCTCGCGGAGCGGCAGGGCGGCAGCGCCCGGGCCGGTGAAGCAGAGGACGGAGGGGCGGAGTTCTCCGTCGTACTTCCGGAGGCCCTGCGGTGAACGAGTCCCCGATCCACGTATTGGTCGTCGACGACGACATGCGTGTTGCCCGTATCAACGCGGCGTACGTGGCGAAGGTTCCCGGGTTCAAGGTCGTGGGCCGGGCCCATTCGGCAGCCGGGGCACTGGAGTTCCTCACGGCCCACCCGGTGGACCTGGTCCTCCTCGACCACTACCTCCCCGACGGAACGGGCCTCGACCTGGTGCGGCGGCTGCGCGAGCCGGGCCGGCACACCGACGTGATCATGGTCACGGCCGCCCGGGACCTGGCCACCGTCCAGGCGGCCATGCGGCTCGGCGCCCTCCAGTACCTGGTCAAACCGTTCACCTTCGCCGGCCTGCGCGCCAAGCTGGAGGCCTACGCGGGCCTGCGCCGCTCCCTGTCCGGCGGCGGAGAGGCCGAACAGGCCGAGGTGGACCGGATCTTCGGGGCCCTCGCCACGGCCGGCACCCCCAACGACCTCCCCAAGGGGCACTCCCCCACCACCGCGGACCTGGTCCGCCGGGTGCTGCGCACGGCCGAGGGCCCCCTGTCCACGCAGCAGATCGCCGACCGGGCCGGCATCAGCCGCCAGACCGCCCAGCGCTACCTGAAGCTCCTGGACCGCGCCGGACGCGTCTCCCTGGCCCTGCGCTACGGCGAGACCGGCCGCCCGGAACACCTCTACACCTGGCTCCCGTCGGCCGGCGCCTGAACCGCCGCCCCGCGGACCTCATACCGCGCCGGCCCCCGTCAGGGAACGGACCTCCGTCTGGGCGTACTTGCGCTCGTCCGGCTCCTCCGCCGAGGTGACCGTGCCCAGCCAGCCCGCGAGGAAGCCGAGCGGGACCGACACGATCCCGGGGTTCTGCAGCGGGAAGTACTGGAAGTCCAGCCCGGGGAAGAGGGACCCGGGACTCCCGGACACCACCGGCGACAGGACCACCAGCACCAGCGCCGGGACCAGCCCCCCGTACACCGACCACACGGCTCCCCGGGTGGTGAAGCCCCGCCAGAACAGCGAGTACAGCAGCACCGGCAGGTTCGCCGAGGCCGCCACGGCGAAGGCCAGCCCCACCAGGAAGGCCACGTTCATGTCCTGGGCGAGCAGCCCGAGGCCGATGGCCACCGCCCCGATCCCCACGGCCGCGGTCCTGGCCACGGCCACCTCGCTGCGCTGCCGGGCCCGCCGCCGCCTGAGGGAGGCGTACAGGTCGTGCGCGACGGACGCCGACGAGGCCAGGGTGATCCCGGCGACCACGGCGAGGATCGTCGCGAAGGCGATGGCGGCCACCAGCGCGAACAGCACCGCGCCGCCGGTGGATTCGGCGCCCCCGCCGAGCATGCCGGCCAGCAGCGGGACGGCCGTGTTCCCGGAGGCGCCGGACGCCCGCACCACCTCGGGCCCGACCAGCGCGGCCGCCCCGAAGCCGAGCACGATCGTCATCAGGTAGAAGCCCCCGATCAGCCCGATCGCCCACACCGCCGACCGGCGGGCGGCCCGCGCGGTCGGCACGGTGTAGAAGCGCGACAGGATGTGGGGCAGCCCCGCCGTGCCCAGGACCAGGGCAAGGCCCAGGCTCATGAAGTCGATCCGCGCCGTCCAGCCACCGCCGTACCGCAGTCCGGGGCTCAGGAACCGGGCCCCGTGCCCACTGCGTTCGGCGGCGGACGCGAGGAGCTGGTCGAGGTTCCCGTGGAAGCGCAGCAGGACCAGCACGGTCAGGGTGATCGCCCCGCCGATCAGCAGGACGGCCTTGACGATCTGGATCCAGGTGGTGGCCCGCATCCCGCCGAAGGCCACGTAGACCACCATCAGCGCGCCGACCCCGATCACCGTCAGGGTCCGGGCCCCGGGGCCCGCGTCCGACAGGAGCAGACCCACCAGACTGCCCGCGCCGACCATCTGCGCGACCAGGTAGAGCACCGACACCACCACCGAGGAGGTCCCGGCGGCGATCCGTACGGGCCGCTCGCTCATCCGGGCGACGACGACGTCGGCGAGGGTGAAGCGACCGCAGTTGCGGACCAGTTCGGCGACCAGGAACAGCACCATCAGCCAGGCGACGAGGAACCCGATCAGGTACAGCAGGCCGTCGTAGCCGAAGAGCGAGATCAGTCCGGAGACCCCGAGGAAGGAGGCGGCGGACATGTAGTCGCCTGCGATGGCGAAACCGTTCTCCATCGGGGAGAACAGTCGCCCGCCCGCGTAGAACTCCTCCGCCGAGCCGTGCCTCCTGCGGCCGACCCAGGTGGTGATGCCGAGGGTGACCGCGATGAACAGGCTGAACAGGATCAGCGCGAGCGTCCGGTGTTCGGAGGTCACCGCCCCTCCCCCCGCCCCGTGCGGGTGCGCTCCTGGCCGCGTTCCCGTTCGAAGACGGTCCAGCGCAGGTCGAGCGCGGCACTGTCCCGTCGCAGCCGGGCGTGCCGGGAGTAGGCCCAGGTCAGCAGGAAGGTGCTGAGGAACTGGCCGAGGCCGGCCAGCAGGGCCACGTTGAACGAGCCCACCACGGGCCGGGCCATCAGCCCGGGCGCGGCGGTGGCCGTGATCACGTAGGCGACGTACCAGACGAGGAAACCGGCGGTCGCGGGCACGACGAACCTTCGGTAGCGGCCGCGGACCTCCTGGAAGGCGGCGCTGCGCTGCACCTCCAGGTAGATGTCGGCAGCGCTCGGGGCGCTCCCGTCCGCCGTGGGCCGATGCGGCGGCGGGGCCTCCGCGCCCTCGCCCCAGCCCACGGCCAGGGCGTCGTACCAGGGGTCGTCAAACCGGACCGTTCCGGCTTCACGACCTTCGCGCTTGTCCACCGAACTCTCCTTGTCCGTCGCCGCATCGGCGGCGTGTTCACAAGGATGTGCCGAATGGTCTCTTTCCGGACGGGCGTCCTGGCGCTCTTCACTCCATCAGGTGAGGGAGCGAAGAGCGCCGGGACACCGGATCAGGCGTCGATGCGCGAGCGGTCCAGGGTCGCGGCCGAGCTGGTGATGAACTCCTTGCGGGGGGCGACCTCGTTGCCCATGAGGAGGTCGAAGACCTGCTCCGCCGCTTCCAGGTCGCCGATGTTGATCCGCCGCAGGGTGCGGTGGCGGGGGTCCATCGTGGTCTCCGCGAGCTGGTCCGCGTCCATCTCGCCGAGGCCCTTGTAGCGCTGGATGGCGTCCTTGTACCGGACGTTCTTGCGCTGGAACTCCAGCAGGGTCTGGCGCAGCTCGTTGTCCGAGTACGTGTAGACGTACTTGTCCTGCCCCCGCTTGGGCTGGACCAGCTCGATCCGGTGCAGCGGCGGGACGGCCGCGAAGACCCGGCCCGCCTCGACCATCGGCCGCATGTACCGCTGGAACAGGGTCAGCAGCAGGGTGCGGATGTGGGAGCCGTCGACGTCGGCGTCGGTCATCATGATGACCTTCCCGTACCGGGCGGCGTCGATGTCGAAGGTGCGGCCGGAGCCGGCTCCTATGACCTGGATGATCGCTCCGCACTCGGCGTTCTTGAGCATGTCCGAGACCGAGGACTTCTGGACGTTGAGGATCTTGCCGCGGATCGGCAGCAGCGCCTGGAACTCGGAGTTCCGGGCGAGCTTGGCCGTACCGAGGGCCGAGTCCCCCTCGACGATGAAGAGCTCGCTGCGGTCCACGTCGTCGCTGCGGCAGTCGGCCAGCTTGGCCGGCAGCGAGGAGGACTCCAGCGCGGTCTTGCGGCGCTGCGCCTCCTTGTGCTGGCGGGCGGCGATCCTGGTCCGGGCGGCCGCGACGATCTTCTCCATCACGGCGCGGGCCTGCTGCTTGTCGTCGCGCCGGGTCGAGGTCAGGAAGGCCTTGAGCTCCTTGGCCACGACGGCGGCGACGATGCGGGTGGCCGCGGAGGTGCCGAGCACCTCCTTCGTCTGGCCCTCGAACTGGGGCTCGGCGAGGCGGACGGTGACGACCGCCGTCATGCCCTCCATGGCGTCGTCCTTGACGACGTCGTCCTCGGCGACGCGCAGGAGCTTCGCGGAGCGCAGCACCTCGTTCACGGTCTTGGTGACGGAGCGCTCGAATCCGGCCACGTGGGTGCCGCCCTTGGGGGTGGCGATGATGTTCACGAAGGACTTGACGCCGGTCTCGTAGCCCGTGCCCCAGCGCAGGGCGATGTCCACGCCCAGTTCCCGGGTGACCTCGGTGGGGGTCATGTGGCCGCGGTCGTCGAGGACCGGGACGGTCTCCTTGAAGGTGCCCGCGCCGGTCAGGCGCAGCACGTCGCAGACGGCCTTGTCCTGGGCAAGGTAGTCGCAGAACTCGCTGATGCCGCCGTCGTAGCGGAAGGTCTCCTCGGTCTTGCCGGCGCCGTCGACGGCCCGCTCGTCGCGGACGACGATGGTCAGGCCGGGCACGAGGAAGGCGGTCTGGCGGGCGCGCTGGTAGAGCGTCTCCAGGGAGAGGCGGGCGTCCTTCAGGAAGATCTGGCGGTCGGCCCAGTAGCGGATCCGGGTGCCGGTCTTGCCCTTGGTGATCCGCTTGATCTTGCGCAGGCCCCCGGCCGGGTCGAACGGGCTGTCGGCGCCCTGCTCGGTGAAGAGCCCGGGGACGCCGCGCCGGAAGCTGATGGCGTGCGTGGAGCTGCCGCGGTCGACCTCGACGTCGAGGCGGGCCGACAGGGCGTTGACCACGGAGGCGCCGACGCCGTGGAGGCCGCCGGAGGCCGCGTAGGAGCCGCCTCCGAACTTGCCGCCGGCGTGCAGCTTGGTCATGACGACCTCGACGCCGGACAGGCCGGTCTTGGGCTCGACGTCGACCGGGATGCCGCGGCCGTTGTCGCGGACCTCGACCGAGGCGTCCTCGTGGAGGACGACCTCGATGTGGTCGCAGTAGCCGCCCAGGGCCTCGTCGACGGAATTGTCGATGATCTCCCAGAGGCAGTGCATCAGGCCTCGGCTGTCGGTGGAGCCGATATACATGCCGGGGCGCTTGCGGACGGCCTCGAGGCCTTCGAGGACGAGCAGGTGCCGCGCGGTGTAGTTGGAACCGTCCCGGTCTGCTCCGGACAGCAGCGCGCTGGAAGGCACGGACGTGTCGGCGGTCACGCAGTTCGCTCCTCGCTGAATTTCTTTTCTGGCCCACGGGGGCGCAGGGGTGGCTCGGTTGCCCGTCGAAGGGTACCGAGGCCTGGTAGAGCCGATGCAACGCCACCCTCGCGCGTTCCACAGCCTAGTGCAGATCCGCACGGGTGTTCGATCCCCCGTGAGGGTGAAGCAAACATCACGTTCCCTTCCAGGCATGAACCATTTAGGGTTCGGGCACGTCCTCATGCACAACCGGCACTCACGCCGGGGAGGACGAGAACTGCTACAAGCGAACGACTGACAACGCGAAACCGTAAAGCAACGCAATACGGCTCCTTCGCCGCCAACCGGCAGCAGCCGGCCAGCTTCGGAAGGAAGTTTCGAGGAAAAGCCGCGAGCGGGAACGTTTTCGGCCTGGTTGGATGTTGACCCTGGTACGACAGCTCGTCGAGCTAGAGAAGAGGCGACGTGACTACTGTTCTGACACCCGCGACCCCGCTGACGGCCGCTGACCGATGCGACCGTTGCGGCGCCCAGGCATATCTGCGCGTCGTCCTCCTGAGCGGTGGTGAACTGCTCTTCTGCGCCCACCACGGGCGTAAGTTCGAGCCGGAACTCAAGAAGATCGCCGCGGAAATACAGGATGAGACCGAGCGGCTGACGTCCGCTCCGGCCGCCCACGCAGCCGACCACGAGGACCGCTGACACAAGGCCTGACCTCGCATCCGACGAGCCAGGACCGGCTAGGCCGGTCGACGGGCGGTGTCTCTGAGACCCAGAGACACCGCCCGTCCTCATGTCCGGGGCGCCCTTCCCCGCTCCGGGACGCCCAGGGACCCCAGTACCCCCGTGCCGGGCCGTACGGGGGTACTGGGGCCCCTGCGGACCCCCGCGCGACGCCTCAGACCCCGCCGCGCCGCCGGTCGCCCTGGGGGCCGCTCACGAAGTCGATCAACGGGGCGATCCGGGTGTACACCCCCGGGCTGTCGGCGCGCCCGCAGCCGCGCCCCCAGGACACCAGCCCGATCAGCCGGCCCCCGGCCACCAGCGGGCCGCCGCTGTCCCCCTGGCAGGCGTCCTTCCCGCCCGACCGGTCGCCCGCGCACACCATGGAGTCGGCCCGGTACTGACCGTCGGAGCCGCCCGGGTACGCCCGCCGGCAGACCTCGTCGTCCAGCACGGTGACCTGCGCCGCCCGCAGCCCGTACGCGTAGTCCCCGAACCCGCTCGTGTCGCCCCAGCCGTACACCGCCGCCCCGGTGCCCGCCCCGTAGCCGGGGTGGCCCTCGCCGGCCATGGGGAGCACGTTCTCCGCCGGCACCGCCTCGGCCAGCTCCAGCACGGCGAGGTCGCCGGCATTGGTCCCAGGGTCGTACGCCGGATTGACCCGGGCCGCGCGGACCGCGATCTCCCGCCCCTCGGCGGCCCGCAGCTCCGTCCGGCCCGTGATCACCCGGAAGTCGGCGACGGAGTCGACCGGCCCGCCCAGCACCTGGCGGCCCAGGCAGTGGGCCGCCGTCACCACCGTGGTCGGGGCCACGAGGACGCCGCCACAGAACTGCCCGTCGCGGATACCCCCGAACCGGTCACGGCTGGCGAGGGCCACGACCCATGGGCTGTCGGCCACCTTCACCGGCTTCCCGCCTATGACGACGCTGTCCGCCGCCACCGTGGGCGCCTGGGCCAGCGGCACCACGGCCGCTCCCGCCACCAGGGTCAGTGCGCCCGCCAGGGCACGGGCGAAGGGACGACGCATGGGGCCTCCTGACTCCGAGTGTGCATCACTCCACCCAGAGTGGGATGCCCGGTGGCCGCGCGCACCCGCGCGGCCGCCGTCGTACGCCCCCTGCCGGCCCGGTCAGTCCAGGTAGTCGCGCAGCACCTGGGAGCGCGAGGGGTGGCGCAGCTTGGACATGGTCTTGGACTCGATCTGGCGGATGCGCTCACGGGTGACCCCGTATACCTTGCCGATCTCGTCGAGGGTCTTGGGCTGGCCGTCGGTCAGTCCGAAGCGCATCGAGACCACGCCGGCCTCGCGCTCGCTCAGCGTGTCGAGCACCGAGTGCAGCTGCTCCTGCAGCAGCGTGAAGCTCACCGCGTCGGCCGGGACGACCGCCTCGGAGTCCTCGATCAGGTCGCCGAACTCGCTGTCGCCGTCCTCGCCGAGCGGCGTGTGCAGGGAGATCGGCTCTCGGCCGTACTTCTGGACCTCGATGACCTTCTCGGGGGTCATGTCCAGTTCCTTGGCCAGCTCCTCCGGGGTGGGCTCGCGGCCCAGGTCCTGGAGCATCTGGCGCTGCACGCGGGCGAGCTTGTTGATCACTTCGACCATGTGCACCGGGATGCGGATGGTGCGGGCCTGGTCGGCCATGGCGCGGGTGATCGCCTGACGGATCCACCACGTCGCGTAGGTGGAGAACTTGTAGCCCTTGGTGTAGTCGAACTTCTCGACCGCGCGGATCAGACCCAGGTTCCCCTCCTGGATCAGGTCCAGGAAGAGCATGCCGCGGCCCGTGTAGCGCTTGGCCAGGGAGACCACGAGGCGGAGGTTGGCCTCCAGCAGGTGGTTCTTGGCGCGGCGGCCGTCCTCGGCGATGATCTCCAGCTCGCGCTTGAGCTTGGGTGCCAGCTTGTCGGAGTTGGCCAGCTTGTCCTCGGCGAACAGGCCCGCCTCGATGCGCTTGGCGAGCTCGACCTCCTGCTCGGCGTTGAGGAGGGGGACCTTGCCGATCTGCTTGAGGTAGTCCTTGACGGGGTCGGCGGTGGCGCCCGCCACGACGACCTGCTGGGCGGGGGCGTCGTCCTCGTCGTCGGAGATGACGAAGCCCTTGTTCTCCCCGCTCTCCTCCTCTTCCTCGGCCTCGGCCTTCACCGCGTCGGGACCCTCGTCGACGGTCTCCTCGTCGCCCTCGTCCAGGTCCTTCTTGGCGGCGGTCTTCTTGGCCGCGGTCTTCTTGGCGACGGCCTTCTTCGCGGGCGCGGCCTTCTTGGCCGCCGTCTTGCGCGCCGCCGTCTTCTTCGCGGCCGGCTCGGCCGCCGGCTCCCCGGCGAGGGCATCGGCGGTGTCGGGTTCCGTCGGACCGGCTTCCGCCGCCGGGGCCGCGGCGGGGGCCGGGGCGGCCGCCGATTTGGCCGCGACCGGCCTGGTCGTCGTACGCTTGGCGGGGGTCTTCGCTGCGACGCTCTTGCGTGGGGTGCGCTTGGGCGACTCTGCGGCACTGACCATCAGCGTCACACCCTCTTCCTCGAGGATCTGGTTGAGGCTGCGCAGGACATTCTTCCACTGGGTCGCAGGAATCTGGTCAGCCTCGAAGGCCCGACGCACGTCATCGCCGGCGATCTGCCCCTCGGCCTTGCCCCGCTCGATGAGCGCCATCACGGACTCGGATTCGGCGATCTCCGGCGGGAGCGTACGGGATGTGCTGGCCGACACGAACAACCTCTCGGAACGATGGGAACGGGTTCCGACCCCGGCCTGGTGCTGGACCGGAGCCGACGACCACCGACTGGGGATGGGCCGGGGCGCGGGCAGGGGCCGGGGAGCTGCACAGCACCCCAAGGGCTGCTGTCTTCCCTCCGTCGGCCATCACCGCTTAGGTCATCGCGTGACGTCGCAGAGCGTTACGCCCAATCTTCGTGGCCCAAGTCACACCGACGTCTCGACACCCCCCGCATACCGGTGTCGCCGGGCCCGAAAACGGGCCCGGCGACCGGTGCGGCACCCCCGCGCCCCCGTGCGCCGGGGGGTCAGTGCTCGCGCGGGGCGGGCACCACGCGCTCGACCTCCGGATGCACCGTCAGGAGTTGGCGCATGGCGCTCTCGGCGCCCGCGCCGTCACCGGTGGCGAGGGCCTCGACCATCCGCGCGTGGTGCGCCACGCAGGTCTCGCTCGGGCGGTCGCAGGAGGTGACGGGACTCCCGGAGACCTGGAGGGCGGCGGAGACGATGCCCGACAGGTGCTCCAGCATGCGGTTGCCTGCGACCTGGATCAGCAGCCCGTGGAACTCGTTGTCGGCGCGGGCGAAGGTGATCGCGTCGCCCTGCCCGAGGGCGTGGCCCATGATCTCGACCATGTCGGAGAGGCGCTGCTGGACGTCCGGGCGGCCGTGGCCGGCGGCGAGGCGGGCGGCCAGGGGCTCGATGGTCCAGCGGAGCTCGTTGAGCTCGCGGCGCTGGTCGTCGCGCTGGGGGCCGAAGGCGCGCCACTCGATGATGTCGGGGTCGAGGAGGTTCCAGTCGGCGACCGGCCGGACCCGGGTGCCCACGTTGGGGCGGGCGCTGACGAGGCCCTTGGCCTCCAGGACGCGCAGCGATTCGCGGACGACGGTGCGGGAGACCTCGAAGCGCTGGCCGATCTCCTCGGGGACCAGCGGCCGGTCCGCGCCGAGGTCGCCGGAGACGATCATCTGGCCGAGCTGCTGGACGAGTTGGCCGTGCAGCCCGCGGCCGCGGCTGCCGGCCGCCCGGCGGCCCACACGGCTCAACTCGACGTCGGCGCCGTCCCAGTGGGGCGGACCGACCCGGTCGGACCCGGGGGCCTCCGCATAGGGGTAGCGGTCGAGTTCGCCCGGGCCGGCGAGGCCGGTGTCGGCATGGCGGGCGGCGGTCATCATGGTGTGCGCAAGGGTACTCACGAATCCTTTGTCGGCCGCGCCCCCACCGCCCTTGAGGTCTTTGGTGAAAAGCACACGAAAGGGTGATCGGTGCCACCTACGCAATTGACGACTTATCGTAAAGAACCGGGCCTTTTGCGGGGAGTTGTGGTCCGCTTCGTGTGATCCGATGCGAAGCGGACTTGTCCGGTCCCCCGGGAGTCGGCCGACGCACCGGAACGATCACCAACGGACCCGACCGCGCAGTCCTGTGAACCCATAGGCGCACAACAGGACCATCAGCGACAACACCAATGCGGCTCCGACGGGTTGGACCATCACCCGGAAGGCCCCCAGCACCCAGCGGTCCGCGTCGGCGGGCCACGGCGCCGAGGCCAGCCCGCGCAGCCGGGTGGCGAACCCGGTCGCAGGGTACGCGGAGGGTCCCTCCAGCACCTTGCGCACCAGCGGTACGACCATCACCGGCACGGCGAGCACGGCGGCCAGACCGGCCGAGGCGGAGCGGAACACCGCGGACCCGAGCACCCCGGCCCAGGCGCAGCCGACCAGCAGCCCCGCCCAACTCGCGGCGGGGGCCGCCCACTCCGCCCAGGTGCCCAGCGGGCCGCGGCCGAAGACGAGCCGGAGGGCGGCGGCGTCGGCGGTGACGGCGAGGGCGCCGAGGAGGAGGGCGAGGACGGCACAGACCCCGAGTTTGGCGGTGAGCAGCCCGAGGCGGCGCGGGACGGTGCCCCGGTCGGCGGCGAGGGCGGGGTAGCGGTACTCCTCGCCGAAGGCCAGGGCGCCGAGCAGCCCCGCCCCGAGCGCGGCGGGGGGCAGCGGGACCAGATCCGGCCAGGCCGCGAGCACCCGGTCGCGGGGGGCGTGCCCGGCACGGGCCAGCACGAGGGCGGTCAGGGCGGAGACGGCGACGACGAGTGCGGCGGTGAGGAAGGGCGTGGCGGTGCCGAAGACGCGGCGCAGTTCGTAGCGCAGGGGGCGCAGCGGCCCGCCCACGCGGCGCACCGCCGAGACGGGGGGCGCGGAGCGGGCGGCCGGGGGGTGCGCGCCGGCGACGGGGCGTTCCCCGGCCTCCGGCCCGGGCGTGGCCCAGGAGACGGCCACGGGGACCGCCTCGGCGCGGAACCCGGCGCCGGGGGCGGGGCGCGGGTCCGTGCGGGGGTCGTGGGGGGCGGCGTCGGGCCCCGTGGCGGCGCCCGCCCCGGCCCGGACCGGGGCCCCGGCCTCGACCCGCGCCTCCGCCTTGGGCGGCCCGCCGGTGCGGGCCTGCGGTACGGGCGGGACCGGCGCTCCGGCGTCGCCGGTCTCGTCGGCGAGCTGGTGGACGAGGACGCCGTTGCGGAACGCCGCCTCACCGACCTCGGCGCAGTCGCTGCCGTACACCGAGAGCCGGCTGCCGCTCTCCGCGACGATCTCCACGGCGCGGTGCGCGGCACGGGCCTCGCGCCCCAGGACGTCGGCCAGCCGGGCGGCGTGCGGAGTGCGCACGGCGACCCGCGGGCGCAGCCGGGTGCGGGCGAAGTCCGCGGCCTCCTGGTCGGCGACGAGCCTGCCCGAGGCGATGGAGACGACCCGGTCGGCGCTGCGGGCGGCCTCCTTCGCGTCGGCGGTGGTGAACAGCACGGCCCCGCCGAGGGAGGCGTGGCCGCGCAGCAGCCCGTGCAGCCAGGCGCGTTCCCGGGGCTGGAGGTCGGCGGACGGCTCGTCGAGGAGCAGGGTGCAGGGGTCGGCGAGCAGGGCCGCGGCCAGGCCGAGGCGGCGGTCCATGCCGAGCGAGAGCGACCCGATCCGCTGGTCGCGCAGGCCCGCGATGCCGACGACCTCCATCATGGCGTCCGCCCGGGAGGCCGGTACGCCGACGGCGGCGCAGAGCATGCGCAGCTGGCCGCGGACCGTCCTGGCCGGATGCCCGGGGACGTCGCCGAGGAGTACCCCGACCTCGCGGCCGGGATGCGGGATCCGGTGCAGCGGGCGGCCGCGGAAGTAGGTGATGCCGCGACCCGGCTCGAGTTCGAGCATGAGCCGCAGGGCGGTGGTCTTGCCCGAACCCGGCTCTCCGAGCAGGGCGGTCACGCACCCCGGGCGGGCCTCGAAGGTGAGGTCGTCCACGAGGGGCGGCAGATCTCGACGGGGTGTGCTGGTGAGTCCGATGGCCTGGAGCATCGCTTCTCTCGCGGGGTGTGAGACCGCTCTGCGGCAGCGTGAGTACCGCACGCAAGATAACGCGATATGTCCGATTTTCTACGCAACCGCTCCGGGTCGCGGCCGGTATTGCGGCCGTCCGGGGTGGTGCGGGCCCGGACGGCGCGGGCCGGATCCGGACCGGAGACTGCGGGTCAGACCTCCGGCCGCAGCATCGGCGGGTTGAGCAGGGTCGCCCCGCCGGCCCTGAACAGCTGCGCCGGCCGGCCGCCCTGACGGGTCGTCGTTCCCCCGGCGGGCACCAGGAACCCGGGTGTCCCGGTGACCTTGCGGTGGAAGTTACGCGGGTCGAGGGCCACGCCCCACACCGCCTCGTACACCCGGCGGAGCTCGCCCACGGTGAACTCGGGCGGGCAGAAGGCGGTGGCCAGCGAGGAGTACTCGATCTTCGAGCGGGCGCGCTCCACGCCGTCGGCGAGGATCCGCGCGTGGTCGAAGGCGAGGCCCGTGACGGTCTGGTCGGGGCCTTCCAGGAGCTCGTCGACGGGAGCCCAGCGGGCGCTGTTCGCGTCGCCGCCCGCCCGGGGCGCGGGGAGGTCGGGAGCGAGCACCAGGTGCGCCACGCTGACCACCCGCATGCGCGGATCGCGCTGGGGGTCCCCGTAGGTGGCGAGCTGTTCGAGGTGCGCCCCGTTGTCCACGCCTGGAGCGGCCGGATCGTGCGCACAGAGCCCGGTCTCCTCGGCGAGCTCCCGCGCCGCGGCGGCCGCGAGGTCCTCGTCCCCGCGCACGAAGCCGCCGGGCAGGGCCCAGCGCCCCTGGAAGGGCTGCTCTCCCCGTCGTACGACCAGCGCGCAGAGCGCGTGGCGCCGCACGGTGAGCACGACCAGGTCGACGGTGACGGCGAAGGGCGGGAAGGCCGACGGGTCGTAGGGCGACATGCCGCGATCATAGTCGTCTGCCTGACGATAAACAGCGCTTTCGTGATCCCGAGGACGGTGATCTGGAACCCAGTCCGCACCGTCGTACCCAGGCGGGCGGACCACCCGTGAGGTGCCTCACCCTCCCAGTTGGAGCCCATCGGCGGCCTCCTCCACCATGCCGACGCCGAGACGGCTGATCCGGACCGTGAACGGCTCCCCCGCCACCCGCAGTCCGGCCAGGCGCAGGGCGCCGAGGGGGGCACCCGCCCGGGGGGCCACGGCGACCGTCCCCGCCGGGGCGTCCGGGCGGATGCCCGCGAGCGCGGTGAGGGCGTGGATCCCGGCGGCGGCGGCCACCGCCGCCGGCCGGCAGGCCGCCGGGTGCGGGAGCGGGGCGCTGCCGGCGGTGCGCTGTTCGGCGGCGAACATCTCCGGCAGCCGGTACCCGAACGCCTCCGCCGCGTCCAGCAGGCCCCGCAGCAGGCCCGCGGCTTCCTTCTCGTGTCCGGCCTGGGCCAGTCCGGCCACCGCGACGGCGGTCTCGTGGGGACGGACCGCGCCGGAGCGGTGGCCGAAGGGGTTGTGTCCCGGCTCCCGGGCCGCCATGCTCCGCAGCCCCCATCCGGAATCCATCGCCGGGGCGCCGAGGAGGCGCGCGAGCTGTTCGGAGCGGACCCGGTCCAGCAGGCCGGGTGCGAGGCTGCCGCCGCCGAGCAGGCCGGTGTCCAGCAGGTGCGCCGCGGCCGCCGTCAGCCGGACCAGCGGCCGGCCGTCGGGATGCAGGGCGGCGGCGGGGCGGCCGCCGTCCGGGCCGTCGGTCCAGAACCGGTCCTGAAATCTCTGCCGCAGGGCAGCCGCCCACTCCCGCCACTCCTCGGCTCCGGCCCGCCCGCACCCGTCGAGCAGGTCGGCGCCGAGCAGGGCGGCCCGGTGGGCATGCGCCTGGGTCTCGCAGCGCCGCGGGCCCGGGTCGGGGTCGGCCAGGAAGCCGTCCTCCCCGAGCGCGCCGCGCAGCCAGTCCAGGCAGCGCTCGGCGGCCGGGAGGAGGCGGGCCACCTCCTCCTCGGGCAGCCCCCACCGCCGCGCCTCGGCGAGCACGGCCGGGAAGCCGAGGGTGGCCTCGGTGCCGGTGCAGCCCGGCGGCAGCTGCGGTCCGGCGGCGCGCAGCGGCCCGGGGATCCGGCCCGCCCCGGGGCCCCGCCCCCCGGCCTGGCTGCGGGCCAGGGTCCGCAGCGTGGCGGCGGCGAGCCCGGTGCCGAGGGGCAGCGCCATCCGGGCGGCCCACAGCGACTCCGCCGGGGCCAGTCCGAGCCGCCAGGGCACCCCCGCCGCGGCGAAGGCGTCTCCGGGGTCCGCGGCGTCCCGCAGGAGCAGGGCCCGCAGGTCGTCGACGCTGGTCCTCAGCCATGCCTCGACCCTCGGGTCGTCCCCCTCGGCGCGGGCTCCGGCCAGCGGGTTCGCGACCTGTCCGGCGGGGGCCCGGGCGGTGCGGTCGCGGGTGGTCCGCAGCTCGATGGTGCGGGATTCCCCCGGCCCCAGTTCGAGCTGCCAGCGCAGCAGCCCGGCGGTGGCGAGGGCGTCGTCCGGGGCGGGGTCGGCGGTGGTGACGGCGAAGACCTCCTCCGTACTCCAGCGCAGCCCCGCCGCGTGCACCCCGGCGGCGAGCTCGGGCCCCGCGCGGCCGGCCGCCACCGCGGCCAGTTCGGCCAGGTCCGTGCCGAGCGAGACCTCCACGGGCAGCCGCAGGGGCCGGACCGCGAAGCTGCGGACGGTGATGCGCTCGGTGCCGTCCGCGTGCCGGACGCGCTCGATGCCGATGTCGGGGTCGGGTCCGGGTTCGACGCCCGTCCGGACGGTGGCCGCGAAGACGGCCCGGTCGGGCCCGAGGCTGCGCCCCTGCACGGCCACCGGGTCCCGCCCGGCGACGCGCAGCACGCAGCGCGACAGCAGTCGGCGTCCGGACCGGTAGACGCCCTCGATGCCCTGCCCGGTCAGCTGGCCGTGCTCGGGCGAGACGACCAGGCAGGGGGCCGCGACGCAGATGAGGGCTCCGTGCACCGGCGGCAGCTCGGGCCGCCCGCCGCCGGACCCGGGCGGTGGTCCCGACGGCCGGACACCGGGACCGGACCCGCCCCCGGGCAGGGCCCCCGGCCCCGGGACGCGGGGCTCCGGCGCGATCCCGGAGGGCATCCCCGGAGGGTGTGGTCCCGAAGCCGGGGCGGCCGCGGGCGGCAGCCCCGGAGGGCGGGGGGCGGGCGCCGTCCCGGAGGGGAGCCCCGGTGGACGGGGAGCGGAGGTGGTCGCGGGCGGGCCGGTTTCGGGTGCGGGGGGAGCCATGTGTCGCCTTGTCTGCGCTCCGGCCGGTTCGGCTGGGCGGCGGCGCGGCCGGACTCCCACCGCCCACCGGCTGAACGCCCCCACCCCCGCCCGGGTCACGGGACCCGGTGGCGGCGGCCCGCAGCGGGTGGCGCGCGGGCGCCGTTCGGCCCCGCCCGTCGCGTCCCACAGCCGTCGCAGGGGGCGGCCCGGCGCCGGGGCCTGACGGGCGCTCACTTCCCGCTCCCCTCGGGGCGGCGGGAGGGGCGGCGGCGCTGCACTGTCCGCCGGCCGGGCGGACGGGTGGGAGCGGCGGTCCGCTTGCGGCGGGGTTCGCGGCGCCTGCGCTCCTCGCGCAGGCACTCCCGCAGCCCCTCGGGGTCGAGGCCCTCGTTGCAGGCGTGGTGGAGCAGCTGGGCGAACCTGTACTCGGCGTCCGCCTGGAGGGCCAGTCCGAGGGCGATCCGGGCGGTCGGCTCGTCCCCGCTGGACCAGGAGACCCAGCCGGCCAGGGTAAGCGGGGCCGCCGCGTGCTCGCCGTAGGCGCCGACGCAACGCCGGGCCAGGGCCCGCCACAGCCGCAGGGCCGGGGCCGCCTCGTCGCCCTCCATCCACTCGGCGGCGATGTCGCGGATCTCCCGGTCCTGGAGGCCGAGGATCACGGCGGCGGCCTCGTCGTGGCCGAGCAGCGCGTCGTCCCAGTCGTCCGCGCGGGGCCCGCCCTCGGCGGGTGGGGCGAGGGTCAGCCGCCTCATGAGGGTGCGGGCCAGGCCGAGTGTCTGCGCACCGACCTCCTCGCGGGTCTCCCCGTCGAGGATCCTCGGCACGAGGGAGACGGCGGCCCGCTCCAGGGCCTCCTCCTGATCGGCGGCCCAGGCTCCGCCGAGCGGCGCCATCCGCCGCTCGATCTCCCTGAGGGAGCCGCGGACCCGGAGCCCGGCGAAGGTGGCCGCGGCGGCCATCACCGAGGTGCCGGGCGGGGCCAGCGGGGTCCCCTCGGCGGGGCAGGGGCCGGCCTCGGTGCAGACGTACGACCAGTAGCGGCCGCCGGAGAGGCACAGCGCCTCCAGGACCGGTACGTCCAGCGCGCCGCAGGCCGTCCGGAGCCGCTGGGCGAGCGGCCGCAGCCGGGTCATGACCCGCTGCCCGCTCTCCCCCGCGGCCGGGTCCTGGCAGAGGAAGACCACGATGCCGTCGGGCTTGCCGCCGCGCCGTTCACTGCCCTTGATCAGGCATTCGGCGACCTGGCGGGCGGTGTCCTCCCATTCGGCGGTGGCGGTGGGGATCCCTACGCGGAGCCGGCCGCCGAAGCGGCCCGACGCGCCGTGCACGGCGACCATGACGAGGGAGTCGGTGGGGTGGAAGCCGAGCATGTAGGGCAGCGCGTCGGCCAGTTCGGCCGGGCTGCGCAGGGTGATCTCGGGAGCGTCGGAGGCTCCGGCGGGACTGATGGAGGGCCTGCCGGACGGACTGCGCGATTCGTTGTTCGTCGTCATGCCTCGAAGGTCCCGTGCGCGATCCGATCCGGAAACCCCTGTGGATAACTAGTCCAATGTTCAACATCCACAGGTCGGAGTCCGCATTGGCGCGATGTCAGAGGGATCGGGTTGCATGGGGGCATGAACGCAGACCTGAGGTCCTCCGCCGATTCCGTACTCGCCCGCCTCGTCGGCGACCCCACGGGCACCGCGAGGCTGCGCGAGGACCAGTGGCGGGCGATCGAGGCCCTCGTCGCGCACAAGCGGCGGGCCCTGGTCGTCCAGCGCACGGGCTGGGGCAAGTCCGCGGTCTACTTCGTCGCCACCTCCCTGCTGCGGGCGAACGGCGCCGGGCCGACCGTGATCGTCTCCCCGCTGCTCGCGCTGATGCGCAATCAGGTCGAGGCCGCCGCCCGCGCCGGCATCCACGCCCGCACCATCAACTCCGCCAACCCCGAGGAGTGGGAGGGCATCCAGGCCGAGGTCGCGGCCGGCGAGGTCGACGTCCTGCTCGTCAGCCCGGAGCGCCTCAACAACCCGGAGTTCCGCGACCAGGTCCTGCCCAAGCTGTCGGCCGCCACCGGCCTGCTCGTGGTCGACGAGGCCCACTGCATCTCCGACTGGGGGCACGACTTCCGCCCCGACTACCGCCGGCTGCGCACGATGCTGGCCGACCTCCCCCCGGGCGTACCGGTCCTGGCGACGACCGCCACCGCCAACGCCCGCGTGACGGCCGACGTCGCCGAACAGCTCGGCACCGGGGCGGGCACGGACGCCCTGGTGCTGCGCGGCCCCCTGGACCGCGAGAGCCTCAGCCTGGCCGTACTGGCCCTGCCCGACGCGGCGCACCGCCTGGCCTGGCTCGCCGACCACCTCGGCGAGCTGCCCGGCTCCGGGATCATCTACACCCTGACGGTGGCCGCCGCCGAGGAGGTCACCGCCTACCTGCGCCACCGCGGGCACACGGTCTCCTCCTACACCGGCAAGACCGAGAACGCCGACCGCGAGCAGGCGGAGAACGACCTCCAGGCGAACCGCGTGAAGGCCCTCGTGGCCACGTCAGCCCTCGGAATGGGCTTCGACAAGCCCGACCTGGGCTTCGTGGTGCACCTGGGTTCGCCCTCCTCCCCCATCGCCTACTACCAGCAGGTGGGCCGCGCCGGCCGTGGCGTCGAGCACGCCGAGGTGCTGCTGCTCCCCGGCCGGGAGGACGAGGCGATCTGGCAGTACTTCGCCTCCGTGGCCTTCCCCCCGGAGGAGCAGGTGCGCCGCACCCTGGACGCCCTGGCGCAGGCCGGCCGCCCCCTGTCGCTGCCCGCCCTGGAGCCGCTGGTCGACCTGCGGCGCACCCGGTTGGAGACGATGCTCAAGGTGCTCGACGTGGACGGCGCGGTGCACCGGGTCAAGGGCGGCTGGACCGCCACCGGCGAACCCTGGGTGTACGACGCCGAGCGGTACGCGTGGGTGGCCCGGCAGCGGGCCGCCGAGCAGCAGGCCATGCGCGACTACGCGGCGGCCACCGGGTGCCGGATGGAGTTCTTGCGCCGCCAGCTCGACGACGAGGAGGCCGCACCCTGCGGCCGCTGCGACAACTGCGCGGGCGCCCGCTTCACGGCGGCGGTGTCCTCCTCCTCCCTCGACACCGCCCGGGGGGAACTGGGACGCCCGGGGGTCGAATTGGAACCGCGCAGGATGTGGCCGACCGGCCTCGCGGCGGTGGGTGTCGACCTCAAGGGCCGGATCCCGGCCGGCGAACAGGCGGCGCCCGGCAGGGCCCTGGGCCGGCTCTCCGACATCGGCTGGGGGAACCGGCTGCGCCCCATGCTCGCCGCCCAGGCACCCGACCAGCCGGTTCCGGACGATGTGGCACAGGCCGTGGTGGCGGTTCTGGCCGACTGGGCCCGGGGGCCCGGTGGCTGGGCCTCGGGTGCCGAGGACGCTCCGGCACGCCCCGCGGGAGTGGTCGCGCTGCCTTCGCGCAGCCGCCCGCAGCTGGTCGGCTCGCTGGCCGCGCGGATCGCGGAGGTCGGGCGGATTCCGCTGCTCGGAGCTCTGGAGTACACCGACCAGGCGCCGGAGTTCGGGCTTCCGTCCTCGAACAGTGCCCAGCGGGTCCGGGGGCTCCACCAGGCCTTGACCGTGCCGCCAGCCCTGGCGGCGAGTCTGACCGAGGTCGCCGGTCCGGTGTTCCTCGTCGACGACCGCGCCGAGAGCGGCTGGACCCTCGCAGTGGCCGCCCGTCTGCTGCGACGGGCGGGAGTGAGGGGGGTGTTTCCGCTGGTGCTCGCACTTCAGCCGTAGCGGAACGAGTCGTCACCGGCGTGGCGGGGCAAGGATATGAACGGCATACCGGCGAATTCCGGTCCGCATGCTCAAATGCTCATTGCCCCACCGTCGCGGGCCACGCGAGAATCGGAGTGCTCCCGCTCGGCTCGTCGGCACGCTCCTGGGCCTCGCTGCGGCGCGCCCACACCTCAGCCGTGCCCGTTCGCGGGCGTGTACCCGAAGGGAGGACCGTGACCTTCGGTTTCGCCCCGCCCGCGACCGCGTCCTTGACCACGGCCACCGGTGGCGCCAGTCGGCACGGCCGACTGCTCGAACCCTCCGAGTGGACCGCCGCGGGAGTCCCCCTGCTGCGCAACCCGCGGGAGGTGGTCAGCGGCCTGCACTCCCGGCACGGCCCGGTGCCGTCCACCGCCGTCATAGCCGTGCTCGGCCCCGAGGAACAACTCGTCGCCAGCGCCTCGTTCGTGCAGCGCTCGACCTCGGCGGACGGCTGGGAGTACCGCAACGCCCTGCTGTCCCGGCTGCGCCGGGTCATCCCGCACGACCTGCGGCGGCGGACCCCGGTCCGGACGGCGGTGCTGATGTACTGCCGTGAGGGCGACGAGCGGTGGACCGAGGAGGACGGGGCCTGGATGTGGGGGCTGCGGGACGCCTGCACCCTGCACGGGCTGCGCTGCGGCGCCTACATCACCCTGACCCGCGGGGGCTGGCAGGTGCTCGGCGAAGGCCGCGGCGGAAGGCACCCCAGTTCGGAGTCCCGGCCGGAGCGGCTCGGCTCCATCACCGAGGTCGCACCCCTGCCCCTGGGCACGGCGGGCGGCATGGTCGAGCCGCTGCGCCGGGCGGCCGCCCGCTAGACCGTCTCCGGTCCGCGGCCGTACCCGGACCGGGGGACACGGCCCAGGCCCGCACGGCCGCCCTCC
Organism: Streptomyces sp. NPDC093801; assembly: GCF_040701585.1. NCBI lineage: Bacteria > Bacillati > Actinomycetota > Actinomycetes > Kitasatosporales > Streptomycetaceae > Streptomyces > Streptomyces sp. NPDC093801. Next base: position 85,949 of record NZ_JBFBDP010000008.1, on the reverse strand, counting down.
CGCGGACAGGAGGTGCAGCTGGTCGGGCCCCGGACCTCAGCGGGGCCGGCCTGCGGCCGCCCCGCCCCTCGCCCGTGCCGGGAACGGGGCGTCAGACGCCCGCGCCCAGCACCGAGTTGATCTCCTTGGCGTCACCGCAGACGACGAGCAGCGCACCCGCCCGCGCGAGCGCGACCGGCAGGGCGGCCGCGGTCGCCCCGGCCGGACCGCCGTTGGCCGCGAAGACCACGACGGGACGTCCGGCGGCACGCTGCACCTGCGACGCGTCCGCGTAGAAGACGTCGTCCCTGGCGTCGTGCTGGGCCCAGTAGGAGGCCTCGCCGAAGGACAGCTCGTGCGCGGCCCACGGGTGCGGGTCGCCGGTGGTGATCACCAGGATGTCGCCGGGCGCGCGCCCGGTGTCGAGCAGCAGGTCCACGGCCTCCTCGGCCGCGTCCAGCGCACCCTCGGCGGAGGCCGGGATCAGCTGGACCTGCGGCACCGCGGCCGAGACGGACGGCGCGGCGGAAGCGGTGGGAACGGGCCCGGGAGCGGCCTGCGCCGCGCGCTGCGCGGGCGGGGCGGGGCGGGCGGGACCGGGGCGTCCGGGCCGGGGTACGGCGGCGGGACGCGGACCAGGTACGGGGCGGGGGGTCTGCGCGGTGCGGCTGGCGGCCGGCGTGACGCGGGGACCCTGGGCACTCTCGTGAATCTGAGGCTCCTCGATGGCGGGGGTGAGAGGCATGAGTTGATGTCTATCAAACACCGGTACGAAACGTACCGGTGGGTGGCACGTGGGTGCGATCAGAAATCGAAGCCGAGTTGGCCTCCGTTTTCCAGCTCCATCGACTCCTCGCTGCGGCGCACCTTCTTCAAGTGCCGCCACTGGGGCAGCCCGTCGAGGTACGACCACGAGAGCCGGTGGTAGACGGTGGGACCGCGCTCCTCCAGCGCGGCGCGGTGCACGGGCGAGGGGTAGCCGGCGTTGGCGGCGAAGGCGAAGTCCGCCGTCCCGTCGCCCGGTTCGCCCAGTGCGGCCATCATCCGGTCGCGCTGGACCTTGGCGATCACCGAGGCCGCGGCGACGGCGATGCAGGACTGGTCACCCTTGATCACCGTACGGACCCGCCAGGGCGCGCCGAGGTAGTCGTGCTTGCCGTCGAGGATCACCGCGTCGGGCCGCACCGGCAGGGCCTCCAGGGCGCGTACCGCCGCGAGCCGCAGCGCGGCCGTCATCCCCAGCTCGTCGATCTCCTCCGGGGAGGCGTGCCCGAGGGCGTGCGCGGTGACCCAGGTCTGGAGGACGTCGAACAGTTCGTCGCGCCGCCTGGGGGTGAGCAGTTTCGAGTCGGTGAGCCCCTCGGGGGGCCGGCGCAGGCCGGTGATCGCCGCACACACGGTGACGGGACCGGCCCAGGCCCCTCGTCCGACCTCGTCGACCCCGGCGATGACCTTGGCGCCGGTGGTTGCACGGAGGGAGCGTTCGACGGTGTGGGTGGGTGCTTCGTACGGCATGGCGCCAGCAAGGTTACGCCGCCCCGGGCCGCCTGCACACCCCGGCCCGCGGCAAGCGCGCGCACGGGGTGCCGGGCGACCCGCGCGGGGCCCCTCCCGGACCCGCCCCGAGACGTCCGCGGCCTGCCCGCAGGACGCCCGGGAGCGGAGCACCGGCACCGTCGGTCCGACGACCGCCTCGGCGATCTTCCAGCCAGGCCATTCGCTTCCGCATACCCCGGCCGGGTACATCAGCACCCCCGGAATCATGTCGACGATCAGCGGAATTGCGGCCTCCGATCAGGCCCCCATCCACTCGGACCTAGGCATCCCCAGCCCCCGGATCGCCTCACGGGCCGCCTCACGCAGCCCCTCCCGGACCACCTCGCGAAAGGGATCTCGCGACCGGGATCGCAATCGTGAAGCATGACCAAAGGTTTCTTCGCAGCTCTCGTCGGCCTGCTCGGCCCCGCCGTGCCGGTCGGGTCCCGGCCCGCCGAACCCGTCGTCCCGCTGCGGAGGTTCGCCGGCCGCGGCCGCCCGGGCAGCCGTCCGCGCGCACGGCCGTACGCCGTGGACCCGGGTGCGGGACCTCCCCCACGCCCGGGTCCACGGCGCAACGGGACGGTCTAGGCAGGGGCCTCCGGGAGCCAGGCCGGGAGCGCCTCGGTCCGCGCCAGCCAGGCCTGCGGCAGCGCGGCGTCCCCGCGCGCGCCCAGGATCCCGCCGACGATCGCGCAGGTGGTGTCCACGTCGCCGCCCACCTGGGCGGTGGTCCAGAACGCCCGCTCGAACGCGTCCAGCGCCCGTGCCGCCGACCACAGTGCGAACGGCACCGTGTCGTGGGCGCTCGTCCGCCGACCGCAGCCCAGTACGGCCGCGACGGTGTTCGCGTCCCCGTAGTCCAGCATGTCCCGCGCCCGGCGCACGCCGGCGCCCACGGCGCTGCGCGGCACCAGTGCGATCACCCCGTCCAGCAGGTCCTCGGCGGTCGGCGGACCGTCCGGGGCCGCCGCCAGCGCGGCGGCGGCGGCGACGGCCATCGCCCCGCACACCGCCTCGCGGTGCTGGTGGGTGGTGTAGGCGGAGATCTCCGCCTGGTGGGTGGCCTGCTCGGGGTCCTCCGCGTACCAGGCACCCAGCGGAGCGATCCGCATGGCCGCGCCGTTGCCCCAGGAGCCCTGCCCGTTGAAGAGCTCGGCGGCCAGGGTGCGCCAGTCCTCGCCCTCGCGGATCAGGCGCAGCATCCGGTTGACGGCGGGGCCGTAGCCGCGGTCGAAATCATGGTGCCCGGCGAACGAGGCCGCCAGCGCGTCCTGGTCGATGCGCCCGTGCGCGGCGAGCACGGCCACCACCGAGCAGGCCATCTCGGTGTCGTCGGTCCACTGCCAGGGCTCGCTGCCGGCCGGCAGTTCGCGCCGCTTGAGCAGCGGGTAGTTCACGGGGACGAAGTACTGGGAGCCCAGGGCGTCCCCCAGGGCCAGCCCGCGGAGGCTGGACAGGGCGCGTGCGTAGCGCCGTTCGGAAGCGGAATCAGCGGTCATCGCGCGCCACTTTAGCCGTCCAGGTCATAAGGCTCGGGTGTGGTCCACCGCTCAAACGGGCGGTCCATCCGGTACCGGCCGTCGGGACCGAGCATCAGCACACGGAATTCGCCGTTCCCGGGGTTGGAAAGGGCCTCGAACTCCGCCACCGACCAGTGGAACCAGCGCATGCAGAACAGCCGCATCGTCAGGCCGTGCGTCACCAGCAGGACGTTCTCGGGATGGTCGGGCGCCTCGAAGCTGCGGTAGAGGCTCTCCAGGAAGGAGCCGACGCGGTCGTAGACGTCGGCGCCCGACTCGCCCTGGGCGAAGCGGTAGAAGAAGTGCCCGTAGGCGTCGCGGTAGGCCTTCTGGAGCTTCACGTCGTCGCGGTCCTGCCAGTTGCCCCAGTCCTGCTCGCGCAGCCGCGGCTCCTCACGCATCCGTACCCGCGCGGGGTCCAGGCGCAGCTCGCGGAAGGTCTGGAGGGTCCGGCGGTAGGGGGAGACGTAGGCGCTGATGTGCTCGTCGCCGAAGAGCTCGCGCAGCCGGACCCCGGCCTCGGCGGCCTGTTCGCGGCCGGCGGGGGTCAGGCGCAGGGCGTGGTCGGGCTCGCGCTCGTACACCGTGTCATCGATGTTTCCCTCCGATTCCCCGTGCCGGACGAGGACGATGCGCCGTGGTCGAACCATGCCCCGACCCTATGCGGCCCCCGGGGCGCGCACGCCCCGGGCACGCCGGTCGCCGGGGCGGCTCGTCGTACGGTCATACCGTCCAGCCGGGTTCGAGGTCCACGACGTCCCCGGTGAGGGCCTCGACGTCCGCCTCGGTCTGGGCGCGCAGCGAGAGCCGCTCCACGCGCTCCTGCCGGTACTTGCCGTGCTCGGCGGCCGCACGCCACATGGACAGCACGAGGAACTCCCGGCCCGGCGCCTCGCCGAAGAGTCCCCGGATCATGCCGGGCGACCCGGCCATGGCGGGGTTCCAGACCTTCTCCTGCATCAGGGCGAAGTGCTCCACGCGCCCCTCCCGGACCCGGGTGTGCGCGACCCGGACCACGTCGGCGTCGGTGAAGCGCGGCTCGAAGCCGGTCTTCACGTCGAAGCGGTACTCGAAGAGCGTGACCCGCGCGTCGGTGTAGGTGCCGGCCTGCGCGGCCGCCAGTCTGTCGTGCGAGCGGGCCATGAAGGAGTCGTAGAAGGAACGGCTCTCCCAGAACGCGAAGACATGCGCGACCCCCTGCCGGCCCCTGCTCCAGCCGCCGCCCTGCCCCCGGAATCCGGGTTCGCCGGGCAGCCCCGCCCACTTGCGCTGCCCGCGCTCGAACCCGCGTCGGTCCGTCACCGTGCAGCGAATCCACTTGACCAGCACCGCGCCATCGTACGGGCCGGGGACCGGCCCCGGTCAGTCCCCGGAGCGGTGGATCCGTACCAGTTCGGCCGCATCCCGCTCGGGCAGCCGAAGACCGAACTCCCGCTCGAGCAGAGCGGGTAGTCCGTCCGGGGCGACGGTCTCCCGCTCGGTCCGCCCGTCGGGGTGCAGGCGCATGAGTTCCCGCCCCACGAGAGTCGTACGCACCGTGTCGCCCGGGCGCTGCACGAAGGTCCGTCCGATGAAGGAGGAGCGGGGGTGGGTGGAGCTGTAGTGGTTCAGCACGACGTAGTCGACGGGGTGGTAGCGCTGCGGGGAGAAGGCGTACAGGTCCCGCCAGGCGTCCCCGCGGCGGATGCGGAGCGCCAGGACGCCGCCCTCCTCCTCCTGGACGGCGAAGGTCCACGGGCCCTGGCGCACCTCGGTCCCGGGCCGCCCGAGCGGAACGGGCTCGCGCGGGCCCTGGTAGCCGAACCCCGCGTCGCAGAGCCACGGTTCACCGTCGACCGTGACGACGAGGACGGCGTGCGTCACCGCGAGCAGCGTGTCGCCCCGGGTGCGGTTGCGGGCGCCGCGCCCGGAGACCTCGAAGCCGATCCGCTCCAGAGCAGCGGCCAGCAGCGAGTTCTGCTCGTAGCAGTAGCCGCCGCGGCGGCCGTGCACGAGCTTCTGTTCGAGGGCCTCGACCTCCAGCACGACGGGGCGGCCGAACAGGACGTCCAGGCTTTCGAAGGGGATGGCGGCGGTGTGGGCCCGGTGCACCGCGTACAACGTCCCGAGGTCCGGCCGCAGTTCCCGGCCGTCGCCGCCCAGCCCGATCCGCGCCAGGTAGGCGGCGAGATCCAGCTCGTCACCGTTCCACATGCCCATCCGCTCCCCCGGTCGTGGTGTTCGCCGGCCCGCGCGTGCCCGCGGGCCCCTCCCCATGATCACCACCCCGCCTCCGCGCACCAACCGTATTCACCCGCTCCCGCACCGGAAACGCCGAAGAGGGTGCCGACCCGCGGGTCGGCACCCTCTTCCTTACGCGGTGCTAGGCGTCAGCCGTCAGCTGCAGCCGCTGGTGGAGCCGCAGCCCTCGCAGATGTAGCAGGAGCCGGCGCGCTGCATCTTCGTACCGCAGGAGAAGCAGAGCGGGGCGTCGGCGGAGACGCCCATCTGCATCTCGACCAGCTCGGCGTTGCTGTGCGCCGTCTTCGGGGCCGGGACCGGGACGACCGCCACCGGCTTGGCCACGGGGGCGACCGGCGCCGACTGGGCCAGGGACTCGGTGTCGATCTCCTCCTCGAGCGGCTCGTACGAGCCGGTGTCGAGGTGGCGCTGGCGCTCCTCGGCGGAGTGGATGCCGAGGGCCGAGCGGGTCTCGAAGGGCAGGAAGTCGAGCGCCACGCGGCGGAAGATGTAGTCGACGATCGACTGCGCCATCCGCACGTCCGGGTCGTCCGTCATACCGGCCGGCTCGAAGCGCATGTTGGTGAACTTCGCGACGTACGTCTCCAGCGGGACGCCGTACTGCAGACCGACCGAGACGGCGATCGAGAAGGCGTCCATCATGCCCGCGAGGGTCGAGCCCTGCTTGGACATCTTCAGGAAGACCTCGCCCAGGCCGTCGTCCGGGTAGGAGTTGGCCGTCATGTAGCCCTCGGCGCCACCGACCGTGAAGGACGTGGTGATCCCCGGGCGGCCCTTGGGGAGGCGCTTGCGGACCGGCCGGTACTCGATGACCTTCTCGACCGCCGTGCGGATGGTCTCCTCGGCCTTCTCGGTGATCTCGGCCTTCTCCTCCTCCTTCTTCTTGGCGGAGAGGGGCTGGCCGACCTTGCAGTTGTCGCGGTAGATCGCGAGCGCCTTGACGCCCAGCTTCCACGCCTCGAAGTAGATCTCCTCGATCTCCTCGACGGTCGCCGTCTCCGGCATGTTGACCGTCTTCGAGATCGCGCCGGAGATCCAGGGCTGGATCGCGGCCATCATGCGGACGTGGCCCATCGGGGAGATGGAGCGCTCACCCATCGCGCAGTCGAAGACCTCGTAGTGCTCGGTCTTCAGACCCGGGGCGTCGACGACATTGCCGTGCTCGGCGATGTGGGAGACGATCGCCTCGATCTGCTCCTCCTGGTAGCCCAGGCGGCGCAGGGCCTGCGGGACGGTGCCGTTGACGATCTGCATCGAGCCGCCGCCGACGAGCTTCTTGAACTTGACCAGCGCCAGGTCCGGCTCGACACCGGTGGTGTCGCAGGACATCGCGAGACCGATGGTGCCGGTCGGCGCGAGGACGGAGGCCTGGGAGTTGCGGAAGCCGTTCTTCTCGCCGAGGCGCAGGACGTCCTGCCAGGCCTCGGTGGCGGCGGCCCAGATCGCGTTGTCCAGGTCCTCGGTGCGCGGCGCGACGGCGTTGGCGTCGGCGTGCTGCTTCATGACGCGCTTGTGCGAGTCGGCGTTGCGGGCGTAGCCGTCGTACGGGCCGACGATGGCGGCCAGCTCGGCGGAGCGCTTGTACGCGGTGCCGGTCATCAGCGAGGTGATCGCGGCGGCGAGGGTGCGGCCGCCGTCCGAGTCGTACGCGTGGCCGGTCGCCATCAGGAGGGCGCCGAGGTTGGCGTAGCCGATGCCCAGCTGGCGGAAGGCGCGGGTGTTCTCGCCGATCTTCTGCGTCGGGAAGTCCGCGAAGCAGATGGAGATGTCCATCGCGGTGATGACGAGCTCGACGACCTTGGCGAAGCGCTCGGCGTCGAAGGACTGGTTGCCCTTGCCGTCGTCGTTCAGGAACTTCATCAGGTTCAGCGAGGCGAGGTTGCAGGACGTGTTGTCCAGGTGCATGTACTCGCTGCAGGGGTTGGACGCGGTGATGCGGCCGGACTCGGGGCAGGTGTGCCAGTTGTTGATCACACCGTCGTACTGGATGCCCGGGTCGGCGCAGGCCCACGCGGCCTCGGCGAGCTTGCGGAACAGCGCCTTGGCGTCGACCTTCTCGATGACCTCGCCGGTCATGCGGGCGCGCAGGCCGAACTCGGTGCCGTTCTCGACGGCCGTCATGAACTCGTCGTTCACGCGGACGGAGTTGTTGGCGTTCTGGTACTGGACGGACGTGATGTCGTCGCCGCCCAGGTCCATGTCGAAGCCCGCGTCGCGCAGGGCTCGGATCTTCTCCTCCTCCTTCACCTTGGTGGCGATGAAGTCCTCGACGTCCGGGTGGTCCACGTCCAGGACGACCATCTTGGCCGCGCGGCGGGTGGCGCCGCCCGACTTGATCGTTCCGGCGGACGCGTCGGCGCCGCGCATGAAGGAGACCGGGCCGGAGGCGTTGCCGCCGGAGGAGAGGAGCTCCTTGGAGGAGCGGATGCGGGAGAGGTTCAGGCCGGCGCCGGAGCCGCCCTTGAAGATCATGCCCTCTTCCTTGTACCAGTCGAGGATCGACTCCATGGAGTCGTCGACGGAGAGGATGAAGCAGGCGGAGACCTGCTGCGGCTGGGGCGTGCCGACGTTGAACCACACCGGGGAGTTGAAGCTGAAGATCTGGTGCAGGAGGGCGTAGGTCAGCTCGTGCTCGAAGATCTCCGCGTCGGCGGGGGACGCGAAGTAGTCGTAGTCCTCGCCGGCCTTCGTGTAGGTCTTCACGATGCGGTCGATGAGCTGCTTCAGACCGGTCTCGCGCTGCGGGGTGCCGACCGCGCCGCGGAAGTACTTGCTGGTGACGATGTTGACCGCGTTCACCGACCAGAAGTCGGGGAACTCGACGCCGCGCTGCTCGAAGTTGACCGAGCCGTCGCGCCAGTTCGTCATGACGACGTCACGGAGCTCCCAGTTCACCTCGTCGTACGGGTGCACGCCGGGGGTGGTGTGGATGCGCTCGATCCGCAGGCCGCCCTTGGCGGCCTTGGTCCCCTTGGCGCGGGAACCACGTGCCGAGCTGCTCGCCGTCTCTGTCATGCCGCCTGCCTCCCATATGCGGGCAAAAACGCCCTAAAGTGCCAGCGATATTCCGCGGCACAATGCTGTGTCCTGGATCTACGAATCTCGCCCTGCCGACCGGCGGGGCCGCACTGCGCTGCGGCCCTGTCCGGTCAGTCGGCGGCGGAGGCGGGCACGGGGACGACCGAGGGGGTCCCTCCGGGCTCGCACTCATGGGGATGAGGCCGCGGCTCGCGAAGTTCCGCGATGGCGGTCTCGAAGTCTTCAAGGGTGTCGAAAGCTTTGTAAACGGACGCGAACCGCAGGTACGCGACCAGGTCGAGCTCCTGCAACGGGCCGAGTATGGCCAGACCCACGTCGTGGGTGGTCAGCTCGGCGCTCCCGGTGGCGCGCACCGCCTCCTCGACCCGCTGGCCGAGCTTGGCGAGGGCGTCCTCGGTGACCGGCCGCCCCTGGCACGCCTTGCGGACGCCAGAGATGACCTTGGTGCGGCTGAAGGGTTCCGTGACCCCGCTTCGCTTGATCACCATCAGCGAGGCCGTCTCCACCGTCGTGAAGCGACGGGAGCAGTCGGGGCACTGACGGCGCCGGCGGATCGACGTTCCGTCGTCGGTGGTGCGGCTGTCGACGACGCGGCTGTCGGGGTGCCTGCAGAAGGGGCAGTGCATGGTTCCCTCACCCTCCTCTTGGCACGACTGAATCACCCCACGGAGCCCCTCAACGACGGAGAGCGAGTCTCCGCCGGGGGCTCGTGAAGCAGCCACAAGCATATGCGATCCGGGAGGTCCGAGCAGACTCCGACCACAACTTGTGGGCTGTGACGCTCATCCAACCACTAGATCTTGCGTTGGGCAGGATTTGCACCCCTACGCGTGTCGCGGGGCCCGATGGCCGGTTTCCGGTGCTTGCGGTGCCACACTGGGCAAGGACCCGAGCGGTGGCGACCCAACCGGGAAGGGTACCGTAAGCAGCACACGCGGTTCCGAATCCACGTTCGGACGACGGGTCCGCCGCACACCGCAGGACCGCCGTTCGAGCCGGTCATCCACGCCGGCCGTCCATACACCCACCGCTCTAACCCAGGTGGGGGATCCGCGATTTTTCACTCGAACGTGTGTTTGGCGCAACCTTTCGAAAGCTACTACCGTTGTCCAGCTAGGGAGAACATTTCGAGAGGGGCCGACGTGACCACCACCGCAGACAGTGCCACCATCACTGCCCAGAACCGCTCCCAGAGCCGACTCGAGCCGGTGCATGCCATGAATGACGCCAGTCAGAACCCGGAGGCGGAGGCCGCCGTGCGCCCCGCACGCTCGCTGCCAGGGCGACCTCCAGGCATCCGCGCCGACAGCTCCGGACTCACGGACCGGCAGCGGAGGGTCATCGAGGTCATCCGCGACTCGGTGCAGCGCCGCGGCTACCCGCCGTCCATGCGCGAGATCGGCCAGGCCGTCGGCCTCTCCAGCACCTCCTCCGTCGCGCACCAGCTGATGGCCCTGGAGCGCAAGGGCTTCCTGCGCCGCGACCCGCACCGCCCCCGCGCCTACGAGGTGCGCGGCTCCGACCAGCCCAGCTCGCAGCCCACCGACACCACCGGCAAGCCCGCCGCCTCCTACGTTCCCCTGGTCGGCCGGATCGCGGCCGGCGGCCCGATCCTCGCCGAGGAGTCGGTCGAGGACGTCTTCCCCCTCCCCCGCCAGCTCGTCGGTGACGGCGAGCTCTTCGTGCTCAAGGTCGTGGGCGACTCGATGATCGAGGCGGCCATCTGCGACGGCGACTGGGTCACCGTCCGCCGCCAGCCCGTCGCGGAGAACGGCGACATCGTCGCCGCGATGCTGGACGGCGAAGCCACGGTCAAGCGCTTCAAGCGGGAGGACGGCCATGTGTGGCTACTCCCGCACAACGCCGCCTACCAGCCGATCCCCGGCGACGAGGCGACCATCCTCGGCAAGGTCGTCGCCGTACTGCGCCGCGTCTGACCCCGCGCCCCCCAGCCAGCTCCGGGACCCTCTGCGCCGGTCCCGGAGCTGTTGTACGCCCCCCGTGCGCCTGCCGGCCTGACCCTACTTGCCGTCGGCCTTCGCGCTCGCGTCGATCGCGGCCAGTGAGCGGCGGACCTGGTTGCGGTCCGTCGTGTACCAGAAGTCGGGCAGCGAGGCGCGCAGGAAGCTCCCGTACCGGGCCGTGGCCAGACGGGGGTCGAGCACCGCGACGACGCCCCGGTCACCGGAGGCCCGAACGAGCCGGCCGGCACCCTGGGCCATCAGCAGGGCCGCATGCGTGGCGGCGACCGCCATGAAACCGTTGCCCCCGTTCTCCTCCACGGACTTCTGCCGCGCGCTCATCAGCGGGTCGTCGGGGCGCGGGAACGGGATCCGGTCCATGATCACCAGCTGGCAGCTGGGGCCGGGCACGTCGACGCCCTGCCAGAGGGAGAGCGTGCCGAACAGGCAGGTGCGCGGGTCCGCCGCGAAGGCCTTGATCAGCTCACCCAGCGTCTCCTCGCCCTGGAGCAGGATCGGGTTGTCGAGCCGTCCGCGCAGTTCCTCGGCGGCGGCCTTGGCGCCGCGCATGGAAGAGAAGAGGCCGAGGGTCCGGCCACCCGCCGCCTCGATCAGCTCCGCCAGCTCGTCCGTCATGTCGCCGCGGGTGCCCTCCCGGCCCGGGGTGGCCAGGTGCTTGGCGACGTAGAGGATGCCCTGCTTCGGGTAGTCGAACGGGGACCCGACGTCCAGGCCCCGCCAGAGCGGGACGCCCTCCCCCTCGACCCCTTCCGGGGAGAGGCCGAGCGAGGCCGCGACCCCGTTGAAGTCCCCGCCGAGCTTGAGGGTGGCGGAGGTGAGGACCACCGAGCGGTCCTCGAAGAGCTTCTCGCGCAGCAGCCCGGACACCGAGAGCGGCGCGACCCGGAGGGTGGCGCCGAAGCGGTCGTGGCGCTCGTACCAGACGACGTCGTACTCGGAGCCGAGCATGATCCGCTCGGCCACCGTGTGGACGTTCTCGACCGCGGCCAGGGCCTGCTTGCGGATGGCGTCCTCGTCGTGGACGGACTTGTCGCGGGTGGCACCGATCGCGGAGATCACGGTGCGGGCGGAGTCGCGCAGGGCGGCCAGCGCGTAGCCGAGGTCGTCGGGGATCTCCTCCAGGCGGCCGGGGAGCGCCAGCTCCATCACCCGCTCGAAGGTCTCCGCGGCGGTCTGCAGGGAGTCCGCGTTCTTCTCGTCGACCAGCTTGGCGGCACGCTTCACCGCCCGGTTGACCTGGCCCGGGGTGAGCTCGCCGGTGGCGACGCCGGTGACGCGGGAGACCAGCTCGTGGGCCTCGTCCACGATCAGGACCTCGTGCTGCGGCAGTACGGGGGCGCCCTCGATGGCGTCGATGGCGAGCAGCGCGTGGTTGGTGACGACCACGTCCGCGAGCTTGGCCCGCTCGCGGGCCGCCTCGGCGAAGCACTCGGCGCCGTACGCGCACTTCGTGGCGCCCAGGCACTCCCGGGAGGAGACCGAGATCTGGCCCCAGGCCTTGTCGGAGACGCCGGGGGTGAGGTCGTCGCGGTCGCCGGTCTCGGTCTCGTCCGCCCAGTCGCGCAGGCGCAGCAGGTCCTTGCCGAGTTTGCTGGTGGGGGCGGCCGCCTCGAACTGGTCGAAGAGGCCCTCCTCCTCGTCCTGCGGGGCGCCCTCGTGCAGCCGGTGCAGGCACAGGTAGTTCGACCGGCCCTTGAGCATGGCGAACTGCGGCCGTCGGCGCAGCTGCGGGTGGAGCGCCTCGACCGTGCGCGGCAGGTCGCGCTCGACGAGCTGGCGCTGGAGCGCCAGCGTCGCCGTGGCCACGACGACGCGCTCGCCGTGCGCGAGGGCCGGCACCAGGTAGCCGAGGGACTTGCCGGTGCCGGTGCCGGCCTGGATCAGCCGATGGGAGTTGTCGTCGATCGCTTCGGCGACGGCTTCGGCCATGGCCACCTGGCCGGGGCGCTCCGTACCGCCGACGGCGGAGACGGCGGCGTGCAGCAGGTCGGGGAGGGAGGGCTTCGTCATAGCAGGACCAACCCTACGGGGCGCCGCCGACAGTGGCGTACCGCTCGGGCCTCACGGGCGGTACAGGGGGTTGGGCACGGTGCCGTGGGTGACGGCGTGAGGACGGTCCGGGCGGTCGCGGTAGCCGTCCTGGTGCAGCCGGTTGCGGTTGAGGCAGAGCCGGTCGATCCGCTCGGTGAGCAGGTCGAACAGCTCGTAGCGGTCCTTGAGCTCGGGGAAGCGGGCCTGGTGGCGGAGGATCTCCGCCCGTACGAGGGACCAGAAGTCCTCCTCGGGGACGGCGAGGCGGTCCTCGCACAGGGCGGCGAGGTAGCGGAAGACCCCGACGAACAGGCCGGCGTGGAGGAACTGGGTGAGGAAGGCGGGCGGCTCGGAGCGCAGGACGGCGCGGGCCTCGTCGGGCAGGGAATCCTGCTCGGGCAGCCGGGCGCTGCTGATGCCGACGTCGGCCACGAAGTCCTTGACCGCGAGGCGGACGGGCACGTCCTGCTCGTCGAAGACCACGATCGCGTTCTCGCCGTGGGGGGAGAAGACGGTGCCGTAGCGGTAGAGGAAGTGGAGCAGCGGGGGCAGCAGGGCGGCGAAGAGCCTCTGGAGCCAGGCCGTGGGGGTGAGGCCGGAGCGGGCGACGAGTTCGGCGGTGAAGGAGCGGCCGCGCGGGTCGGTGTGGAGGAGCGAGGCGAGGGTGCGGGCGCGCTCGCCGGGGGCGAGCCGGCGGCCCAGGGGTTCGCGCCAGATCGCTCCGAGGAGCTCCTTGTACTGGTAGGGGACCTCGGGGAGCCGCCCGTACACGGGGTGGCGGACGGTGACGGAGGCGACCTCGCCGAGCAGGATCACCCCGCATTCGTCGCGCAGGAAGGGGTCGGCGTCGCGCAGGGAGTGGATCCAGGCGGTGACGGCGGGGGCGGCCAGGGTGAGGTCGCCGGGCAGGCCCCGCCAGACCATGGTGTTGAGGACGGACAGCGGGAGTTTGACGCTGTGCCGGTCGGGACGGGTGAGGTTGAGGAAGGTGCGGACGGACTGCTGCGGGAGCCGTTCGTCGGGGTCGGCCGGGAGCGGGACCAGGGCTCCGGAGGCGAGGGCGGGGGCGAAGAGGGGGAGGACGACCTCGTCCCACTGCCAGGGGTGGACGGGCAGGTAGAGGTAGCCGAGGGGGTCGAGTCCCCGGTCGCGGAGGGTCCGGTCGAAGACGGCACGGGTGACGGGGTCGAGCTCGGCCGCGTAGAGGCGTGCGGGATCTTCCAGGCCGGCGGCGCCGCGGTACTCGGCGAGGGAGGTGTGGGCGGCGAGCCAGGGCAGGCGCTGGGGGGTGCGGGCCTCGGGGGCCCAGGCGGCGGCGTCCGCGGCGGACCATCCGACGCGGCCCTTGTTGGCGACGAGCCAGGGGTGGCCCGTCTGGTGGCCTTCGAGCGCGGCGTAGTCCAGGTCGGCGAGGACGTCGGCGGTGAGGGCGTGGTGGTCGAGGCGGGCGTCGGCGGCGAGGGTGGCGCTGAGCTCGCGGATCAGGTGGCCGAGGGTGGGGCCGTCGAGGCCGAGGAGGGTGCGGGCGCGGACGAGGAAGCCGTACGGGTCGCCGAAGGACGTCGGGGACCCGGTGGAGGGGGTCGGCGGGGTGAGCGTGATCGTGTCCGGCGCGACCTGCCAGCTGTCGTAGGCGCGGCGGCGGGCGCGGAAGCCGAGGCTGCTGCCGTCGTCGAGGGTCAGGGTCCAGGCGTCGCCCGCGGCCGCCGGTGCCGGGCCGGGGGTGACGATCTCCTCGTAGGCGAACTCGGAGAGCATCTTGGCGAGCAGCCGGCGGGCGGCGGAGTCCCAGGTCGGGCGGTTGAGCTCGGGGGGCGTGCGGGGGTGCTGGGGCGACGGGGGGAAGGCGGGCTCCGTGGAGTCGGGGGCTGCGGGGAAAGTCGGCACGGGACTCCTCGAGGATCGGGAACTCCGCGGTGGTGCGCGGAGTTTTCGAAGGGAGAGGCGTGAGGGAACGGTCTGGGGACGGACGGCGGGTCGGCGGCGGCGATCAGAGGAGATTGCGCAGCGACCGGTCCCGGATCATCAGGGCGGCGCGCTTCCCGGGGAGTTCGATCTCCGTGGCGTAGCGGAAACCGGCGGCGAGGAAGGCCGATACGGAGGGGGTGTTGCGGATGTCCGGTTCGGCGATGACCCGTGTGCAGCGCGGGCGGTTGTCGAAGACGAGCTCGGTGACGGCGCGCAGCAGCGTGGTCCCCAGGCCCCGGCCGCGGTTCGTGCCGTCTCCGATCAGCAGGTGGATACCCGTGTCGTGGGGGCGCGCCGGGTAGTGGCGGGAGACCGGGTCGAGGTCGGCCCGGTAGACCTCCCAGTAGCTCATCGGGGCGCCGTCGAGCAGGCCGAGGCAGGGGATGCTGCGGCCGTCGCCGTCGAGCTGGGCCCGCAGGTGGGCTGCGGTGACGGCGGAGGCGCCGGCCAGCTCCCAGTAGGCGGCCACGTCGGGGTCGTTCATCCAGCGGGTCAGGAGCGGGAGGTCCCGGCCCGGCCGTACGGGTTCGAGGCGGAAGGCTCCGGCCGGTGTGGGGTAGGAGCCCCAGCCCGCGGGTGAGTCGAGGAGGTCCGCCTCGGCGAGCAGGGGCAGCAGCCCGACGTTGAAGCGGTGTCCGGTGGTCTCGTGCAGGGCGGTCCCCTGGCGGGCGAGGCCGGTGACGGTGCTGGTGGTGGTTTCGGCGGCGGGCATCGGGCTCTTCTCCGTGTCGGTGGGCGCGCGTCAGTCGTGGAGGGGGTTGGTGATGGTGACGTAGACGGACTGCGTGTCGACGGGGCCCACGAGCTCGTCGAGGCCGCCCAGGCGGGTGAGCAGGTTCGCCTTGCAGCGGAGGGTGGGTGAGTCCAGCAGCTGCGCGGGGAGCGGTCCGAGGCCTACGGCCTTGCCGAGGAAGCGGCGGAAGGCGGCGAGGAGTAGGCGTTCGTCGGCGAGCCGCTGGGAGCCGAAGGCTCCGATGAGGCCGAGCACGTTGTTGATGCCGAGGTAGTAGGCGAAGCGTTCGTCGGTGACGGCGTCGGGCACGAAGGTGTCGCTCGCGCGGCCGATGCCGGGGAGCCGGTGTTCCAGCTCGTCGCGCCGGGAGTCGCGGAAGTAGTACCCCTGGTTGTCGCGGAAGCGGCCGCCGACGGGCCAGCCGGCCCGGTCGAGGAGCACCAGGGTGTTCTGCTGGTGGGCTTCGAGGGCGATCCCGGCGAGCGCGTCGAAGGCGAGGACCGGCAGGACGACCTGGTCCAGGTAGCGCAGGAACCACTCGGTGGCGACCGCGGAGGCGGGGCGGCCGGTGGTCGCGGCGAGCCGGGAGACGGTGTCGGCGAGCCGGGAGCGCATCGTGGTGCAGCCCGGCCACGGGCGTGGGGAGGTGAGTGCGGCGACGCAGACGGCGTCGTCGTCGGAGCGGAAGGGGTTGTGGCGGAGCAGGGCGTCGAGGCCGGGCACGGGGGTCCCGTCGGGTGTGTCGACGGCGACCCAGGCGGGGTCGCGGACGATGTCGAAGCCGGGATGGGCGGTCTGCCACTGCTCGGCGAGGCCGGTGCGGAGCAGCCGGTGCACCTCGACGCCGCGGTGGAGTTCCTTGCGGAGGTTCTCGCGACGGGAGTTGGTGATGCGCAGGCCCAGGGAGAGCTTGAGCATGGCGGGCGCGCCGGGGCGGTGGACGGTGCGGACGGAGGAGGTGGGGTACCAGGGGGTTCCGTACGGACCGAGGTCGGTCAGGAGTCCCGCGTCGCGGAGGGCGGCGACGGCGGGGCGCTGGAGGAGGTCGCGGGCCTGCCAGGGGTGCAGGGGAAGGGGGGTGGTACCGGCGGGCAGCGGGAGCCCGGGGGCCAGCCGGGCGAGGAGCCGGGCGGCGCAGACCGGGCGGCCGCGTTCGGTCCAGGCGGATTCGGTGGCGAGGACGGTCGGTGCGACCGCGATCCAGTGCAGGGGGAAGGAGCCGTGGAGTTCGGGTGAGTAGCGGTGTGCTTCGGCCTCGGAGAGTCCTTCGCGGCTCTTGGGGTCCGGTTGGAGGGGGTGGCCGAGGAGGAGTGACTGCTCCGCGGTGAGGAAGAGGTCGCCCGCGATGGGCGCGGGGGCGGTGGGGCGGTGGCGCCGGTCGGCGATGAAGTCGGTGGTGCGGCGTACCGAGTCGGCGACCCGGCCGACGAGGTCGGCGCTGCGGCCGTTGCCCTCGCGGGCGAGCAGGGATGCGAGGGTGACGGCGTCCACGGCGGGAGCGTCGGCGGGGGCGCCTTCGAGGCGGGCGGGGGCGAAGCGGTGCCAGCCCGCCTCGGACCAGTGGCGGACGGGGACGAGCAGCGCGGCGGCGGATGCGGGGAGGGGGATGCGGAGCGGGGTCCCGACGGGCCCGTCGGGGCGGCCGATGCCGCTCTCGCGGATCCAGCACCGCAGCAGGTTTTCCACGGTCGCGGCCTCGGCGGCGGTGGCCGGGTCGGGATGGTCCAGCGGGTCGGGCAACACCGCCGGGTCGGGCCCGGCAGGTCCGGCCCCGCCCGCCCGGGGGCGGGGGGCCGCGGCCTTCTGCCGGGGCACGGTCTCGCTCCGGTCCGCTGCCGTGGCCTGGCCGGGCCCGGGCCGGGCCGGCCCGGGGGCAGCGGCCGGTTCCCGGTCCGCCCGCTGGGTCCCGGGCGCCTGACCGGATGCGGATCCGGCCCAGGGCAGCACCGGAGCGGGCCCGGCCTCCGGCCGAGGGGGCTGGGGTGTGTCCTGCGGCCCGGGTCGCACGGCACCTGCCGGGGGTGCCGGTGCGGCGGCGGGCTCCGCGTGGACCGGCTGCCCGGGCCGGGCCGGGGGCGGGGTGGCGGCCGGCTCCGTGAGCTGGGCACCGTCCCCCACCCCGACCGGGCCCGGGTCCCCTGCCCACGTCGTCCCGGTCGGTCGGGCCTCGAGGTCGGCGATCCCCAGTGCCGCCGGAGCCTCCGCGTCGGGCGGGCGGATGGTGGCGGGGGTGGCCCTGCCCGTCGTGTGGGGTGCGGGGGCGGAGGACTCTGCGGCGGCTCGGGTGTCGGGGTGGGAGCGGGGGCTGGTCGGGGACGTCGGTCGCGGCTCGGGGTAGGCGGTCGCTGCCGGGCGCGGTGCCGTGTGGATGGTTGCGGCGGCTGGCGGGGTGGCCGGGCGCGGTGCCGTGTGGGTGGTCACGGCCGCAGGCGGGGCGGCCGGGCGGGGCTCCCCGTGGATGCATACGGCGGGGGCCGCAGGGTGCGGTTCCCCCTGGACAGCCGCAGCAGCAGGCGGGGCGGCCGGGCGGGGTGCCGCGTGAATGGTCGCCGCCGCGGGCGAGGTCACTGGGCGGGGCTCGCCGTGGATGCATACGGCGGGGGCCGCAGGGCGGGGCTCCCCCTGGATAGCCGCGGCAGCAGGCGGGGTGGCCGGGCGCGGTGCCGCGTGGATGGTCGCGGCCGCGGGCGAGGTCACTGGGCGGGGCTCCCCGTGGATGCATACGGCGGGGGCCGCAGGGCGCGGTTCCCCCTGGATAGCCGCGGCAGCAGGCGGGGCGGCCAGGCGCGGTGCCGCGTGAATGGTCGCCGCCGCGGGCGAGGTCACTGGGCGGGGCTCCCCGTGGATGCATACGGCGGGGGCCGCAGGGCGGGGCTCCCCCTGGACAGCCGCAGCAGCGGGCAGGGCGGCCAGGCGCGGTGCCGCGGGGGTGGCGGCGGCCGCGGGCGGGCTCGCTGGGCGGGGCTCCCCGTGGATGGTTACGGCCGTGGGCGGCGTCGCCGGGCGCGGTTGCGCGTAGGTGACGGCGGCGGGCGGGGTGGCCGGGCCGGGCTCCCCGTGGATGGTTACGGCCGCGGGCGGGGTGGCCGGGCCGGGCTCCCCGTGGATGGATACGGCCGTGGGCGGGGTGGCCGGGCCGGGTTCCGTGTGGGGGGATGTGGGCGGGGGGGTTGGGTGGGGTGGGGTGGGGGGTTCGGGGTGGGGCATGGGGGTCCTCGGGTCAGTGGGCGGCTGCGGGGACGGCGTCGGCGAGGCGGTCCAGGACGGCTGTGGCCTGCTCGTCGGTCAGGGTGAGCGGGGGCAGCAGGCGGACCACGGCGCCGTGGCGGCCGCCGAGTTCGACGATCAGGCCGCGGTCCAGGCATTCCTGGCGGATGGCGGCGGCGAGGGCGGGGGCGGCGGCCCCGGTGTCGGGGTCGACGATCTCGATGCCGAGCATGAGGCCCCGGCCCCGGACGTCGCCGATGCAGGGCTGGTCGCCCGCCAGCCCGCGCAGGGCCGTCAGCATCCGTCCGCCCAGCTCCGCCGCGCGCTCGGCGAGGCCGTTGCGGCGGACGTAGGCGAGGGTGGCGGTGCCGGCGGCCATGGCGAGCTGGTTGCCGCGGAACGTTCCGGCATGGGCCCCGGGCGCCCAGACGTCCAGCTCCGAGCGGTAGACGATCACGGCGAGCGGCAGGCTGCCGCCGATCGCCTTGGACAGGACCATCACGTCGGGGACGACCCCGGAGTGGTCGACGCCCCAGAAGGCGCCGGTGCGGCCCACGCCGGTCTGGACCTCGTCCGCGATCAGCGGGATGCCCCGGGCCTCGGTGATCTCCCGCATCCGGCGCAGCCAGTCGTCCGGGGCCGGGTGGACCCCGCCCTCGCCCTGGACGGGTTCGACGAGCATGGCCGCCGGCGCGGGCACCCCGCCCTTGGGGTCGTCGAGCAGGCTCTCGGTCCAGGCCGCGGAGAGCCGGGCCCCCTCCGCACCGCCGACCCCGAAGGGGCAGCGGTGGTCCTGCGGGTAGGGCAGCCGGGTCACGCGGACGTCGGTGGCGCCGCCGGAGGCCGAGAGGGCCCCGGCCGTCATCCCGTGGTAGGCCCCGGTGAAGGCGAGGAGGCCGGAGCGGCCGGTGGCCGCCCGGACCAGCTTCAGCGCGGCCTCGACGGCGTCCGTCCCGGCCGGCCCGCAGAACTGGACGCGGGCGTCGGCGGCCAGCCCGGCCGGCAGGTTGGCGAAGAGCTCCGTGGTGAACGCGTCCTTGACCGGTGTCGCGAGGTCGAGCACGTGCAGCGGGGCGCCCGAGTCGAGGACCCCTCGGATGGCCTCCAGGACGACGGGGTGGTTGTGCCCGAGGGCGAGGGTGCCGGCGCCGGAGAGGCAGTCGAGGTAGCGCCGCCCGTCGGCGCCCTCGATGGTCAGCCCGCGCGCGCGTACCGGGACGATGGGCAGCGAGCGCGCGTACGTCCGGGCCGCGGACTCCCGCAGTGCCTGCCTGCGCAGGATGCCTTCGGCCGCGGCGGCCCCGCGGCCGCCCTGGGGCGGAGTCTGTGCCGCGGCTGCGGCCTGTTCGGTCAGGGACACGACTGTCGGACCTCCCGCACGGATTCCTCTTCCGGACTGCGCCTCGAACACGAACGCTGCTGGACCGTCCCCCGTACGTACCAACGACGGCGGCGGCGCCGGATCACGGGTCGGCGGAAGATCCTTGCCGGCCCGGGCCTCCTGAACGTCCCTCAGCAGCCCGCCGCGCCGCGCCCGCTCCCGGTGTGAACAGCGGGTGAAGACGCCCGGCCGTGACCGGAACCGCCGACCCGGGGGCCGCCGTCTTCAACGGCGGCGGCATAGTGGGGTGCTGCGCAAGCGAACCGAAGCACTCCGGACGACACCGTCCCAACACCTCGAAGCACCTGGGGGACTTACGACATGCGACCGAACCGACCGGTCACCGCGGCCCTCTGCGCGGCCGCGCTCGCGCTGACCGCCGCGGCCTGCGGACCCGGCGACGGGGAGGCCGGCGGCGACGCCAAGCCGACCGTGGCAGCGAGCCTCCCGTCCGGCGGCGCCGCGGACGGCCCGATCAAGATCCCGCAAGAGCTCAAGGACAAGCTCAAAGAGCACGGCTTCGACATGGAGAAGTGGAAGGGGGGCGCCTGGAAGAACTGGAAGCGGGAGGACTGGCTCCGCGAGGCGAACGACTACGTCAACCCCATCATCGACGGCCTGTGGGACCCGGACCGGATGCGTGACGCGGAGCAGCCGCAGACCCCGGCCGTCGACCCCGACGCCGGCAAGGACCAGGGGGTCACCGACCCGACCCCGGCCCCGGTGACGGCCAAGGCCGCGGTCTCGCCGTACCACTCCAGCGTCCCGGCGTCCGGCAAGGTCTTCTTCGACGGTCCCGAGGGCTCGATGGTCTGCTCGGCGACCGTGGTGAAGGACCCCGCCCACCCCGGCAAGTCCAACATGGTCTGGACGGCGGGCCACTGCGTGCACGCGGGCAAGGCCGGCGGCTGGTACCGCAACATCGCCTTCGTGCCCTCCTACAACAACGCGGGCCGTCCGGCGGCCGAGCTCAAGGGCGCACCCCGCGAGCAGGTGGCTCCGTACGGCGTGTGGTGGAGCGACTGGGCGCAGACCTCCGACCAGTGGATCGCGACCGGCGGACCCACGGGCGGCGCGGGCGCGCCGTACGACTTCGCGGTGCTGCACGTGACCCCGGAGAAGGGCGGCAACGGCAAGTCCCTGGAGGAGACGGTCGGCACGGCGCTCCCGGTGGAGTTCAACGCCCCGGCGGTCCCGAAGATCACGGGGATGACGGCGACGGGCTACCCGGCGGCGGCTCCCTTCGACGGCCAGAAGGCCTTCCAGTGCACGGACAAGCCGGGCCGTCTGGCGCTGCACAAGGAAGACCCGGTGATGTACCGGATCGGCTGCACCATGACGGGCGGCTCCTCCGGCGGCGGCTGGATCGCGACGGGCGCCGACGGCAAGCCGGCGCTGGTGTCGAACACCTCGATCGGTCCGGCGAAGGCGGGCTGGCTGGCCGGCCCGAAGCTGGGGCCCGAGGCCAAGGGGATCTACGACGCGGTGAGCGCCAAGTTCAAGCGGTGAGCGCGGACCGGGCGTAGTCCCGTCCGTACGCGCAACGACTTCCCACGCGCAACGGCTCCGTACGCGAAACGACCGGGGGCCCTCCGCACAGGCGGAGGGCCCCCGGTCGTCGGCGTCTGCGGCCGGCCCTACTGCTTGGCGGGGACGTACGGCGTCAGTTCGGCCGCCAGCTCCCGGTGGACCCGCGCCTTGAGCAGGGTGCCCTCCGGGGTGTGCTCCTCGGAGATCACCTCGCCCTCGGCGTGCGCCCGGGCGATCAGCGCGCCGCGGGTGTACGGCACGAGGGCCTCCACCTCGACGGCGGGCCGGGGCAGCTCGCTGTCGATGAGCGCGAGGAGTTCCTCGATGCCCTGGCCGGTGCGCGCCGAGACGGCGATGGAGTGCCGCTCGATGCGCAGCAGGCGCTGCAGGACGAGCGGGTCCGCGGCATCGGCCTTGTTGACCACCACGATCTCGGGCACGTTGACCGCGCCGACCTCGCGGATGACCTCGCGGACGGCCGCCAGCTGCTCCTCCGGCGCCGGGTGGGAGCCGTCCACGATGTGCAGGATGAGGTCGGAGTCGCCGACCTCTTCCATCGTGGAGCGGAAGGCCTCGACGAGGTGGTGCGGCAGGTGCCGGACGAAGCCGACGGTGTCGGCCAGGGTGTAGACGCGGCCGGACGGGGTCTCGGCCCGGCGCACGGTCGGGTCGAGGGTGGCGAACAGGGCGTTCTCCACCAGGACGCCCGCGCCGGTGAGCCGGTTGAGCAGGGAGGACTTCCCGGCGTTGGTGTAGCCGGCGATGGCGACCGAGGGCACCTTGTTGCGGCGCCGTTCCTGCCGCTTGATGTCGCGGCCGGTCTTCATCTCGGCGATCTCCCGGCGCATCTTCGCCATCTTCTCGCGGATGCGGCGCCGGTCGGTCTCGATCTTGGTCTCACCGGGACCTCGGGTGGCCATGCCGCCACCGCCGCCGCCGCCCATCTGCCGGGACAGCGACTGACCCCAGCCGCGCAGACGGGGCAGCATGTACTGCATCTGCGCGAGGGCGACCTGCGCCTTGCCCTCTCGGGACTTGGCGTGCTGGGCGAAGATGTCCAGGATGAGGGCGGTCCGGTCGACGACCTTGACCTTGACGACGTCCTCGAGGGCGATGAGCTGGCCGGGGCTGAGCTCACCGTCGCAGACGACGGTGTCGGCGCCGCTCTCCAGCACGATGTCCCGCAGCTCGCGGGCCTTGCCGGAGCCGATGAAGGTGGCCGGGTCGGGCTTGTCGCGGCGCTGGATCACACCGTCGAGGACGAGGGCGCCCGCCGTCTCGGCGAGGGCAGCGAGCTCCGCGAGGGAGTTCTCGGCGTCGCCCACCGTGCCGGAGGTCCAGACACCGACGAGGACCACGCGCTCCAGGCGGAGCTGGCGGTACTCGACCTCGGTGACGTCTTCGAGCTCGGTGGAGAGACCGGCCACGCGGCGCAGGGCCGCGCGCTCGGAGCGGTCGAACTGGTCGCCGTCCCGGTCTCCGTCGATCTCGTGGCTCCAGGCGACGTCCTCTTCCATCAGGGCATCGGCCCGAAGGCTCTCGGTGAAGCGCTGCGGGTCCCGCACGTTCTGCGCGTCCCGCGGGTCCTGGGAAGGGGATGAAGAGGAGGTCATTGGATCCTTACGTCGATTCGATTGCATGCGCGCCGGCTACGGCCAAAGGTACCGGCCTGAGTGACCGGCACTGTCACGTCCAACGCGGGAGCCCGTCCGGTGATTCCCCGGACCGCCCCGGCGTCGGCCTCGACGATGGTGTCATGCCCGTTCCCGGCCCGTCATACCGTTTTCCCGCCCGCTCGCGGGGCCGGGGCGTGGGCGGCGGCCGGGGCGCCCTTCGGGGAGGTCTTCGCGGCGGCGTCCGCCGGGGCCTTGGGGGCGGCGGGGGTGCTCCAGTCCGGGTGGCCGGGCATCGGCGGGGTCTTCTCCCCGTAGAGCCAGGGCTCCAGGAAGGCCGAGAGGTCGCGTCCCGCCTCCTGGGAGGCCAGGCGCACGAAGTCCTCGGTTCCCGCGGTCCCGTCCTTGTGCTCCGCCACCCACCGCCGCTCGACCCGGTCGAAGGCCTCCGTGCCGATCTCCTCGCGCAGCGCGTAGAGGATCAGCGCCGACCCGTCGTAGACCACCGGCCGGAACAGTCCGATCTTCTGCCCGGGGGCGGCGGCCTTCGGGGCCGCCGGGGGGCCGCCCGCCGCACGCCACTGGTCGGAGCGCTGGTACGCCTCGCGCATGCGCCGCTCCAGGGAGTACTTGCCGAGCCCGTCCGCGTACAGGGCCTCGTACCAGGTGGCGTGGCCCTCGTTGAGCCACAGGTCGGACCAGGTGCGCGGGGTGACGCTGTCACCGAACCACTGGTGGGCGAGCTCGTGGACCATGACCGCCTCGACGTACCACTCGGGGTAGCCCTCGGCCTCCCCCGCGAACAGGCTGTTCTCGAAGAGCGAGAGGGTCTGCGTCTCCAGCTCGAAGCCGGTGCGGGCGCGCGCGATCAGGACCCCGTAGTTCTCGAAGGGGTAGCGGCCGACCCGCTGCTCCATCCACTCGATGTGCCCGGCGGTCTTGCGCAGCCAGGGTTCCAGCCGCTCCCGGTCGGCGGCGGGCACCACGTCGCGCAGCGGCAGCCCGTGCGGCCCGGTGCGCTGCAGGACGGCGGAGCGGCCGATGGAGACCTGCGCGAGCTCGGTGGCCATCGGGTGCAGGGTCCGGTACGTCCACTGGGCCGCGCCTCCTGCGCGGGCGGCCGGGAGCGCGGCCGGCAGGCCGTTGGCCACGGCCGTGTAGCCCTCGGGGACGGTGACCCGGAAGGTGAAGTAGGCCTTGTCGGCGGGGTGGTCGTTGCAGGGGAAGACGCGGTGGGCGGCGTCGGCCTGGTTGGCCATGGCCAGGCCGTCGTCGGTGGTGACCCAGCCGCCGTCGGCCGAGCCGCGCGGGTCGCTGGTGTGCCGGACGGTGATGCGCAGCGGGGTGTGGGGGGCGACGGGGTGGGCGGGGGTCAGTACGAGGTCCTCCCCCGCGCTCTCGAACCGCGCGGGCTCGCCGTTGACCTCGGCGGAGGCCACCTTCCCGTGGGTGAAGTCCAGGTTGATGCGCTCCAGCGGGGCGAGGGCGCGGGCCTCGATGGCGGTGACCGCGTCGAGGGGGCTGCGGTTGTCCTTGTACGTGAGGGAGAGGTCGTACGAGAGGACGTCGTACCCGGGGTTGCCGAGCTCGGGGAAGAGCCGGTCGCCGATGCCGAGCGCCTCCGGCGGGGGCAGCACGGCGGCGACGAGGGTGAGGGAGGCCGCGGCGAGCAGGGCGGCGCGCAGGCGCGGGGAGGAGAGCTGCATCCACCACCGCTTACCAGCGCCCGCCGCGGGCCCGCGCGCGGCGCGCGACGGATCCACCCGAACGAGACTCCCCCGGCCGTTCCCGGCCTCCCCCCGCCTCCGGCGTCCGCTCCCGGCGCCTCAGGCCCGGCCGACGTCGTAGACGCCGGGCACGTCCCGCATCGCCCGCATCAGGCCGGGCAGCACCGAGGCGTCGGGGAGCTGGAGCGTGTAGCTGTGCCGGACCCGCTGTTCCACGGGCGGCTCCACGGTCGCGGAGACCACCTCGACCCCTTGGCGGGCGATGGCCTCGGTCAGGTCGGCCAGCAGGTGCGGGCGGCCGAACGATTCGGCGAGCAGGGTGACCCGGCAGTCGGCGGTGGCCCTCCAGTGCACGGCGACGGAGGTGCGGCCCAGGGAGCGCATCTGTGCGACGGCCGGGCAGTGGATCCGGTGGACGGTGACGGCCCCGCCCCGTACGACGAACCCGGCGACCGCGTCCGGCGGTACGGGGGTGCAGCAGCCGGCGAGGCGGACGTGCGCGTCGGGGAGGTCGGCGACGGCGTTGCCCCCGCCCCCGCGCAGCCCGGGCACCGAGAGCGGGGCGCGGGGGGCGGCGGTGGCGGGTACGGCCCCGTCGGGGTGGGCCTGGAGCCAGCCGCTGATGGCGATCCGGGCGGCGGGGGTCCGGGCGTGCTCCAGCCAGTCGGCGGCGGGCCCGGAGGAGGAGTCCTGGGCGAGCAGCAGCTGGACGGTGTCCCCGTCGGAGAGCGGGGCTGAGAGGGAGGTGAGGCGCCCGTTGACGCGGGCGCCGATACAGCCGTGGGCCGCCTCGCCGTGCTGGGCGTAGGCGGCGTCGATGCAGCTGGCCCCGGCGGGCAGGGCCAGGGTGCCGCCGTCGGCGCGGTACACGGTGATCTCGCGGTCCTGGGCGAGTTCGGCGCGCAGCCCGGACCAGAAGGTGTCGGGGTCGGGCGCGGACTGCTGCCAGTCGAGGAGCCGGGAGAGCCAGCCGGGCCGGGTGGGGTCGACGCGCTCCTCCTCGCAGTCGGCGCCCTCGGCGGTGGCGTACGGGTTGCCGAGGGCGACCACGCCGGCCTCGGCGACGCGGTGCATCTGCCGGGTGCGGACGATGACTTCGGCGACGTACCCCTCGGGGACGGCGACGGCGGTGTGCAGGGACTGGTAGAGGTTGAACTTCGGGACGGCGATGAAGTCCTTGAACTCCGAGACGACCGGGGTGAAGCAGGTGTGGAGCTCGCCGAGGACGGCGTAGCAGTCGGCGTTCTCGCCGACGAGGACGAGGATGCGCCCGAAGTCCGGGCCGCGCAGCTCGCCGCGGGTGCGGGAGATGCGGTGGACGGAGACGAAGTGCCGGGGGCGGACGAGCACCTCGGCGGCGATGCCGGCCTCGCGCAGGACGGTGCGTACGGACTCGGCGATGGCGAGGAGGGGGTCGTCGGCGCCGGAGTGGGAGGCGATGAGCGCGCGGGTGCGCTCGTACTCCTCGGGGTGCAGGATCGCGAAGACGAGGTCTTCCAGCTCGGTCTTGAGGGCCTGGACGCCGAGGCGTTCGGCGAGCGGGATCAGGACGTCGCGGGTGACCTTGGCGATCCGGGCCTGTTTCTCGGGGCGCATCACGCCGAGGGTGCGCATGTTGTGCAGCCGGTCGGCGAGTTTGATGGACATGACGCGGACGTCGTTGCCGGTGGCGACGAGCATCTTGCGGAAGGTCTCGGGTTCGGCGGCGGCGCCGTAGTCGATCTTCTCGACCTTGGTGACGCCGTCGACGATGAAGGCGACCTCGTCGCCGAACTCGGCGCGGACCTGATCGAGGGTCACCTCGGTGTCCTCGACGGTGTCGTGCAGCAGGGACGCCGTCAGGGTGGTGGTCTCGGCGCCGAGTTCGGCCAGGATGAGGGTGACGGCGAGCGGGTGCGTGATGTACGGCTCGCCGCTCTTGCGCATCTGGCCGCGGTGCGAGGACTCCGCCAGGAGGTACGCACGGCGCAGGATGGACAGGTCCGCGTCCGGGTGGTGGGCGCGGTGCGCTTCTGCTACGTGTCCGATGGCGGCCGGGAGGCGGTCCCGGGACGCGGGCCCGAGCAGGGCGGCTCGGCCCAGGCGGCGCAGATCGAGCCGGCTACGGCCACGTCTGCGCAGCTCAGGGCGCATTTCTGCGTGTGCTTCGGGGTTCGTGGCCTCTGCACTCATGGGCACCTCCGGCGGCTTCGACCGGCGGTGGTGGGCATGGGGTGAGCCCTCAGGGCCGGTGCCTGATGTTACCGACCCCACCACGTGGCGCAGTCCGCCTCTCGCTCAGCGTGAAACGGATCACCCATGAGAGGGAATCTTCAGGCGAAAGCCGTTTCGCCGAGCCAGTCCGCTTCGAACTCGCCGGCGGCCACGATGACGGCCGGACCGGTCATGTCGATGCGACCGTCGGGGTGTTCGGTGATGACGAGGGTACCGCCGGGCAGGTCGACCGTGTACGAGACGGGCTCACCCGTGACGGCGGGGTCGGCGCCGTCACGCCGGATGGCGGCGACGGCGACGGCGCAGGCGCCGGTTCCGCAGGAGCGGGTCTCGCCGGATCCGCGCTCGTGGACGCGCATGGCGACGTGCCGCGGGCCGCGGTCGACGACGAACTCGACGTTGACCCCGGTGGGGTAGGCGGAGGCGGGGCTGAAGGGCGGGGGGCTGTACAGGTCGCCGGCGTGGTCGAGGCTTTCGACGAACGCGACGGCGTGCGGGTTCCCCATGTTCACGTTCCGCGCGGGCCAGGAGCGCTCGCCGACGGAGACGGTGACCTCTCCTTCGGGGAGCCGGGCGCGGCCCATGGAGACGGTGACGTCGCCCGTCTTGGCGAGGTGGACCTGCTTGACGCCGCCCCGGGTGGCCACCGCGAAGTCGCCGGGCTCGACGTGGCCGGCGTGGTGGAGGTAGCGGGCGAAGACGCGCACGCCGTTGCCGCACATCTCGGCGACGGAGCCGTCGCTGTTGCGGTAGTCCATGAACCACTCGGCCTCGTCGGCCAGGTGGGCGGCCTCGGGGTGGGCGGCCGACCGCACCACGTGCAGCACGCCGTCCGCGCCGATGCCGGCCCGGCGGTCGCACAGGGCGGCGACGGCGGTGGGCGGCAGCTCGATGGCGTTGTCCGGGTCGGGAACGATCACGAAGTCGTTCTCGGTCCCGTGACCCTTGAGGAAGGGGAGGGCGGTGTGCGTCACGGGCCCATGGTACCGAGCGGGACCGCGTCCCGGCCGGTGGGATCAGCATGCGGTCAGGCTGCCGTCAGCGCGGCGTCGGCGCTGGTCAGCGCAGGCGGGCCACCCGGTAGACGGCCAGGGCGACGACGACCAGCGCGACCAGCGCGTAGAGCCCGGCGATCCGCCAGTCGGGGCGGCGGCCGCTGCCGCGCGGCGGGAGCCCCGGCCAGGAGTAGCCGACGCGGCGCGCGGCCATCATGCCCCAGCCGCCGGCGCAGGAGCTGATGAGGAAGCCGAGCATGGCGACGACGGCGCCGCCGTCGCCGAACTCGAAGGCCAGCGGGAAGGCGAACATCAGGGAGCCGGCGGCGGCCAGCATCACGATCGGGGCGATCTGCCAGATGCGCAGCCTGCGCTGGGGGCGCAGTTCGACCTCGACGGCGGGGCCGGCGGCGGCCTCCGTGCCGGGCTCGGGCAGGTCGGGGCCGTCGGGGGTCAGCCGCGCCGGGTCGGCGGGCAGGCCGAGCCCGTCGGGGCCGTCCGGTCCGCCGGGGATGCCCGGCGCGCCGGGGCCGGCGGGCTCACCGGTCGCCGCGGGGGCGGCGGACAGGCTCGCCTCCGCTTCCCGCTCGGTCTCGTCCCGCCCGGTGTCTCGTCGAGGGCCGGCCTCCATCGCCACGCGCCCTCCCCACTTCGGACTCCGCACGCCACTGTTCAGGAGTTTGATGATGGCACGGTCGCGGGCCCTCGACGGGCACACGGGGCTTCCCGATGCCATCACGTGATCAGGCTGTGACCGCTCGTTCGACCAACGACTGCGCGAGTCCGGGGAGTTCCCCGCGGTCGGCGACGGCTCCGCTGAGCCAGTGGACGCGGGGGTCGCGGCGGAACCAGGAGTCCTGGCGGCGGGCGAAGCGCTTGGTGGCCCGTACCGTCTCGGCCCTGGCCTCGTCCTCGGTGCACTCGCCGGCGAGGGCGGCCAGGACCTGCTGGTAGCCCAGGGCGCGGGAGGCCGTGATGCCCTCGCGCAGGCCCCGGGCCTCCAGGGCTCGGACCTCGTCGACCAGGCCGGCCTCCCACATGCGGTCGACGCGGGTCGCGATGCGCTCGTCGAGCTCGGGGCGGGCCACGTCGACGCCGATCTGGACGGTGTCGTAGACGGACTCGTGGCCGGGCAGGTTGGCGGTGAAGGGCTTGCCGGTGATCTCGATCACTTCCAGCGCCCGGACGATGCGGCGGGTGTTGCCGGGCAGGATCGCGGCGGCCGCCGCCGGGTCGGCGGCGGCGAGGCGGGCGTGCAGGGCGCCGGGGCCGCGCAGGGTGGCCTCCGCCTCCAGCCGGGCGCGCACCTCGGGGTCGGTGCCGGGGAACTCCATGGCGTCGAGCGCGCCCCGGACGTAGAGGCCGGAGCCGCCGACGAGGACCGGGGTGCGGCCCTCGGCGAGGAGCCTGTCGATCTCGGCGCGGGCGAGGCGCTGGTACTCGGCGACGCTGGCGGTCTCGGTGACGTCCCAGACGTCGAGGAGGTGGTGGGGGACTCCGCCGCGCTCCTCCATCGTC
This sequence comes from Streptomyces sp. NPDC093801, assembly GCF_040701585.1. NCBI lineage: Bacteria > Bacillati > Actinomycetota > Actinomycetes > Kitasatosporales > Streptomycetaceae > Streptomyces > Streptomyces sp. NPDC093801. The sequence continues at coordinate 56,732 of NZ_JBFBDP010000008.1, read as the reverse complement.
AGCTTGGCGGTGCCGATGTCCATCCCCCGGTAGAGCTGCATGGAGTCGGCGTTGACGACCTCGCCGTCGAAGTGGCGGGCCAGGGCGACGCCCAGGTCGGACTTTCCGGCCGCGGTGGGACCGACGACGGCGATGACCCGCGGAGCGGGGGCTGCATTCCTCACCGACACAGTCTCGCAAACCCGGCGGCATGTACCCGATCGGGTGAGGTGACGGGGTGTGGCCGGGGTCGTTGCCCTGAAGAGGTTCCGGCCCGGCGTGCGCCAGGCGCACATCCGGTGGAGGCCGGTCCGGCCCCGCCGGAACTTCACCCGCACGAGTAACGTTATGGGAGTAGACATGGGCGTTTTTGACCGGATTTTTCGCCGTAAGGAAGAGGTAGTGACCGAGCCGGTCGCCGCCGAGGCCGCCACGGCGGAGACGACGGCCGCGGAGACCGAGCCGGCCGGCGGGGCCGGGGAGGCCGAGGCCGCCGAGGCCGGGGCTCCCGCGGCGGAGGCCGCCGTGGAGATCCCGAAGCAGCAGTCCGCGGAGGTGGCGGCGGACAGCGAGACCGGCGAGGGCGCCCGAAGGTAGCGAACGCCTCCCCGGGCTCCGCCCGGGGGGACCTCCAGGAAGGTGACCCATGGGCCTGCTCGACAATCTGAAGGCCAAGCTCGCTCCGGCCAAGGACAAGGTCGGCGACCTCGCGCAGAAGCACGAGGGCACGATCGGCCAGGGCCTGGACAAGGTCGCCAAGGCCGTGGACTCCAAGACCCACGGCAAGTACAGCGACCGGATCACGAGCAGTACGGACAAGGCGAAGGACGCCCTGGGCAAGGTCGCGCACAAGGACGCCCCCGGCGGGCCGACGCCGCCGGCGGCCTCCTGACGCGGGGCGCCGGCGGGATCAAGGGGCGTGGGACCGGAGGTCCCGCGCCCCTTCGCCGTACGCCCTCACGCACCGGCGCGCCTGCCCGCCGTCAGGACCAGGCGGCGACGAAGTAGCCGACCCCGTACGGGGCCTCCTCGTACAGCAGCCGCCCGCCCAGGCCCGCCCCCTCGGCCGCGCCCGCCAGCACCTGCCAGGGCGCCCGCCCGGCCACCTGGAGTTCGGCGGCGAGTACGGGGTCCAGTCCGGCCAGCGCGCCGGTGTCGGCGGAGCCGAGGGCCCGGCCGGCGGCGGCGTCGAAGGCGGCGGCGCGGTCGTCGAGGTAGCCGGGGGCCTTCAGGGTGCGGCAGGCGCTGCCGTCGCCCATGACCAGCAGCGCGACCCGCTCGTCGGCCGCGGCGAGCTCCCGGCCGGTCTCCAGGCAGCGCGCGGCCTCCAGCGAGGCGGCGACGGCGAGCCCCTCGACGGGGGCGGCGCCCCATCGCGCGCGGCCCAGCAGCCAGGCGCCCACGGCCAGGGAGGCGGGCAGCAGGCGCGGCCCCTCCTCGCCCTCCCCGAGCCGGACCTCGGCGTCGACCCCGAAACCGTGGAAGCCGCCCCGGGAGCCCTGCGGGTACGGCCCCTGGTGGTCGTCGTCGGCCGCGCCGACGACGACCAGCACGTCGGGCCGGGAGGCGGCCAGCACGGCGAGGGCGTCGGAGCAGGCGGTACGGGCCGCGTCGAGTTCGGCGGCGGCGCCCGCGGCGACCTCCGGCACGAGGAGCGGCGGGGCGGGGCAGACGGCGGCGGCTACGAGCATGATCCGCAGCCTAGGCGGTGCCGTGCCGATCGGGCCAGAGGACCGGCGGGGCGGCCCCGGGCCGCCCGCACGTCCCCGGCGACGGCCGTGGGGACGCACGGGCGGAACCCGCGGGCGGAACCGTCCCGGGTCAGTCGATCGCGCAGCCCGAGGTCGCCACCGGCAGCGGGGCCGGGACGCCGAGGGTCGGGATGCCGAGCATGACGCCCTGCGGCTGGGGCGGGGCGGCGTTGCGCTTCTCCCAGGCGTCGCCGGCCCGGGTGCGGCGCACGGCGGTGGTCGGGCCCTCGGCGAGCAGGTGGTGCGGGGCCGCGTAGGTGATCTCCACGGTCACCACGTCGCCGGGGCGTACCTCCTCGTCCGGCTTGGTGAAGTGGACCAGGCGGTTGTCGGGGGCGCGGCCCGACAGGCGGGCGGTGGCGCCGTCCTTGCGGCCCTCGCCCTCGGCGACCATGACCTCCAGGGTGCGGCCGACCTGCTTCTTGTTCTCCTCCCAGGAGATCTCCTCCTGGAGGGCCACCAGGCGCATGTAGCGGTCCTGGACGACCTCCTTGGGGATCTGCCCCTCCATCTCGGCGGCCGGGGTGCCGGGGCGCTTGGAGTACTGGAAGGTGAAGGCGCTGGCGAAGCGGGCCTCGCGGACCACGTGCATCGTCTGCTGGAAGTCCTCCTCCGTCTCGCCGGGGAAGCCCACGATGATGTCGGTGGAGATCGCCGCGTGCGGGATGGCGGCGCGGACCTTCTCGATGATCCCGAGGAAACGCTCCTGCCGGTAGGACCGGCGCATCGCCCGCAGGATCGGGTCCGAGCCGGACTGGAGCGGCATGTGCAGCTGCGGCATCACGTTCGGGGTCAACGCCATGGCGGCGATGACGTCGTCGGTGAAGTCCTTCGGGTGCGGGGAGGTGAAGCGGACCCGCTCCAGGCCCTCGATCTGCCCGCAGGCGCGCAGCAGCTTGCTGAAGGCCTCGCGGTCGCCGAGGTCGGAGCCGTAGGCGTTGACGTTCTGGCCGAGCAGGGTGATCTCCGAGACGCCCTCGGCGACCAGGGCCTCCACCTCGGCGAGGATGTCGCCGGGGCGGCGGTCCTCCTCCTTGCCGCGCAGCGCGGGGACGATGCAGAAGGTGCAGGTGTTGTTGCAGCCGACGGAGATGGACACCCAGGCGGCGTACGCGGACTCGCGGCGGGTCGGCAGGGTGGAGGGGAAGGCCTCCAGCGACTCGGCGATCTCGATCTGCGCCTCCTCCTGGACGCGGGCGCGCTCCAGGAGGACGGGCAGCTTGCCGATGTTGTGCGTGCCGAAGACCACGTCGACCCAGGGGGCCTTCTTGACGATGGTGTCGCGGTCCTTCTGGGCGAGGCAGCCGCCGACGGCGATCTGCATCCCGGGGCGCTTCGTCTTCATCGGGGCGAGCCGGCCGAGGTTGCCGTAGAGCTTGTTGTCGGCGTTCTCGCGCACCGCGCAGGTGTTGAAGACGACCACGTCGGCGTCCCCGTCGGAGCCCTCGGGGGCCCGTACGTAGCCGGCGTCCTCCAGCAGACCGGACAGTCGCTCGGAGTCGTGCACGTTCATCTGGCACCCGTAGGTGCGCACCTCGTAAGTTCCCTTGGGGTCCACCACTGCCGGGCTCCGGTCGCTGCTGCTGGTCATGGAACAAGGGTAGGCGGTGCCGGAGAGCCCCCCGTCCCCCGTGGGGCACGGCCGGGGAGCCGGACGTGCCCGCGATCTAGCATCACCGCTCATGGAACTGGCTCAGCTGAGGTACTTCGTGGCGGTCGTGGAGGAGGGGGGCTTCACCCGGGCCGCGGGGCGCCTGCACGTGTCCCAGCCGGGGGTGAGCGCGCAGGTCGGGCAGCTGGAGCGGGAGCTGGGGCAGCGTCTGCTGGACCGGTCGGGGCGGCGGGTGACGCCGACGGACGCGGGCGAGGCGGTACTGGTCCACGCGCGGGCGGCGCTGGCCGCGGTGGAGGCGGTGCGGCGGACGGCCGACGAGTTCTCCGGGCTGCTGCGGGGCCGGGTCGCGCTCGGGCTGATCCCCGGGGCGGCCGGGGCGCCGGTGGACTCCTTCGACCTGGTGTCGCTGCTCGGCGACTTCCACGACGCGCACCCGCAGGTGGAGATGTCGCTCACCGAGGACACCTCGGAGCGGATGCTGGCCGCGCTGCGGGGCGGGCGGCTGGACCTGGCGGTGGTCGGGCTGGCCGGGGAGCCGCCGCCGGGCGTCACCGTGCGGCTCCTGCTCGACGAACCCCTGGTGGCGGCGGTACGGGCCGACGACCCCCTCGTACGGGAGGCCGTGGACGGGAGCGTCGCGCTGGCCGCGCTGCGCGGGCGGCCGCTGATCTGCCTGCCGCGCGGGACGGGGCTGCGCGGGGTGCTGGAGCGGGCCTGCGCGGAGGCCGGTTTCGCGCCCCGGGTGGACTTCGAGGCGGCCGCGCCGGCGGTGCTGGCCCGGCTGGCGGCGCGGGGGCTGGGGGTGGCGGTGGTCCCGGACGGGGCGCACGCGCAGGCGGGTCCGGGGCTGGTGGCGCTGCGGATCACGGGCCCGGAGCTGAGCGGGCGGGTGGCCCTGGCCTGGCGCGCGGACGGCCCGGCCGGCCCGGCGGCCCGCAGCCTGCTGGCCCGGCTCCGGTCCGCCCTGCCGCCGGTGCCCCGGCCCCGCGGGTAGGCCGCCGCGGCGGGGTCGCGCCCGGGGCCGGGCGGGCGGGCCGTGACAGGACGGCGGGGTGGGTGGGAGGATCGCGGGCATGCCCCTCGTACCACCCCGCATCACCCCGCGCCGCCTCCTCGTGGGGCTGGCCGCCGTGCTGGCCGTGCTCGGGGTGCTGCTGTGGTGGGTGCGGCCCTTCGGGGAGCCCGCGCTCACGGGGCGGCTCACCTTCAGCACGGGCGTCCGCACCGGCGTCTACCACCGCTACGGCCAGTTGCTGGAGCAGGCCCTCGCGCAGGACATGCCCGGGGTGAAGGTCCGGCTGGAGACCAGTGAGGGGTCACAGCAGAACCTCCAGCGGGTGGCCTCCGGCGAGGCCGACTTCACCATCGCGACGGCGGACGCCGTCGCCAAGTACCGCGCCGACGGCAAGCCGGGCGCGGAGCAGCTGCGCGGGTGCGCGCGGCTCTACGACGACTACGTCCAGCTGGTGGTCCCCGCCGGGTCGCCGGTGCAGTCGGCCCGCGACCTGCGGGGCAAGCGGGTCGCGGTCGGCCAGGACGGCTCGGGCGTGCGGCTGGTCTCGGACCGGCTGCTGCGGGCGGCCAAGCTGGACCCGGTCCACGACATCACCCCCGTCGCCATAGGCATCGACACCATGCCCGCGGAGCTGGAGGCGGGACGGATCGACGCCTTCTTCTGGTCGGGCGGGCTGCCGACCAACGCGGTGCGCGAGCTGTCGGAGCGCTTCGACATCCGGCTCGTCCAGCTCGGCGACCTGGTGGAGCAGCTCCAGGCCAGCGGGAGCCCGGCGCGGTACTACCGTGCGGCGGTGATGCCGCAGGACGCGTACGCGCGGGCCCGCAACACCTCGTCGGTGGCCACGCTGGCCGTCCCCAACCTCCTGGTCACCAAGGAGGGAACGGACGCCCGGCTGACGGAGCAGTTCACGCAGACGGTGATCCTGAGCCGGGACCGGATCGGGCACGAGGTGCACGCGGCGCAGCTGGTGGACCTGCGGACGGCGATCTACACCGATCCCCTGGACCTGCACGAGGGGGCCCGGCGGTACTACCGCTCGGTCAAGCCGTAGGGAGCCCCCCGGCCGGCGCCAGCATCATCGCGGCGGCCGCCGCGCCGATGAGCCCGGCGTGGGTGCCGAGCGCGGCCGGCACCACCCGGAGGTCCTCGACGAAGGACAGGGTGGCGTACGAGGCCAGGTGGCGCCGGACCGGTCCGAAGAGGGTGTCCCCGCTGGCGGCGACCCCGCCGCCGATCACCGCGATCTCGGTCTCGACGAGGGTGGCGGTGGCCGCGATGGCGGCGGCCAGGGCGCGCCCGGCGCGGTCGAAGGCGGCCCGTGCGACCGGGTCGCCGGCCGCCGCGGAGGCGGCGACGCCCGCCGCCGTCGGGTCGGGGCCGGTCCAGCCCTGGGCGAGGGCCCAGCGGGCGATGGCGGTGCCGGAGGCGAGGGATTCGACGCAGCCGCGGCCGCCGCAGGCGCAGGGCTCGCCGTCGAACGCGACGCTGATGTGGCCGATGTGGCCGGCGTTGCCGGTGGGGCCTGCGTGGAGCTGGTTGTCGAGGATCAGGCCGCCCCCGACGCCGGTGGAGACCACCATGCACAGGGCGTTCGCGTAGCCCCGGGCGGCGCCGAGCCAGTGCTCCGCCGCCGTCATCGCCACGCCGTCTCCGGCCAGGACCACCGGGATCCGGGCGCCGCGCGCGGCCAGTTCGGCCTCGACCCGGGCCCGGACGGGGAAGCCGCGCCAGGCCCCGATGTTGACCGGGCTGACCGTGCCCCGCGAGGTGTCGACGGGGCCCGCGCTGCCGATGCCGCAGCGGACGGCCCGCTCCCACAGCGGGTCACCGGACAGGTCGGCGATCACCTCGGCGACGGCCGCCATCACCGCCTCCGGGTCCGTCCCGCGCGGGGTCGGGCGCCGGGTGGCCGCGGTCATCGTTCCGTCGGGGTGGACCAGTGCCCCGGCGATCTTCGTTCCCCCGATGTCGATCGCCACGGTCGGGCCGGTGTCGCCGGCTGTGCCGTACGCCGCCGCGACCGGGCGCGGGGTGGGGAAGGCTGGGGTGGGGGTGGTCACGGGAGCACTCCTGGAAGGGGTCGGTCTTCAGTATGCGGTCGGCGGCGGGGCCGTACTGCCGCGGGGTTCCAGCCGGGGCAGCTCGCTCTCGCGGACCCGGGGCGGGGCGCCGGCCAGGACGGAGAGCAGTTCCTCGGCGGCGAGCCGGCCGAAGCCGGCGGTGTCCCGGACGAGGGCGGTCAGCGGGGGGTGGGTGACCCGGCACAGGGCCGAGTCGTCCCAGGCGACGATCGAGAGCCGGCCGGGCACCGGGATGCCGAGTCCGGCGGCGACCGCGCTGCCCGCCACCGCCATCACGTCGTTGTCGTAGACCAGCGCGGTGGGCGGCTGCGGCTCGGCGAGGACCCGGCGGGTGGCGGCGGCGCCCTCGGCGTCGGAGTAGTCCGTGGGCACGGAGCGCACCTGCCCGGGAGGGAGCCCGAGCCGCCGTGCCTCGGCGCGCAGCGCGGCGACCCGGCGGGCGGTGTGGGCGAGGCCGGGCAGGCCGGCGACGTGCACGATGCGGCGGTGGCCCAGCCCGTGGAGGTGGTCCAGGACCTCGGTCATGGCCCGGGCGTCGTCCGCCCGTACCGCCGCGAGACCGCGGGCGGCGTCCTCCCCGGCCCCGGTGCCGGCCGCCCCCGCGGGCCGGGCGGCGCCGGGCGGTGCCGGGTCCTCGGGGTGCCACGGATCGGGGGGCGTCCCCGCCCCGCCGCCTATCACGACCGCCGGAAGGCCCAGCCGGGACAGCAGCGGCGGGCGCGGGTCCCGGGTGCGGGGGTCGACGACGAGGACCCCGTCGACGCGCCGCTCGGCCCACCACCGGCGGTACACGGCGCATTCGGCCCCGACGTCCTCCACCACCTGGAAGAGCAGGGCGGTGCCGGCGGCCGAGAGCACCTCCTGGATGCCGGACACGAGCCGCAGGAAGAAGGACTCGGTGCCGAGGGTGTGCGCAGGACGGGCCAGGACCAGCCCGACGGCGCCCGAGCGTGCCCCCGACAGGGCCCTGGCGGCGCTGTTGGGCCGCCAGCCGAGCTCCTCCGCGACCCGGCGGATCCGGGCGCGGGTGCCCTCGGAGACGCCCGGCTTCCCGTTCAGCGCGAAGGAGACGGCGCTCTCCGACACCCCGGCCCGGCGGGCGATGTCCTTGATGGTGGGTCTGCGGGCCATGGCCGTGCCTTCCTCATCCCTCGGCGACGCGGTCGACGTGGACCCCGTGGGCCGGACCGTACGCGATCCGGCCCCGGTGGTCAGCACCGGCGGCGGGCACCGGCCGCCCCCGGCACGGCCTGAACCACTCTCCTTCTTTCCCCGCGGACGCGTGTACGCGCGCCCGTACCGAACCGCATGGGTTCCGGCGACCGTTGCTCCCCCTCTCCCGGTCACGGGAACGGCTGAAGCGCACAAGTGCCGTGCCCGCCGGAATCCGGACGGGGCCCGCCGGGGCCCTGTTGACTTCCCGCGGACCGGCCCGGCAGTTTGTGGGCGTCCGGCGAATCCCCCTGAACTCCGGGACCCCTCATGGACCGCGCCGCCCGCCCCCGCCCGCTGCGCTTCGGCGCGAACTACACCCCTTCCCGGGGCTGGTTCCACCACTGGCTGGACTTCGACCTCGACGAGGTGCGGGCCGACCTCGACGCGGTCGCCGCGCTCGGCCTGGACCACGTACGGGTCTTCCCGTTGTGGCCGCTCTTCCAGCCGAACCGGACCCTGATCCGGCCGCGCGCCGTCGAACAGCTCGTCGCCCTCGCCGACGCGGCCGCCGAGCGGGGGCTCGACGTGAACGTGGACGGCCTCCAGGGGCACCTTTCCAGCTTCGACTTCCTGCCGGCCTGGACGGGGACCTGGCACCGGCGCGGTATCTTCACCGATCCGGAGGTGGTGGCCGGGCAGGAGGAGTACCTGCGCACCCTGGCCGCGGCCCTCGCCGGCCGGCCGAACTTCCTGGGCATGACCGTCGGCAACGAGGTCAACCAGTTCTCCGACGCGCCCCACCCCGACCCCGACCGGATCACCTCCGCCCAGGCGCAGGCCTGGCTGGAGCGGATGCTGGCCGCCTGCGAGGAGGGCGCGCCGGGCCGGTTCCACCTGCACGCCGAGTACGACGCCGTCTGGTACCGGGACGGGCACCCCTTCACGCCCGCGCAGGCGGCCCGGCTGGGCGCGGCCACGGCCGTCCACTCCTGGGTGTTCGACGGCACCGCGCAGCGCCACGGCCGTGCGGGGGCGGCCACCGAACAGCACGCCGCCTACCTGATCGAGCTGTCCAAGGCCTGGGCCGAGGACCCGCACCGGCCGGTGTGGCTCCAGGAGGTCGGGGCGCCGGCGCCGCTGGTCCCGCCCGAGCACGCGGCGGAGTTCGCCGCGGCCACCCTGGCGGCGGCGCTGGACTGCCCCGGCCTGTGGGGGGTGACCTGGTGGTGCTCGCACGACGTGTCCCGGGAGCTGGCGGACTTCCCCGAGCTGGAGTACGGGCTGGGCCTGCTCACCAACGACGGCCGCACCAAACCCGCCGGGGCCGCCGTCGCCCGGGTCGCCGCGGCCTGGCGGGGCCGGGAGCACCGCCCGGCCGTACGCTCCACCGCCCTCGCCCTGGAAGCCGGAGGGGCCCGGTCCTCCTGCGCCCCGGGCGGTGCGTTCTTCGAGGCCTGGGCGGTGCTGGCGGCGAAGGGGCTGCGTCCGGCGGTGGTGCGGGCGGAGGAGGCCGGCGACCCGGACCGGCTGGCCGCGCGCGGGATCACCGAGGTGCTGCACGTGCACGACGTCACGGCCTGATGCGACCCGACCGCCCTCCCCCCGTCCGCGAGGAGCCCGCATGTCCGGAACCGGCGACGGCGCCGACCCCCGTACCGCCGTCCCCCCGGGGCCCGCCCGGCGTACCGTCCTGGCCCTGGGCGCCGGGGCCGGAACCGCCGTCCTGCTGCCCGCCTCCGGCCCCGCCCGGGCCGCGGCCCCGGCCGCGCCCGGGCCCCGCCTGGCCCCGTACGCCTGCTACTGGTTCCCCGACTCCCTCCCCGAGGGCGCGCCCGGCCCCGGGATCGTCTGGCGCTCCCTCAGGGAGTGGACCCCGCAGTCGGATCCGGACCTGGCCCACAACACCGCGAGCGTCCCGCTGGCCCCGCGGTTCACTCCGGTCCCGGCGCACCGGGACGCCCGCGCCGGCCAGGCCCGGATCGTCTCGCTCGTCTCCTTCGGGCCCACCTCCCGCAACCCGTCGCAGGGGCAGGCCACCGCCGACTCCTACGCGCCGACGCACTGGGCGTACCTCGACGAGCTGGTCTTCTGGGGCGGTTCGGCCGGCGAGGGCCTGGTCCTCGCCCCGAACGCGCCCGTCGTGGACGCGGCCCACCGCAACGGGGTCCGCGTCCTGGGCAACGTCTTCCTGCCGCCCGTCGCCTACGGCGGCGACCTGCGCTGGACCCGGGACCTGGTCCGGTCCGAAGCCGACGGCCGGTTCCCGCTCGCGGAGAAACTGGCCGAGGTGGCCCGGACGTACGGGTTCGACGGCTGGTTCGTCAACGCCGAGACGGACGGCGGGGACAGCGCGCTCGCCACCCGGATGCGGGGGTTCCTGCGGGCGCTGCGGGCCGCCGGGGAGCCGCACGGGCTGCGGATCACCTGGTACGACGCCATGAACAGCACCGGCGCGGTGGGCTGGCGGGGAGCGCTCGACGAGCTCAACCAGGAGTTCTTCGAGGACCGGGCGGGCAGGGTCGCGGACTCGCTGTTCGTGGACTTCCGCTGGACGCCCGCCTCGCTGGCCTCCTCGGGGGCCCTGGCCGAGCGGCTGGGCCGCTCCCGCCACGAGCTGTGGGCGGCCGTGGACGTGGAGTCCCGGGGCTGGGACTCCGAGGTCCGCTGGGACGCGATCGTGCCGCGCGGCCGCGACCACGTCGTCAGCCTCGGCTTCTACCGGCCCGAGTGGACCCGCAACCACCTCGCCGACCGCTCCCCCGGCGCCTTCCACCGGGCCGACGACCGGTTCTGGACGGGCGAGTCCCTGGACCCGTCCCGTCCCGCGCCCGATGCCGTCTGGCGGGCGCCCGCCACGGCCGTCGCCGACCGGTCCACCGTCACCGGGCTCCCGTTCGCCTGCTCCTTCAACACCGGTCACGGGCTGCGCTGGTACGAGGGCGGGGCCGTCGCCTCGGAGGAGCCCTGGAGCCACCTCGGGCTCCAGGACCGGCTCCCGGGGCGCCGCTGGGTGGTGGACACCGACGGGGAACGCCCCGACGTCCGGCTGGACTTCGCGGACGCCTGGCGCGGCGGCTCCAGCCTGCTGGTGACGGGTGCACTCACCGCGCCCGCCGCCGTCGGCCTGCACTCCACCCGGCTGCCGCTGACCCGTTCCGCCGTGGCGGAGCTGGTCCACACGGCCGGCCCGGTCCCGGTGGACGTCGAGCTCGGGGTCGCCGTGCGCGAGCCGGCCGCTGCGGGCGGCCCGGTCCCGTACACCTGGCTGCGGGCCGGCAGGCCGGGCGGCGCCGGGGGCTGGCGGACCGCCCGGGTCCCGCTCGGGGCGCTGGCCGGGGAGACGGCGTTCGCCCTGGCGGTACGGATCACCGCGCGCGGGAAGGGGCCGGTGTCCTGGCGGCTCGGAGCCCTGTCGGTACGCGACGCCACCGCCGTCCGGCACCCGGCCCCGCCCTCCCGCCTCACGGTCGACGCCTCGGCCGGCCGGGGCGCGGAGGCCGAGCTCCGCCTGTCCTGGCTGCGGGCGGCCGGGCCGGTCCGGCACTACGAACTGCACCGCCTCCTGCCGGACGGCACCCGCCGCTTCCTGGCCGGCACCTGCGGGACCGCCCTGTACCTGCCCCGGCTGGCCCGCGCCGGCCGGGAGCGGGCGGCGGCGCTGGAGCTGCGGGCGGTGGACGAGACGTACGCGGCGTCGGCCCCGGCCCGGGCCGGATTCGCGTGGTGAGGGCTCAGGCGCCGTGCGGGTCGGTGCGCGGCACGGCCACCGTCACGCGCAGCCCGTGCGGCGGGTTCTTGGCATAGGAGAGGGTGCCGCCGCCGGTGGCGAGCAGGGCGCGGGAGATCGACAGGCCCAGCCCCGAGCCCTTGATGTTCTGGTGGCGGCCGCTGCGCCAGAAGCGGTCGCCGACGCGCAGCAGCTCCTCCTCGGTCAGGCCGGGCCCCCGGTCGGCGACGACGACGAGGGCGCTGGTGCCCTGCGCGGAGACGGAGACCTCGACCTCCTCTCCGGCCGGGGTGAACTTCAGGGCGTTGTCGATGACGGCGTCGAGCGCGCTGGACAGGGCGATGGGGTCGGCCCAGCCGGTGACGGCGGAGCGGCCCGTCTCGGTGAGCCGTACGCCCTTCTCCTCGGCGTAGGGCCGCCAGGAGGCGACCCGCTCGGCGGCCAGGGCGCCGATGTCGGTCAGGCTGATCTCGGCGGAGGCGTGCTCGGCCAGGGCCAGGTCGAGGAGGTCGTCGAGGACCTGGGCGAGGCGTTTGCCCTCGGTGCGCACGGAGGCGATCTCCTCGTTGCCCTCGGGGAGTTCGAGGGCGAGGAGCTCGATCCGCAGGAGCAGCGCGGCGAGCGGGTTGCGCAGCTGGTGGGAGGCGTCCGCGACGAACGCCCGCTGCTGCTCCAGTACCTCTTCGACGTTGTCGGCCATCTCGTTGAACGAGCGGGCCAGGCGTCTGAGTTCCGGGGGGCCGCTGGCGGCCGCGACGCGGGAGTTCATGCGTCCGGTGGCGATGCCGTGGGCGGCCGCGTCCAGGGTCCGGACGGGCTTGAGCACCCAGCCGGTCAGGCGCAGCGCGGCGCCGAAGGCGGCGAGCATGGCGGCGGCGAGGCCGGCGGCGATCAGCAGCCAGCCGTGCAGGATCCGGGCGCGCATCTGGTCGGTGGGCGATTCGGTGGCGACGACGGCCACCACGTCGCCGTCGAGGACGACCGGGGAGACGACGAGGAGTTTGCCGTTGACCTGCCAGGGCCAGACCTGTCCGGGGTCGTGGCTGCGGCGTCCGGCCAGGGCCTCCTCGAAGGACCGGCGGGCCTCGCCGGAGTCCGGCAGCTGCCACCAGCCGGGGGCGCGGACCATGGCGTTGTCGTCGCGGTAGAAGATGCCGACGCGGATGCCGTAGAGCTCCTGGTAGCGGGCGAGTTCCAGCTGGAGGGTGTCGCGCCGCTCGTCGGCGCCGGTCGCGCCGGAGCCCTCGGCGTCGATGACGAACTGGGCGAGGGCGGCGAAGCGCGCGCTGTCGTCGATCCGGTCGACCACCACCCGCTGCTGCTGGGCGGCGGCCAGGCTGACGGCGAGCGGGAAGCCGAGGGCGATCAGCACGCCCGCCATCAGGATGACGAGGAGCGGGAGCAGACGGGCGCGCACGGCGGACCCGCTAGGGCGCGGCCGGGGTGACGAGCCGGTAGCCCACCCCGCGGACGGTCTCGATCAGCGCGGGCATGCCGAGCTTGGCGCGCAGCGAGGCGACGTGGACCTCGAGGGTGCGGCCCGTCCCCTCCCAGCTGGTGCGCCAGACCTCGCTGATGATCTGTTCCCGGCGGAAGACCACGCCGGGCCGCTGCGCGAGCAGGGCCAGCAGGTCGAATTCCTTGCGGGTGAGGGGCACGTCGCCGCCGTTCACGGTGACCCGGCGGGTGGGCAGCTCGACGGCGACCGGGCCGAGCCGGACCAGGCCCGGTCCGGCGGCCTCGCCGGGTGCGGCCGGTTCCTCGGCGGTGCCGGTGCGGCGGGCGACGGCGTGGATGCGGGCCAGCAGCTCGCCGGTGTCGTACGGCTTGACCACGTAGTCGTCGGCGCCCATGTTCAGGCCGTGGATGCGGGAGCGGACGTCGCCGCGGGCGGTCACCATGATGACGGGCGTACTGGTGCGCTTGCGGATCTTGCCGCAGACCTCGTAGCCGTCCTGGTCGGGCAGGCCGAGGTCGAGCAGGATCACCCCGTACGGGGAGGCCGCGGGCTTGGCCCCGGCGGGCAGCAGGGCCTGGAGGGCCTCCTCGCCGTTGCGGGCATGGGTGACCTGGAAGCCGTGCCGGGCGAGGATCGCGGACAGGGCGGCGGCGACGTGGTCGTCGTCCTCGACGAGCAGCAGTCTCATGGTCGTCCCCCTCTCCTTCTCTCGCTCTCGGGTTTGCGCGCAGATGGCCACCATGCATCCACGCCGATGAAGAGTCCCACGTCAAGGGTGTTCCGGCCCGGCGGGTCTTCCGTTATGCACCCGGTACGCGTACATCGTGCACAGATGGTCGCAGCGCACGGAGCGTATCGGTGCGAGGCCGTATCGTTATCCTCAATTCTCCCTCAGATGTGATGACGCTGTGCGCGCCGCGTCACTACTGTCCTGCCAACCGACGGAGGACGGAGCAAGAAGCCGATGAGCGGAGTATCAGTGGCCGAGGACGCACAGGACGCGGCGGGCGCCGCGGACGGCCTGGTCGTACTGAGCAACGTCAACAAGCACTTCGGCGCGCTGCACGTGCTTCAGGACATCGATCTGAGCATCGCCCGCGGCGAGGTCGTCGTGGTGATCGGTCCTTCGGGATCGGGCAAGTCGACGCTGTGCCGGACCATCAACCGGCTGGAGACCATCGACTCGGGGACCATCACGGTCGACGGGAAGGAACTGCCTTCCGAGGGCAAGGAGTTGGCGCGGCTGCGCGCCGATGTGGGCATGGTCTTCCAGTCGTTCAACCTGTTCGCGCACAAGACCGTGCTGCAGAACGTGATGCTGGGACAGCTCAAGGTCCGCAAGACGGACCAGGCAGCGGCGATGGAGAAGGCCAAGTCGCTCCTGGACCGCGTCGGCGTCGGCTCCCAGGCCGACAAGTACCCGGCACAGCTGTCCGGCGGCCAGCAGCAGCGCGTCGCGATCGCCCGGGCCCTGGCGATGGACCCGAAGGTGATGCTCTTCGACGAGCCGACCTCGGCGCTGGACCCGGAGATGATCAACGAGGTGCTGGAGGTCATGCAGCAGCTCGCCCGCGAGGGGATGACGATGGTGGTCGTCACGCACGAGATGGGCTTCGCCCGCTCCGCGGCGAACCGGGTCGTCTTCATGGCCGACGGCAAGATCATCGAACAGGCCGCCCCCGAGCAGTTCTTCAGCAACCCCAAGAGCGACCGCGCCAAGGACTTCCTGTCCAAGATCCTGCACCACTGACGCCCGCGTCTGGTAGTGATCCGGTCGACGGCGCCCGCCGTCGCACACGACGTGTCCAGCTCGTCGTTCAACAACGTCTCACCCGAGGGAAGTTCACCATGAAGGTTCTCAAGGCCGGCGCGGCAGTGGCCACGGCCGTCGTTCTCGCGCTGACGGCGACCGCCTGTGGCGGCGGCAGCGGCTCGAAGGACGGCGCGGGCGACGCGGGCGCCTCCGGCGGCGCCAAGTCGAACAAGATCGTCATCGGCATCAAGTTCGACCAGCCGGGCCTGGGCCTGAAGACCCCCGACGGCAAGTACGAGGGCTTCGACGTCGACGTCGCCACGTACATCGCCAAGGAGCTCGGCTACCAGCCGGACCAGATCGAGTGGAAGCAGGCCGTCAGCGCCGAGCGCGAGAACCTGATCTCCAACGGCGACGTGAAGTTCATCGCCGCGACCTACTCGATCAACGACAAGCGCAAGGCGAAGGTCGACTTCGCGGGCCCGTACTTCCTGGCCCACCAGGACCTGCTGGTCCGCGCCGACGACAGCAGCATCACCAAGGTCGAGGACCTCAACAAGAAGAAGCTCTGCTCCGTCACGGGCTCCACCTCGGCGCAGAACATCAAGAAGGACCTGGCCAAGGACGCCGACCTCCAGGAGTTCCCGGGCTACTCCGAGTGCCTGACCGGTCTGGAGAACAAGGCCGTCGACGCGCTGACCACGGACGACTCGATCCTCGCCGGCTACGCCGCGCAGGAGAAGAACAAGGGCAAGTTCAAGCTCGTCGGTCTGAAGATGAGCAACGAGAACTACGGCATCGGTCTGAAGAAGGGCGACAAGGAGCTCCAGACCAAGATCAACGCCGCGCTCCGGAAGATGGTCTCGGACGGCAGCTGGGAAGCGGCCGTGAAGAAGAACCTCGGCCCGGCCGACTACAAGAACGAGCCTGCCCCGCAGATCACCGAAGGCAGCTGATTTCCCGGTGAGGTGCGCCGCCGCCCGCCCGTCCGCGGGCGGCGGCGCACCTCGCCGGCCATCCTGGGGAGAGCGCAGGGCATCGTGTTCGACTTTCTTGATTCCGGGCAGTACGACCTGCTCGGAGCCTTCTGGGTGACGGTTCAGCTCACCCTCTACTCGGCGGTGGGCTCCCTGGTCTGGGGCACCGTCCTGGCCGGGATGCGGGTCAGCCCGGTCCCGCTGATGCGGGCCTTCGGCACCGCGTACGTGAATCTGGTCCGCAACACGCCGCTGACGCTGCTGATCATCGGCAGCTCGCTCGGCCTCTACCAGACCCTCACCATCAACCTGGGCGGCGACACCTCCAAGGAGACGGGCTTCCGGCTCGCCGTCCTCGCGCTGACCGCCTACACCGGCACCTTCGTGTGCGAGGCGCTGCGCTCGGGCATCAACACGGTGCCCGTGGGCCAGGCCGAGGCCGCTCGCGCGCTGGGGCTGAGCTTCTTCCAGGTACTCACCCTGATCGTGCTCCCCCAGGCCTTCCGGGCGGTGATCGCGCCGCTCGCCAACGTACTGATCGCCCTCACCAAGAACACCACGGTGGCGGCGGCCATCGGCGTGGCCGAAGCGGCCCTGCTGATGAAGGAAATGATCGAGAACGAGGCGGACGCGCTCTTCGCCGTCTTCGGGATCTTCGCCCTCGGCTTCTGCCTGCTGACCCTGCCCACCGGTCTGCTGCTGGGCTGGGTGGCCAAGCGAGTGGCGGTGAAGCGATGAGCTCGGTTCTGTACGACGTCCCCGGCCCCAAGGCCAAGGCCCGCAACTGGATCTACACGGCCGTCTTCCTGGTCCTGTTCGGGCTCGCCGCCTGGTGGATCCTGTCCGTCATGGCGGACAAGCACCAGCTGGACGCCGACAAGTGGACCCCTTTCGTCACCGACGACCGGATCTGGACCACCTTCCTGATCCCCGGTCTGCTGGAGACCCTGAAGGCGGGCGTGATCGCCATGGTGATCGCGCTTCCGCTGGGCGCCCTGCTGGGCATGGGACGGCTCTCCGACCACGCCTGGGTGCGCATACCGGTGGGCACGGTGGTCGAGTTCTTCCGCGCCATCCCGGTGCTGATGCTGATGATCTTCGGCTCGGCGTTCATCGTGAAGTTCGTCCCCGCCGTGTCCTCGGACTTCCGGCCGCTGTACGCCGTGGTGATCGGCCTGGTCCTGTACAACTCGGCGGTCATCGCCGAGATCGTCCGCGCGGGCGTCATGTCGCTGCCGCGCGGCCAGACCGACGCCGCCAAGGCGATCGGCATGCGCAAGGGCCAGACGATGGTCCACGTCCTGCTCCCGCAGGCCGTCACCGTCATGCTGCCCGCCCTGGTCAGCCAGCTGGTGGTGATCCTCAAGGACACCGCGCTCGGCGGTTCGCTGCTCGGCGTCGGCGATCTGCTGGCGGCCAACCGGCAGATCTCGGCGAACTACAGCAACACCATCGCCACGCTCGTGGTGATCGCCCTGCTCTACATCGCGCTGAACTTCGCCCTCACCACCTTCGCCTCCTGGCTGGAGGGCCGGCTGCGGAAGTCGAAGAAGGGCAGCGGCGCCGCGGCCGTCGTCCCCGAGGTCGACGACATGGCCACCGGCGCCGGCGCGGCGGCCTGACCCGGGGGGCTGACGTCCGGTCAGCCCTGCGTGATGCGTAGCCTGTGTGGTGCGGCGGAACTCTCCGCCGCACCACACGGCTTTGTCCGGACCGGGGTCACTTGACGCCGGAACCTCCAGTGGGTTGCATACGTTCTGTGATCACATACCGGACATCGGGAGCCGCATCATGGACCCGGTGATCGTCGTCGGCTCGGGCCCCGTCGGACTCTCCCTGTCCCTCGCCCTGGCCGGCCACGGCGTGCCCTCCGTCCTGCTCGACGAGGGCCCCGGCAAGGACGAGCCCCGGCCCGCCCGCAGCGTCGTGCTGCACTCCGACACCGCGGCCATGGTCCACCGCCTGGGCTGCACCACCCTGCGCGACGAGGGCGCGCGATACGCCGCCTGGCGCACCATGAGGCGCCGTCAGGAATCCCGGCGGATCACCTTCGAGGACCACCCCGCCCCCCTGCACCTGCCGCAGCACGCCCTCACCCGCGGACTGCGCGCCGCGGCCGCTGCGCACCCCCTGGTCCAGCTGGTGGCCGGCGCCAAGCTGGACTCCCTCGAACAGGACGGCCGCGGGGTCACCGCGCACACCCGGGGCTCCGAGACCACCTGGTGGCGCGGCAGCCACCTGGTCGGCTGCGACGGAGCCCGCTCCACCGTCCGCAAGCTGCTCGGCATCCGCTTCCCCGGCCGGACCGCCGTGGAACGGCACGCCGTGGCCGCGCTGCGCGCCGAACTTCCCTGGCCCGGCGAGGCGCTGCTGCACCGCAACCCGCCGTCCGGGCCCGAGGAGATCACCGCCCGGCCGCTGCCCGACGGGGTCTGGCGGCTGGACTGGCTGCTGCCCGCGCGCGGGGAACTCGTCACCCCCGACGCCCTCGTCACCCTCGTCCGCGACACCCTGGCGCTCTGGTGCGGGGGCAGCACTCCCCCGTACGACCTCATCGACACCGGCGTGCACACCCTGCACCACCGCCTCGCACGGCGCTGGCGCGACGGCCGGGCCTTCCTCGCCGGCGACGCCGCGCACCTGTTGGGGGCGCTGGGCACCCAGGGCGTCGAGGAGGGGCTGCGCGACGCCGAGAACCTGTCCTGGAAGCTGGCGCTGGACTGGCACCAGGGCGCCTCCGAGGCCCTGCTCGACAGCTACGAGGGCGAGCGGCGCACCGCCGTCGCCGCCCGGCTGCGCGCCGCCGACCAGGCCCTGTCCGCCCTGCGCGGCGGGGGCAGCCTGCGCACCCTCCTGCCCGGGTCGGGGAGGTCCGCCGAGGCCCTGCTGACCGACGGGCACCTGGGCCGGGGCCCGCTGGGCGGCCGGCCGGTCTACGCCCCTCCGGTGGCCGTGCGCGAGGTCCCGACGGACACGGAGCCGGGCGGGCCCGTGGCGAACGTGCCCGTGTCCGCGCCCGACGGGTCCACCGTCCCGCTGCGGGACCTGCTGGGGCGGGGCAGGCTGCTGGTGCTGCTGGTCGCCCCGGGCACCGGGGTGTGGGACAGGCGGCACTGGATGGGGGCCGGGCTGATGCCCCGGCTCGCGGCGGCCGTGACCGCGCTGCCCGTTCCGGCCGACCTGCTGGTGGCGGACGGCTATCCGGGGGCTCCGGCGCACACCGTGCTGCTGGTACGGCCCGACGGGCACCTCGCCGCGACCTTCTCGGGGGTCCGGCCGGCCGAGCTGTACGCGGCGGCGGACGCGGTCCGGGCGGGTGCCCCGGCCGGCGCCCCCGCCACACCCGCCCCTGTGATCGATTGACCGCCCTCGGGCACTCGTGGTTCACTCGCCGACATGACCGGCAACGACGTACGCCTGTGGCGGAGGGTTCACATGGACCTGCTCCGCTACGCGGGCTGCGTGTGTCGCCCCTCCTGCTGATTCGCCCCTGCCCCGCGCGCCCCGCTGCCCTTCCGGGCCCGCGCGCCCTTTTCGCGAACCCCAGGACGGTCACTCCCCGATGTCTGCTTCCGTGTCCACGCACGCCCCTGCCCGTTCCGCCGCCCCCACGGCGGCGGAGCTCCTCGCCTTCGCCCTGCGCACCGCCGCCGACCCCGCCGTCGTCGACTCGCTGCCCCTCGACCCGGAGGGCCGGACCTGGATCCGGCTCGAGGGCCCGGGCGGCAGCGAGGCCTGGCTGATCGGCTGGCCGCCGGGCACCGGCACCGGCTGGCACGACCACGCCGAGTCCCGGGGGGCCTTCGCCACCGCCCGGGGCCGGCTCACCGAGCACTCCCTGGCCGTGCGGCTGCCCTCGGAGGGGTGGCGGAACCTGGAGCTGGCCCCGGACGTCGACCGCACCCGCAGCCTCGGCGCGGTGACCGGGCGGGCGTTCGGCGAGCACCACGTCCACGAGGTGCTGAACGAGTCCGCCACCGAGCACGCGGTCTCGGTGCACGCGTACTACCCGCCGCTCCCGCTGATCCGCCGCTACAGCCGCAGCGGACCGGTCCTCACGCTGGAGCACGTCGAACGCCCGGCGGACTGGCAGTGAGCGCCCCCGTCGGCATCGACGACCTCCTGGAACGGATCCGGGCGACCTACACCCGCGTCGACGCCCGGTCCGCGTACGAGGCGTGGCAGGAGGGGGACGCCCTGCTCGTGGACATCCGCTACCAGGCACTGCGCGAGCGGGACGGGCTGATCCCGGGGGCCGTCGTGGTGGAGCGCAACGAGCTGGAGTGGCGGCTGGACCCACTGGGCTCGCACCGCCTCCCGCAGGCCGTCTCGCACGAGCTGCGGGTGGTGGTGATCTGCAACGAGGGCTACGCGTCCTCGCTGGCGGCGGCGTCGCTCCACGCGCTGGGGCTGCGCCGGGCGACGGACCTCACCGGCGGCTTCCAGGCCTGGCGCGCCGCGGGCCTCCCGACGACCACCGCTTCCTGACGCGCCGCCCGCGCGGGCCCGGCTGAGGTCCGGCCGCAGGCTGGAGGTGCCGGGCCGCTGCGCGGGGCGGGGTCCCCCACCCGCCCGTCCACCGTTCCCAGGGGCTCCGCCCCTGACCCCGCGCCTCGAACGCCGGCGGGGCTGGACGGCGCCGCCGCGCGGCCATTCCAGCCCGTGCGGTTGAGCGCACGGGCGCGAAGCGCACGTCCTGGGTCCGGGGCGGAGCCCCTGGGGGCACCTCCCAGCGGTGGCTGGGGGAGGAACGGAAAAAGGGCGGGGCGGGGAGACGGCTCCGCGTAGCGGCAGCCGCACCGCCGCCCTCTCCCGGGTCAGGACGACGTCGCCGCGTCCACCGGGCGGAGGCGGAGGGCCAGCCGGCCGGGGAGGGCGACGGCCGGGAGGGCCAGGAGCGCGGCCGCGCCGACCACCCCCGCCCACACCGCCGGGAGGACCGCCGGCGCGGCCGACCCCGTCATCCCGACGCTGAAGGCCGTCAGCACCGCCGCCGCGATCCCCGACCCCAGCACCACCCCCATCAGCAGCACCCCCACCGCCTCGGCGCGCAGCATCCGCAGCACCTGCCGGCGCTGCGCCCCCGCCAGCCTGAGCAGAGCGAACTCCCGGAACCGCTCGGCCGTGGACATCGCCAGGGTGTTGACCACCGCGATCGCGGTGAAGGCCAGGACCAGGCCCATCGCCAGCAGGTTGGCCTCCGCCCCAGCCGACGCCCGCCGCGCCCGGGCCGCGTCGGCCTGGGCCGCCGACAGCACCGGCACGCCCGCGGCGGCGGCCAGCCGCTCCCGGCCGACGCCCGGCTCCGCCGCCACCAGCACGCTGCTCGCCAGCGGGTCGTCCACGTGCGCGGCGACGAGTGCGTGCGGCAGGGTCACGTCACCGAAGCCGAGCCCCCGCGCATACACGGCGAAGACGGTCAGCGTCACCGGCGTCCCGTCCCCGAGGGTCAGCCGCAGCGGGCTGCCCGGCTTCAGCCCCAGCTGTGCGGCGGCGAGTTCGCTGACCGCCGCCCGGTCCTCGCCGAAGCCCTCCAGGCTGCCTCCGGTGACCCCCGGGTCCCAGGTGCGGGCGAGTCCGGCCGGGGTCACGCCCTGCGCCGCGTACTTCGTCAGGCCGACCCGTACCGAGGTGCGCACGACCTCGGTCACGGCCGTGACCCCGGGCGTACGGCGGACGCGTTCGGCCGCCTCCGGACTCACTCCCGGTCCCCGCCCGCCGAGCACCCACGCGGCCCGCACGCCCTCGCGGGCCTGCGCCCGGGCCGCGTGGCCGAGGGTCGGGGTGGCGAAGAGCACGGTGCAGGTCATCCCGATCAGCAGGGTGAGGGGGGTGACGGCGGAGGCCATGCGGGTGGCGTTGCCGCGCAGGTTGGCGGTGGCCAGCCGGCCGCCCGGGCCCGTCAGCGCCAGGGGTCCGGCGAGCAGCGCGGCCGCGCCGCGCACCAGCAGCGGACCGAGCAGCGAGACGGCACCGGCCAGCACCACCACGGCCAGGAAGGTCACCGGCGTCGACGCCGGTTCGGTGCGCAGGGAGCCGAGCACGACGACCAGTACGGCCCCGCCGGCCAGCAGGAGCAGCCCCGCCGCGATACGGGTCCGGGCGGGGCGGGGCCGCTCGACGGCGGCTTCGGCCAGGGCCTCGGCGGGGCGGATCCGGGTGATCCGCCGGCCGGTGATCCGGGCCGCGGCCCAGGCTCCGAGCAGGCTCGCGCCGACGGCCGCGATCATCGGGAAGATCCCGGCGGTGCGCTCCAGGGTGGCCGGGACGGCCCCGCTCGCGACGAACCGGCCGTACAGCCAGGCGGCCAGCGGCAGCCCCGCGAGGGCGCCGGCGACTCCGGCGGCCAGGCCGACGAGCAGCGCCTCGCGACCCAGCATCCCCCGCAGCTGCCGCGGGGTGGCGGCGACGGCCCGCAGCAGGGCGAGTTCGCGGTGGCGCTGCCGGACGGACAGGGAGAAGGTTCCGGCGACCACGAGGACCGCGACGAGGAGGGAGGTGCCGGCCATCGCCCCGCCCAGGGAGACCAGGCCGATCCGGGCGCCGGCGGCGTCGAGGAACTCGACCGGGCCGCGCCCGTCGCCGGTGGAGACCTGCGCGGTGGTGGGCGCGAGGGCCCGTGCGACCCGGGCGGCCAGTTCGCCGGGGTCCGTCCCGGCCCGGGGCAGTACGCCGATGGCCGAGACCCGGCCGGCGCGGGCGGCGAGCCGCTGGGCCTCGGCGTCGGTGAAGAAGAGGGCGCTCTGGTGGCCGGGGCCGCCGTGGGCGGTGTGCGCCACACCGCTGACGGTGTAGGTCTTCGGGTCGCCGGTGGCCTGCACGGTGAGCCGGGCTCCGGGCGCGAGACCCGCACGGGAGGCCAGGTCGCGGTCGATGACGACCTCGTCCGCGCTCCCGGGGGCGCGGCCCGTGGCCAGGGTGAAGGGCGCGAGCTCGGCAGAGGTCCAGGCGTGCCCGTACGAGGGTTTCGGCGGGCCTGCGGCCCCGACCAGCGGGACGGCCTGGAAGGTGAGTTCGGGGACGGCACGTTCGACGCCGGGGACGGAGCGGACGGTGTCCACGGCGGAGGCCGGCAGCCAGGCTCGTTCGGCGACGGGCTTGGCCTTGTGCTTGGTCTTGGTCGTGCCCTTCTTCTCCGTGACCGTGGTCTCGTGGACGTTCTGGTCGGCGGAGACGAGCACCGGGGTGCCCGCGTAGCGCTCGGTGGCGATCCTCCCGCGGAGCCCGGTCTCCAGGAGGGTGCCGCAGGCGGTGATCAGGGCCGCCGCGCACAGCAGGGCGACGAAGGCTCCGAGGAAGCCGGCTGTGCGGTGCCGGACGGTCCGAAGGGCGTAACGCAGCATCATGCGTTCCACTCTGTCGGCGGGCGCCCCCGCCGGCACTGGAGTGCCCCGGCGTCCCCGGCGGGGGGCTACCCCCACCCCCGCCGCACCGCCCGTCCCCCGGGCGGGTTTCAGTCGCCGGGGTAGCCCAGGTCGTCGGCGTCCTCGCCCTCCGCCTCCAGGGCGCGGCGCACCACCCGCAGGGCCATGCCCTCCGGGTACCCCTTGCGCGCGAGCATCCCGGCCAGGCGTCGGATCCGCTTGTCGCGCTCCAGCCCCCGGGTCGAGCGGAGCTTGCGCTCCACGAGCTCGCGGGCGGTCTGCTCCTCCTGCTCGGAGTCCAGCTGTTCCAGCGCCTCCTGGACGAGGGTGGTGTGCACCCCCTTGGTCCGCAGCTCCTGCGCGAGCGCCCGCCGGGCCAGGCCCCGGCCGCGGTGCCGGGACTCGACCCAGGCCCCGGCGAAGGCGGCGTCGTCGATCAAGCCCACTTCCTCGTAGCGGGAGAGGACCGTCTCGGAGACCTCCTCGGGGATGCCCCGCTTCGCCAGGGCGTCCGCGAGCTGCCGCCGGGTGCGCGGCATCCCGGTGAGCAGGCGCAGACAGATCGCCCGCGCCTGCTCCTCGGGACTCTGGGGCGGCAGCTCCTGGCGGCCCTCACGGCCGCCCCTCGCTCTGCCGCCCCTCTCCTGCTCCTCGCGCACGGTCAGCTCTTGGCCACGGCGGCCTTGGCCGCCGGCTTGGCCTTCGACGCCGGGGCGGGCACGGAAGCGTCGGCCGGCGCGGCGGCCGCGGCCGCGTCGTCGCCCTCGGCGTCCTTGCGCACGCCGACGCCCAGCTTCTCCTTGATCTTCCGCTCGATCTCGTTGGCGAGGTCGGGGTTGTCCTTCAGGAAGTTGCGGGCGTTCTCCTTGCCCTGGCCGAGCTGGTCGCCCTCGTACGTGTACCAGGCGCCGGCCTTGCGGATGAAGCCGTGCTCCACGCCCATGTCGATCAGGCCGCCCTCGCGGCTGATGCCCTGGCCGTAGAGGATGTCGAACTCGGCCTGCTTGAAGGGGGGCGCGACCTTGTTCTTCACGACCTTGCAGCGGGTGCGGTTGCCGACCGCCTCCGTGCCGTCCTTCAGCGTCTCGATGCGACGGATGTCGATGCGCACGGAGGCGTAGAACTTCAGCGCGCGGCCACCGGTCGTGGTCTCCGGCGAGCCGAACATCACGCCGATCTTCTCGCGGAGCTGGTTGATGAAGATCGCGGTGGTCTTGGACTGGTTGAGCGCACCCGTGATCTTGCGGAGCGCCTGGCTCATCAGGCGGGCCTGGAGACCGACGTGCGAGTCGCCCATCTCGCCCTCGATCTCCGCCTTCGGCACGAGGGCCGCCACGGAGTCGATGACGATCAGGTCGAGGGCGCCGGAGCGGACCAGCATGTCGACGATCTCGAGGGCCTGCTCACCCGTGTCCGGCTGGGACAGGATGAGGTTGTCGGTGTCGACGCCGAGCGCGCGGGCGTACTCGGGGTCGAGCGCGTGCTCCGCGTCCACGAAGGCGACCGTGCCGCCGGCCTTCTGCGCGTTGGCCACGGCGTGCAGCGTCAGGGTCGTCTTACCGGAGGACTCCGGGCCGTAGATCTCGACCACGCGGCCGCGGGGCAGCCCGCCGACGCCGAGGGCGATGTCCAGGGCGGTCGACCCGGTGGGGATGACCTCGATGGGGTCGTTCGGCTTGTCGCCGAGGCGCATGACCGCACCCTTGCCGAATTGCCGTTCAATCTGTGCGAGCGCGGCGTCGAGAGCCTTCTCGCGGTCGGTGCCTGCCATGGGTTCCACCCGGTTTGCTTGAGTCGATCGCTTCACGCCATTGACGCTAACGCCTGCCACTGACAATGCGCTTCCACGCCCGTTTCGGCTGTGGATAACTCATCAGAATGGATGTTCGATTTCCCTGTCAAGCCGACCGCGCCGCCCCCGGCAACCCCTTCCCGCCAAAGGCGGAACGCTTCCCACCGCCCCCGGCCGCGACCTCCCCGGGGACCAACGAGGGGACCGGCCGCCCGGCACCGCCCCGTGGTGCACCTCACACTTCCCGGCCGGATCCCCGGCCGCGGGGACGCGCAGCGGCCCCGCCGCGCACCGGGGGCCGGTGGCGACGGGGCCGCGGGGGTCCCGCCGGGGCGGTGGCGCTACGGCTTGGGCAGGGTGCAGCCGGGGCGGTTCAGGTCGATCTGGCTGCCGGGGCCGATGCACGGGACGAGGACGTAGGTCTCCTGGGCGTAGTTGATGCCCTGGCGCACCGTGACGTTGCCGGCCTGGTCCACCTCGCACGGGTTGTTGTCCGTGCAGCGCTGGCCGTCCTCGTTGCCGGTGTTGTTGACGGCGACGACCCTGCCGGTCGTCGTGTCGATCACCGGCGAGCCGGAGGTGCCGCCGATGGTGTTGCAGGAGGAGGTGTAGCGGACCGAGTCCTTCCAGGTCCACTCCCCCTCCTTGAGGCGGTAGGCGAACCCGTCGACGCTGCAGCTGTAGGTGCGCTTCCAGTAGCCGGAGACCACCTTGATCGACGAGCCCTGGACCGGGTGGGTGTCGTTGAGGGTGAGCGCGGCGATGCCGTACTGGCTCTGGATCTGCGCGTACGTCTTGGTCAGCTGGTAGAGCGAGACGTCCGTGTCCGTCATCGTCCCGTACGCGATCTTGCTCGCGCGCAGGGTCGCGACCTTGGAGCCCGAGGCGTTGAGCAGGGAGAAGCTCCGGCTGGACGCGCGGTTGACGAGGACCTCGCCGGCCGCAGGGAAGCCGGTCTCCAGGCAGTGGCCGTTGGAGAGGACGAGCGCGGGGTCGTCCGGCTGCGAGCCGGGCGTGCGTACGACGGAGCCGGAGCAGTTGCTGAGCGCGACCGTGCCCGCGTAGGTGACCGCGGCGGCCTGCCGGGGCGCCGGGGCCTGGGCCACGGCCGGCGTGGCCGCCGCTCCGGTCAGGAGCAGGGACAACACGGCGCCGGCGAGAGGCTTGTTCATGTGGGGGTTCCCCTCTGGTGACGAATGCGACCGAAGATCCTTCGGTTGACATGTGCACTGCATTCTTCGCCCAGCGGGATCAACGCACAATAGGGCGTGGGGAGTTGGGGAACGAGGCGGCCGAAAGCCCGCGGCAGTAAACGGAATTAACCCCTCCAACACCCCGCGAGGCGGACGGGGCGGCCCATTCCAGGGCGCATGGCCCACGCCCCCGGGCTGGCGCGAAACAGCCGTTTTACGGCCGGTACTCTGCGGTGCCCCCGACGACGGGGGCCGTGAGATTCCGCTCAGGAGGACCCATGGCCGTCAAGAAGGCCACGATCCAGCAGCAGGTGGCAGAAGCCCTCGCCCAGGCCAACCCCGCCGACCGCCCCCTCGTCACCATCCAGGCCATCGCCGGCCCGAGCGTCTGGCTGATGAGCATGCTCGGCCTCATCGGCCAGGCGTTCCTCAGCTACTACTTCATCACCGTGACCGAGCAGGCCGTGGTGCTCCACCGGGCCAGCCGGATGAGCAACCGCCCGCAGGAGATCGTCTTCGCGATACCGCCCCACCAGGCCGTCGGCACCATCACCGAGGTCAAGCGCAACGCCATCTGGAGCTCGTTCCGCATGCAGCTCCCCGGCCAGGCGAGCCCGACCCGCATGAACGTGCACCGCATCTGGCGGGGCGAGATGGACCAGCTGCTCGGCCTGCTGGCGGGCCAGGGCCAGCCGGTCGCCTGACGGCCGCCCGCGGAACGGGGCGGAGGGGGCGCGTCCCCAACCCCTCCACCCCATGAGTGACAACCCATGGTTGACACCCCTCGGGTGTCAACCTAGGGTTGCACCTATGACGAACCCTTCCGTGGAACCCGTCCGCATCGCCAACCCCGTCCGCCTCGACGACCTGATCGAGGCCATCAAGAAGTCCCACGTCGACACCCTGGAACAGCTCAGCGGCGCCGTCGTCGCGGCCGAGCACCTCGGTGACGTGGCGGACCACCTCATCGGCCACTTCGTCGACCAGGCCCGCCGCTCCGGCGCCTCCTGGACCGACATCGGCCGCAGCATGGGCGTCACCCGCCAGGCCGCCCAGAAGCGCTTCGTCCCCAAGGCCGACAAGGAGGGCGACCCCGGCCTCGACCCCGAAGCCGGCTTCGCCCGCTTCACCCCCCGCGCCCGCAACGTCGTCATCGCCTCGCAGAACGAGGCCCGCGCCGCCGACAACGCGGAGATCCGCACCGAGCACCTGGTGCTGGGCCTGCTGGCCGAGCCCGAGGGCCTCGCCGGACTCGTCCTCGGCGCCCGGGGCGTCTCGGCGGACGCCCTGCGGGCCGCCGCGACGGCCACGCTGCCCCCGGCGGCGGCGGAGATGCCCGCCCTCGTGCCCTTCGACGCCAACGCCAAGAAGGTCCTGGAGCTCACCTTCCGCGAGGCCCTGCGCCTGGGCCACGGCTACGTGGGCACCGAGCACATCCTGCTCGCCCTGCTGGAACTGGAGAACGGCGAGGGCACCCTCAGCGGACTCGGCCTGGACAAGGCCACCGCCGAGGCGGCCGTCACCGAAGCCCTGGCAGCCGTACTCGGCGCGGACGGGCAGCAGTAGGCTCCCCGCCGGCGGCGGCGGCCCCGCCGGCGCCGCCGGCCTCGCCCGCCACCTCGTACCGCTTCACGTAGGCGCCGAGGAAGGCCTGCAGCGTGGCCACGGCCGGGATCGCGATGAGCGCCCCGACCGCGCCCAGCAGGGCGGTCCCCGCGATGACCGAGCCGAAGGCCACCGCCGGGTGGATGTCCACCGTCCTGGCGGTCAGCTTCGGCTGGAGGACGTAGTTCTCGAACTGCTGGTAGACCACCACGAACCCCAGCACGTACACCGCGTACCAGGGATCGACGGTGAAGGCGATCAGCGTCGGCAGCGCGCCCGCCAGGTAGGTGCCGATGGTGGGGATGAACTGGGAGACCAGCCCCACCCACACCGCGAGCGCGGGCGCGTACGGCACCCCGAGGACCGCCAGGACCACGTAGTGCGCGATACCGGAGACCAGCGCCATCAGCCCGCGCGAGTAGAGGTACCCGCCGGTCTTCGCCACGGCGATCTCCCAGGCCCGCAGCACCTCCGACTGCTTCGCGGGCGGCAGTACCGAGCACAGCGCGCGCCGCAGCCTCGGCCCGTCGGCGGCGAAGTAGAAGGAGAACAGGCCGACCGTCAGCAGCCGGAAGAGCCCGCCGAGCACGGTGGCGGACACGTCGAGCACCCCGCTGGCGCTGTTCTGCACGTACTTCTGGAGCCAGTCGGAGTGCACCAGGCTGTCCTGGATCTCCAGCCGGGACAGCTCGGTGTGCAGGGTCCGGTTGATCCAGTCGATCACCATGTCGAGGTAGTGGGGGAAGCCCTCCACCATGTCGACGATCTGCCCGGCGAGCATCGAGCCGAGCAGGGCGAGGAAGCCGGCGGTCGCGACGAACACGCCCAGGAACACCAGGAAGGTGGCGAGCCCGCGGCGCATGCCACGGGCCGCCATCCTGGCCACCGCGGGTTCGATCGCCAGTGCCAGGAAGAACGCGATCAGGATGTTGACGAGCAGCCCGATCAGCTGGTGGAAGGCCCAGCTGCCGAGCTGGAAGCAGGCGACGAGCGCCAGTACGAGGATCACCGCGCGGGGCAGCCAGCGCGGCATCCGCGCGTCCGCCCGGGCCGGGGCTCCGTGGGGCGCGGGCGCCTCCGGCCCGCCGTCCGCGGGCCCTGCCGGGGCGGTACCGGGGGAAGGGATCCCGGGCCCGGCCCGCCCGCCCCGCGCCGGGGCGGGGGGCTCCGCCGGGGCCGGAGGGTCCGCTGCCGCGGGCCGTCCCGGGAACGGGGGGTCCTGCGGGTCCCCGGGCCGGTCGGTCGTCTCGTCTGTCACTGCCACGCCGACCAGTCTGTCCCACGGGCCGCGCGAACCACGAAGCCGCCCGGGCCGCCCGGTGCGCGGCAGGGCCTCAGCGCAGCGAGGCGGGCACGTCCATCGCCGTGCACACCGCGCGCCACACGTCCTTCGTCTCCCAGCCCGCCTCCAGCGCCTGGTGCACCGTGCGCCCGCCGAGCTCGGACATGACGTGGTCCCGCGCGAAGGAGTCCGCGTAGGCCGCGCCGAAGTGCTCGGCCATCCGCTCCCAGAAAATCGTCAACCGCATGACCCCAGTATCCCGCCCCGGAGAGTGCACCCTTCCCGTTGCCGCCCACCGCCGCCCTCCGCGCGCCCTACGGTGGCTCGCATGCCTGGAGACGAAGCGCCCGCGCCGGCCCCCGCGGCCGCCCCGGCCCCGCTGGCCCGCGCCGAGCAGTTCATCTGGCTCACGGCCCGGGTGCTGGAGCAGCACCGGTTCGCGTACCACTTCCTCGGCGGGGACGCCGACGCCGTCGACACCGCCCTCGGCTCCTACCTGGGCGCCGACGGCGGCTACGGCCACGCCCTCGACCCCGATCTGCGCGGCCCGCTGAGCCAGCCCCTGCACACCGCGCACGCCCTGCGGATCCTCGACGGCCTCGGCCGCTGCGCCGGGCAGCGCATCCAGCGGCTCTGCCGCCACCTGACCCGGATCTCCACCCCGGAGGGCGCGCTCCCGCTGGCCGTCCCGGCCCCGCGCGGCCATCCCGCCGCGCCCTGGCACCCGGTGTGCGACGACCCGCCGGGCGAGCTGGTGACCACGGGCCCCGTCGTCGGGGTGCTGCACCGCAACCGGATCTGGGACGCCTGGCTGTTCCGGGCCACGGAGTTCTGCTGGGAGCGGGTCGAGACCCTGCGCCACGCGCATCCGTACGAGGTCCAGGGCGCGGTGGCCTTCCTCGACGGGGTCCCCGACCGGGCCCGGGCGGCGGCGGCCGCGGACCGGCTGGGCCGGCTGGTGCGCGAGCGGCGCCTGGCGGTGCTCGACCCGGCCCGGCGCGAGGAGTACCCGATCTCCCCCGGCTACGCACCGGGCGAGCGGCTGTTCCCGCACGACTACGCGCGGCGGCCGGAGTCGCTGGCCCGGGGCTGGTTCACCGACGAGGAGGTGGGCCGCTCGCTGGACTTCCTCGCGGCGGAGCAGCAGCCGGACGGGGGCTGGCCGGTGCGCCGCCGGGCCTGGGCGCCGGGCAGCACCCTGGAGCGGCGCCCGATCGCCACCGTCGAGGCCCTGCTGACCCTGAGGGCGTACGGGCGGCCCCTGGCCTAGCGGCCTAGCCGGCGAGGGCCCGCACGCCGGCGGTGACCACCACGGCCGCCCCGACCACCACGAGGAACGGGGCGCGCAGCAGCAGCGCGACGGCGGCGGCCGCCAGCCCGGCGGCGCGGGCGTCGAGGACCAGCTCGTGGCCGGTGCTGAAGGTCTGCTGGGCGGTGAGCGCGGCGAGCAGCGCGACCGGCAGCAGGGCGGAGAGCCTGCGCACCGCCGGGCGCTCCAGGGCCCCGGCGGGCACGAGCAGTCCGGCGAGCTTGACGGCGTAGCATCCGGCGACGGTGAGCCCGATGGCGATCCAGACGTTCACGAGCGGCGTCCCTTCAGCCACAGCACGGCGGGTGCGGCCAGCGCGGCGATCAGTACGGGCACCCCGGCGGGCAGGACGGGCAGGAAGCCCAGCCCGAGGACGAGCGCGAGCCCGGCGACGGCCCGCTCGGTGGTGCCCTTCAGCATGGGTGCGAGGAGGGCGAGGAAGACGGCGGGCCCGGCGGCGTCCAGCCCCCAGGCGGCGGTGTCGCCGATGGCCTCGGCGCCGAGCGCGCCGAGCAGGGTGGTGAGGTTCCACAGCAGGTACAGGCTGAGCCCGGTGACGGTGAACCCGAGCCGGGCCGACCTGCGGTCGGGCTGGGCGAGGGCCACGGCTGTGGTCTCGTCGATGACCCAGTGCGCGGCGAGGGGCCGGACGGACTTCGGGAGGGCGAGCAGCTGGGAGAGCCGCAGGCCGTAGAAGGCGTTGCGGGTGCCGAGGAAGAAGGCACCGGCGGCGGCGGTGAACGGGTTGCCGCCGGCGGCGAGCGCTCCGACCAGGGCGAACTGGGAGGCGCCCGTGAAGACGAGCAGGCTCAGCACGCAGGCCTGGAGCACGCTGATCCCGGCCCCGGCGGCCGTCACCCCGAACGCGAACCCGGAGAGCCCGACGGCGACCCCGACGCCGAGGGCGTCCCGCACGACCGCGGCCCTCGTCCGCCCGCCGACGCCGTCGGGGGCTTCTTGTACGACCATCTGTTCTGTTCCCACCCGGCGAAGGTAGGCGGGAACGGCCGGCCGGGTCTTGTACGTTCTTGCGCGCCGGCGGGCCTACGCCGTGCGCCCCCGCCGGTAGGCGCCCGGGGGGACGCCGACGATGCGTGTGAAGTGCCGGTTCAGGTGCGGCTGGTCGGTGAAGCCGACGGTGACGGCCACCTCGGCCGGCGCGCCGCCCGCGTCGAGCAGCCTGCGGGCGCGGCGGACCCGCGCGTCCGTCAGCCAGGTGTGGGGCGGCATCCCGTACCGCTCGCGGAAGGCCCGCAGCAGGGCGAACGGGCTGGTCCCCAGCTCCGCCGCGAGCTGTTCCAGGGACGGCGGCCCGGCCATCCGCTCCTCCAGGACGGCCCGTGCCCGCTCCGCGTCGGAGGCGCCCGCGCGGGACACCGCGCGGGCGGGCAGCGGCGCGGCGTGCCGGCCGAGCATCCGGGCCACGACGGCGCGCAGCAGGGTGTCGGCGGCCAGCGCGTTCCCCGCCTCGGCGGCCCGGTGCACCTCGGTGATCAGCTTCGCGCCCCGTGCGTCGAGCACCATCTCGGCGGTGAAGCCGGGGGTGCCGCGCAGGGTGCCGAGCTCGGCGGCGACCTCGGTGATCAGCTCCCGGGAGGGGTAGAGCGTGGAGTACGCCCAGCCCCCGGGCTCCCCGGCCCGCGCGGTGTGCGGCACCTCGGGGTTGATCAGCACCACGCTGCCCGGCCCGGCCCGCAGGGTGCCGCCGGGCATGCCGATCTCCTCGATGCCGCCGGTGACGGCCGCGATGACGTAGCCGTCGTGGGCGTGGCGGGGGAAGGTGTGGCGTACGTAGTGGGCGCGCAGCAGGTCCAGCCTGGGCAGGTGCGGGTAGCGCCAGTGCCGGGCCCACTCGCGGCCCGTGTCGTCCTTCCCCATCCCCTCATTCTGCGCCCCCGCGCCGCCGGGCGTTCGCCCAGGTCCGGCCGGTTGTCAGTGGCCGGGTGCACGATGGGGGCATGGCAGGCGCTGCGCTCGACTCGTTCTCCCCCGCGACCCGCTCGTGGTTCACGGGGGCCTTCCGTACGCCCACCTCCGCGCAGGAGGGCGCCTGGCGGGCCATCGGGGAGGGGGCCGACGTGCTCGTGGTGGCGCCGACCGGTTCCGGCAAGACGCTCGCCGCCTTCCTCGCGGCCCTGGACCGGCTGGCCTCGCAGCCGGCGCCGGCCGAGCCGAAGAAGCGCTGCCGGGTGCTGTACGTGTCTCCGCTGAAGGCCCTCGCGGTGGACGTGGAGCGCAATCTGCGCAGCCCGCTGACGGGCATCCGGCAGGAGTCGGCCCGGCTGGGCCTGCCCGAGCCGGACGTCCGGGTCGGGATCCGCTCCGGCGACACCCCGGCCGCCGAGCGCCGGGCGCTGGCGCTGCGCCCGCCCGACATCCTGATCACCACTCCGGAGTCGCTGTTCCTGATGCTGACCTCGGCGGCCCGCGAGGCCCTGTCGGGGGTCGAGACGGTGATCCTGGACGAGGTGCACGCGGTCGCCGGGACCAAGCGCGGCGCCCATCTGGCGCTCTCCCTGGAGCGGCTGGACGAGCTGCTGCCGCGCCCGGCCCGCCGGATCGGGCTGTCGGCGACGGTCCGCCCGGTGGAGGAGGTGGCCCGCTACCTGGCCCCGCGCGGCCGGGTGGAGATCGTGCAGCCGCCGTCGGCCAAGGAGTTCGACCTGTCGGTGGTCGTTCCGGTGGAGGACATGGGCGAGCTGGGCGGCTCCCCCGCCACCGAGGGCCGCGAGGGCGGGGACAAGCCGTCGATCTGGCCCCATGTGGAGGAGCGGATCGCGGATCTGGTGCAGGCCCACCGTTCCACGATCGTGTTCGCCAACTCCCGCCGTCTCGCGGAGCGGTTGTGCAACCGGCTCAACGAGATCGCCTACGAGCGCGCCACCGGCGAGCCGCTCGGCGAGGGCGCGCCGCCCCCGGCCGAGATCATGGCCCAGGCGGGCGCCGCGCGGGGCGCCCCGCCGCTGCTGGCGCGCGCGCACCACGGCTCGGTGTCCAAGGAGCAGCGGGCGCTGGTGGAGGAGGACCTCAAGGCGGGCCGGCTGCCCGCCGTGGTCGCGACGTCGAGCCTGGAGCTGGGCATCGACATGGGCGCCGTGGACCTGGTGGTGCAGGTGGAGTCGCCGCCGTCGGTGGCCTCGGGGCTCCAGCGCGTGGGCCGGGCCGGCCACCAGGTGGGGGCGGTCTCCACCGGGGTGGTCTTCCCCAAGTACCGGGGGGACCTGGTCCAGGCGGCCGTGGTCACGGAGCGGATGCGGACGGGGGCGATCGAGTCCCTGCGGATCCCGTCCAACCCGCTCGACGTACTCGCCCAGCAGCTGGTCGCGATGACCGCGATGGACACCTGGCAGCTGGACGACCTGCTGGCGCTGGTGCGGCGGGCGGCGCCCTTCGCGGCGCTGCCGGAGTCGGCGTTCACCTCGGTGCTGGACATGCTGGCGGGCCGCTACCCGTCGGACGCGTTCGCGGAGCTCAGACCCCGGGTGGTGTGGGACCGGGTCGCCGGGACGGTCACGGGCCGGCCCGGCGCGCAGCGCCTGGCGGTGACCTCGGGCGGCACCATTCCCGACCGCGGGCTGTTCGGCGTCTTCCTGGCGGGCGCCGATCCGAAGAAGGGCGGCGGCCGGGTCGGCGAGCTCGACGAGGAGATGGTCTACGAGTCCCGCGTGGGCGACGTCTTCACCCTGGGCACGACCTCCTGGCGGATCGAGGACATCACCCGCGACCGGGTCCTGGTCACCCCGGCTCCGGGGGTGCCCGGCCGGCTGCCGTTCTGGAAGGGCGACCAGCTGGGCCGCCCCCTCGAACTGGGCCGCGCCGTCGGCGCGTTCCTGCGCGAGCTCGGCGGGCTCACCGAGGAGGACGCCCGGCTGCGGCTGCTGGCGGCGGGGCTGGACGCCTGGGCGGCCGAGAACGTCCTGGCGTACCTCGCGGAGCAGCGGGAGGCCTGCGGCCACGTCCCGGACGACCGGACGATCGTGGTCGAGCGGTTCCGCGACGAGCTGGGCGACTGGCGGGTCGTCGTGCACTCCCCCTTCGGCGCCCAGGTGCACGCCCCGTGGGCGCTGGCGCTGGGTGCCCGGCTCGCCGAGAAGTACGGCATGGACGCCCAGGTGATGCATGCCGACGACGGGATCGTGCTGCGCCTGCCGGACGCCGACCTGCTCTCCATGGAGCTGGACCTCCTCGACCACGATCCCGCCCGGCCCGCGTCCTTCGGCTTCGACGACGGGCAGGCCCCGCTGGGCGCGGCGGACGTCGCCTTCGACCGGGGCGAGGTCGGGCAGATCGTCACCGACCAGGTCGGCGGTTCGGCCCTGTTCGCCTCCCGGTTCCGCGAGTGCGCGGCGCGCGCCCTGCTGCTGCCGCGCCGCAGCCCCGGCAAGCGCACCCCGCTGTGGCAGCAGCGCCAGCGGGCCTCGCAACTGCTCCAGGTGGCCTCCGAGTTCGGCTCCTTCCCGATCGTTCTGGAGGCCGTGCGCGAATGCCTCCAGGACGTCTTCGACGTGCCGGGCCTGACCGAGCTGATGGGGGACGTGGAGGCGCGCCGGGTCCGCCTGGTCGAGGTCACCACGCCCGAGCCCTCCCCGTTCGCCCGCTCGCTGTTGTTCGGGTACGTCGCCCAGTTCCTCTACGAGGGCGACTCGCCGCTGGCCGAGCGGCGGGCGGCGGCGCTGTCGCTGGACTCGCGGCTGCTGGCGGAGCTGCTGGGCCAGGCGGAGCTGCGCGAGCTCCTCGACGCCGAGGTGCTGGAGGAACTGGAGCGGGAGCTCCAGTGGCTGACGGAGGACCGGCGGGCGAAGGACGCCGAGTCGGTGGCCGATCTGCTGCGCCTGCTGGGCCCGTTGACCGACGCCGAGCTGGCGGAGCGGGGCGCGGAGCCGGGCTGGGCGCCCGCCCTGGAGGCCGCCCGCCGGGCGATCCGGGTGCGGATCGGAGGCGCGGAGCACTGGGCGGCGGTCGAGGACGCGGGCCGGCTGCGGGACGCCCTGGGGACGGCCCTGCCCGTGGGGGTCCCGGAGGCGTTCACCGAGCCGGTCAAGGATCCGCTGGGCGATCTGCTGGCCCGCCACGCCCGTACGCACGGCCCGTTCACCACGACCGCCGCCGCCGCCCGCTTCGGGCTGGGCGCGGCGGTGACCGAGGGCGCCCTGCACCGTCTCGCGGCGGCGGGCCGGGTGGTGCAGGGCGAGTTCCATCCGGCGGGCATCGGCCAGGAGTGGTGCGACGCAGCGGTGCTGCGCCGGCTGCGGCGCCGCTCGCTGGCGGCGCTCCGGCAGGAGCTGGAGCCGGTCCCGCCGGCCTCGCTGGCCACCTTCCTGCCGCAGTGGCAGCACCTGGGCGGGGGGCTGCGCGGGATCGACGGCCTGGCGCGCGCCGTGGAGCAGCTCCAGGGCGCGCCGGTGCCGGCGTCGGCGCTGGAGCGGCTGATCCTGCCGTCCCGGGTCGCGGGGTACGCGCCGTCCCTGCTGGACGAACTGACCACCACCGGCGAGGTGGTGTGGGCGGGGGCGGGGGCCCTGCCGGGCAAGGACGGCTGGATCTCGCTCTACCTGGCGGACGCGGCTCCGCTGCTGCTCCCCCCACCGCATCCCCTGGAGCTGAGCCCCCTTCACCAGGCGGTGCTGGACGCCCTCTCGGGCGGGTACGGCCTGTTCTTCCGCCAGCTCACGGAAGCGGTCCGGGCCCGCCATCCGGAGACGGGCGACCTGGAGCTGTCCTCGGCCCTGTGGGACCTGGCCTGGTCGGGCCGGCTGACCAACGACACCCTGGCGCCGCTGCGGTCCCTGCTGGGCTCGGGCCGCACGGCGGGCGCCACCGCCCACCGGGCCCGCCGTACGGCCCCGCGCGGCCGGTACGGCAGCCTGGGCGCGACCGCTTCCCGGACCGGTCCGCCCACGGTCTCGGGCCGCTGGTCGCTCCTCCCGGCGCCGGCCCAGGATCCGACCCACCGCGCCCACGCGCTGGCCCGCACCCTGCTCGACCGGCACGGGGTGGTGACGCGCGGGGCGGTGGCGGCGGAGGGCGTCGAGGGCGGCTTCAGCGCCGTGTACCGGGTCCTGTCCGCCTTCGAGGACAGCGGGCAGACCCGCCGCGGTTACGTGGTGGAGGGGCTGGGCGCGGCCCAGTTCGCGATGGACGGCGCGGTGGACCGGCTCCGCGCGGCCGAGAAGAACCCGCCCCCGCTGGCGGCGGTGGTCCTGGCCGCCGCCGATCCGGCCAACGCGTACGGGGCGGCCCTGCCCTGGCCGGAGCCACCGGCCGGAGCCACCCACAAGCCGGGCCGCAAGGCGGGCTCCCTGGTGGTGCTGGTCGACGGCGAGCTCACCCTCTACCTGGAGCGCGGCGGCAAGACCCTGCTGGCCTGGCCCGAGGCGGGCGATCCGCGCCTCGCGGCGGCCACGGAGGCGCTGGCGGCGGCCTCCCGCGCGGGGACCCTCCCGGACCTGACGGTGGAGCGCATCAACACCGCGGCGGCCCTCACCTCCCCGCTCGGCCGGGCCCTGGAGGCGGCCGGCTTCCACGCCACCCCGAGGGGGCTGAGGCTGCGCAAGTAGCCGTCCGCGTCCGGGAAACGGTTTGAACCCGCTCCGGTCTCGACTCAGCCACGTATGTCTTGGCCATGTCACGAAACCGCTGCCAGCCGCTCCTGAGCTGGCACCGGCGCTTATCCATGCCTTATCAAAGGTGATCACAGGCACCGCATGGGCGGTGCACAGTCATGGGGGAGAACAGAAGTGAGCAGCATCAGCATGCGCAAGACCACTCTGGCCGCGGCCGGCCTCGCCGTCGCCGGCACCCTGGTCCTGACGGGCTGCAAGGACGGCAACGAGGAGCTCACCCCGGCGGCCCCGTCCGCCCCGGCCGCCCAGCCCTCGCAGCCCGGCGGCTACGCCACCCCGCCGGCCGGAGCCCCGAGCTCCCCGGCCGCGGGCGGCTACGACGGCGCCTCCGGCGCCCCCGCCGCCGGCGGCGGCGCGGTGGCCAAGTCCGGCCAGGCGTTCAAGATGGGCGAGACGGCGACCGTCCCGTTCAGCTACGGCAACAACAAGGGCGGCCAGATCGCCCTCACCGTCACCGGCATCGAGGCGGGCACCCCCGCCGACCTGTCGGCGCTGAACCTCGGCGACAAGGCGAAGGGCAAGTCCCCCTTCTACATCCGCTACACGATCAAGAACACCGGCACGACGGACCTGTCGTTCACCAGCGTGGGCCACATGAAGGGCCTGCTGGACGGCGGCAGCGAGGCCGACACCGTCCTGACCATCGGCAAGTTCGAGAAGTGCCCGAGCGACTCGCTGCCGAAGGGCTTCACCAACGGCCAGACCCAGACCTCCTGCGCCATCGCCCTCGCCCCGACGGGCACCAAGGTCACCGGCGCCGAGTACTGGGGCGACCCGTACAACAACCTGAGCAGCCCGCCCCAGAAGGGCCTCACCTGGAAGTGACGAGCGGCCCGCCGGGCCCCCGCACCTCCTGATCGCGCGAACCCCCTGCGGCGGCCGTCCCGCCCGGGGGGTTCCGCGTTTCCCCGCCCCGGCGGCGTGACAATGGCCCCATGCCCGAAGGAGACAGCGTCCACCGCGTCGCGGCCCGGCTGCACGCCGCCCTCGCGGGCAAGCCCCTCACCCACGCCGACCTGCGCGTCCCCCGGTTCGCCACGGCCGACCTCACCGGCCGCACCACCCTGGACGTCACCCCGCGCGGCAAGCACCTCCTCACCCGCCTCGAAGGCGGCCTCACCCTCCACAGCCACCTCGGCATGGACGGCGCCTGGTACGTCTTCGCCCCCGCCGAGAAGTGGCGCGGCGGCCCCCACCACGAGATCCGGGCCGTCCTGGCCGCCGCGGACGCCACCGCCGTCGGCTACCGCCTCCCCGTCCTGGAACTGCTGCGCACCGCCGACGAGGCCCGGGCGGTGGGCCATCTGGGCCCCGACCTCCTCGGGCCGGACTGGGACCCCGACCGGGCCGCCGCGAACCTCCTCGCCGCCCCCGGCCGCCCCCTAGGCGAGGCCCTGCTGGACCAGCGCAACCTGGCGGGGATCGGCAACATCTACAAGTGCGAGCTCTGCTTCCTGGCCGCGGCCACCCCCTGGACCCCGGTCGGCGCGCTCCCCGACCCCGAGGTCACCGCCGTCCGCATCGCGGCCGCCGCCCAGCGCCTGCTCGCCGCCAACACCGGCCACGGCGGCCCCCGCAACACCACCGGCAGCCGCCGCCCCGGCCAGGAGCTGTTCGTCTACGGCCGCGCCCGCCGCCCCTGCCTGCGCTGCGGCACCCCCGTGCGCGCGGCCCCGCAGGACGACCGCCCCACCTACTGGTGCCCGCGCTGCCAGTCCGGTCCCGGCCCGGACGCCCCCACCAATTGACGGCCCGTCAGCTCCACTCGTACGGTCCTGCCATGCCCACACCCATCACCGCGTACGACCTCACGGGCCGGACCGCTCTCGTCACCGGAGCCGCCGCCGGCATAGGCCGGGCCACCGCGCTCCTGCTCGCCGCCGCGGGCGCGGCCGTGCACTGCGCGGACCGCGACGAGCAGGGCCTCGCCGAGACCGCGGCCCTGATCGCCGAGGCCGGCGGAACCGCCACCGCCCACCCCCTCGACGTCACCGACCGCGCCGCCCTGCGGGCCGCCGTCGCCGCGGCCGGGCCGCTCGACATCGCCGCCGCCGTCGCCGGGGTCATGCACACCAGCAGCGTCCTGGAGACCACCGACGAGGACCTCGACCGGATCCTGGACATCAATTTCAAGGGGGTCCTGCGCACCTGCCAGGAGGCCGTCAGATCGATGATCTCCGCCGGCCGCCCCGGCTCGGTGGTCACGATGGCCTCCGGCGCCGTGGACGCCGCCCAGCCCGGCCTGCTCTGCTACAGCGCCGCCAAGGCCGCCGTGGTGCAGCTGACCAGGACCCTGGCCACCGAGAGCGGCCCGCACGGCATCCGCGTCAACGCCGTCGCCCCGGGGTGGGTCCGCACCCCCATGACCGCCCGCCACACTCCCGAGGCCCAAGAGCAGACGGAGGCCGCCATGGTCCGGATGTCCCCGCTGCGCCGGGTCGGCGAGCCGGAGGACATCGCCCACGCGGTGCTCTACCTGGCCTCGGACGCCTCGTCCTTCATGACGGGACAGATCCTTCGGCCGAACGGCGGGGTGGCGATGCCCTGGTAGCGCGCTCCGCGCCCACGGCGGCGGGGGTCCGGCCCCCGGCCCGGCGCGCGGGGCCCGGCGCGCAGTGCACGGGCAGCAGCCCCAGTCCCCAGCCGCCGATGGCTATCGCCCCCTCCACGGGGCCCGAGTCGGCCGGCGCCGCCGCCAGCCTCATCACCGCCCACCACCACAGCGCGCCCGCCGCGAGCACGAGGGGCAGGGCCAGCACGACGGACAGAGCCACAGGTATGCGCAGTAACAGCCGCACGGCCACCTCCCAGAGGGCCGGTTCCCGGTCGCGCCCATCCTCCCCCACACCCCCGGCCCCCGCACCCAGAACGGCGGGCGCACGGCCGGCGGGGGAGCCGTGGACGGCAAGGAGCCCCGGCCGGTGCTCCACGCACCACCCGGGGCTCCGCCACACCCACGTGTCCAGCTCGCGCGCTCAAGCGGCTACGACGTTCACCGCTTCCACGGGTGCCTTGATGGTCACCCGTTCGGGTCCGCCCGTGACCGAGGCCACGGAGACCGAATTGAGCATCGGGCGCACCGGTGCCGGCACCGGTTCGCTTGCGGCTGCCGACTGCGCGAGCTCGGCCAGCGACAGCTCGTCACTGACTTCGCGCATCAGCTCGGACATCCGTACGTCCAACGCGTCGCAGATCGCGGAGAGCAGCTCGGAGGATGCCTCCTTCTGCCCCCGCTCCACCTCGGAGAGATAGCCGAGCGAAACTCGGGCGGACGAGGAGACTTCGCGCAGAGTACGGCCCTGGCGCTGGCGCTGCCGACGCAGCACGTCACCCAGCAGGCGACGGAGCAGAATCATCGGTGGCTCCCTCCTCTGACCGTGTAGCCGTAACCTTCACGCCCCACCGTACCGCCTCGCGCCGCGGCCGTGCGGGGAGCGATGTCGTGTTCACTCAGGGCTGCAAACATCAAATCCCCCCGTTCTGTTCCGTATCCTGCCCCCGCAGATTCTCGCGGAGTTCGCTCGAGAGCAGTTCGAGCACTGTGCGTGCACTCTCCCTACGGATTTCCGTACGGGAGCCGTTCAACCGCAGCCGGGCCGTTTTCCTGCCCCCCGGACCCGCCACGGCGACGAAGACGGTGCCGACCGGCTGCCCGTCCTGGGGGTCCGGACCGGCCACCCCGGTCGTCGCGATCCCCCACGAAGCGCCCATCACGCGCCGGACCCCGTCGGCCATCTCGGCGGCGACCTGGGCGTTCACCGCGCCTTCGGCCGCGAGCAGGGCCGCGTCCACCCCGAGGACGCGGTGCTTGAGTTCAGTGGCGTACGCCGTGACCGACCCGCGGAAGGAGCGCGATGCCCCCGGCACCGCCGTCAGCTCGGCGGCGACCATCCCCCCGGTCAGCGACTCCGCCACGGCCAGGCTCTGGTCACGCTCCGCGAGCAGCCGCAGCACGTCTTCGGCCACGCGCACGGCGCCGTACCCCGCTCCCGCGGATTCCGGCGCCTCCCCCGCCCCGTCCGTCACTTCGCGGCCCGCTCCGCGGCCAGTCCCGCCCGGCGCAGCACCAGGGCCTGCCGGACGTAGTCCAGACCGGTGACCACGGTCAGCACGACGGCCACCGCCATCACCCAGAAGCGCAGGGTCGCCAGCGGGCCGGTCAGCGCGAGCACGTACATGCCCACCGCCGTCCCCTGGGCCAGCGTCTTGAGCTTGCCCCCGCGGCTGGCGGGGATCACCCCGTAGCGGATCACCCAGAACCGCATGAGCGTGATGCCGAGCTCCCGCCCGAGGATGACGCCGGTCACCCACCAGGGCAGGTCCCCGAGCCAGGAGAGACACACGAGCGCCGACCCCATGATCGCCTTGTCGGCGATGGGGTCGGCGATCTTCCCGAAGTCCGTGACCAGGTTGTACGTCCTGGCCAGGTGCCCGTCGAAGATGTCCGTGATCATGGCGACGGCGAAGGCCGCCCAGGCCAGCGCCCGCCAGACGGGGTCGTAGCCCCCGTCGGCGAGCAGCAGCAGGACGAATCCCGGCACGAGGACGAGCCGGACCATCGTCAGGATGTTGGCGATGTTCCAGAGGCTGGCCTGGTTGACGGCCGCAGTCCCGAGCTTCGCGCCGGGCGCGGGCCGGCGGCCGGTCCCGCCCGCCGCCGATGCCGGGACTCCGCTCATCCGGCCGCCTCCTGCGTGTCCGAGAACTCCGTGCCCAGGGGCTCGGCCACCAGGTCCACGCCCAGCGTGCCGACCACCTTGGCCGTGACGATGCGCCCCGGCACCAGGCCGGTGCCGTCGGTGAAGACGACCTGGCCGTCGGTCTCGGGGGCCTGGTGGGCGGCGCGCCCGTAGGCGCCCTCGCCCTCCTCCGCCTCGTCGAACGGGACGACCGTCTCGACGAGTACCTCAAGGGTCTCGCCGATCCGCTCCTCCGCACGCTGGGAGGTGAGCTCCTCGGCGAGCCGCTGCATGTGCGCGAGGCGCTCGGCGACGGTCTCCTCGTCCAGCTTGTTCTCGTAGGTGGCGGCCTCGGTGCCGTCCTCGTCGGAGTAGCCGAAGACGCCGATGGCGTCGAGGCGGGCGTGGGTGAGGAACCGCTCCAGCTCGGCGAAGTCCTCCTCGGTCTCGCCGGGGAAGCCGACGATGAAGTTGGAGCGGACGCCGGCCTGCGGGGCCTTGGAGCGGATGGTGTCCAGCAGCTCCAGGAAGCGGTCGGTGTCGCCGAAGCGGCGCATGGCGCGCAGCACGTCGGGGGCCGAGTGCTGGAAGGACAGGTCGAAGTACGGCGCGACCTTGGGGGTCGAGGTGAGCACGTCGATCAGGCCGGGCCGCATCTCGGCGGGCTGGAGGTAGCTGACGCGGACGCGCTCGATGCCGTCGACGGCGGCCAGCTCGGGCAGCAGGGTCTCCAGCAGGCGGATGTCGCCGAGGTCCTTGCCGTACGAGGTGTTGTTCTCGGAGACCAGCATGATCTCCTTGACGCCCTGCTCGGCGAGCCAGCGGGTCTCGCCCAGCACGTCGGAGGGGCGGCGGGAGATGAAGGAGCCGCGGAAGGACGGGATCGCGCAGAAGGAGCAGCGGCGGTCGCAGCCGGAGGCCAGCTTCACCGAGGCGACCGGGCTCTTGTCCAGGCGGCGGCGCAGCGGCGCGCGCGGGCCGGAGGCGGGGGCGACGCCCTCGGGGAGGTCGGCGGGGGCCTCTGCGGGCGCCTCGGCGCCGTCCTGGGCGTGTCCGGGCAGGGCCACGGAGGCCTTCTGGCGCTCGGCCGGGCTGATCGGCAGCAGCTGGCGCCGGTCGCGCGGGGCGTGGGCCTCGACGTTGCCGCCGCTGAGGATGGTCTGGAGACGGCTGGAGATGTCGGCGTAGTCGTCGAAGCCGAGGACCCCGTCGGCCTCGGGGAGGGCCTCGGCGAGCTCCTTGCCGTAGCGCTCGGCCATGCAGCCGACGGCGACGACGGCCTGGGTGCGGCCGTGGTCCTTGAGGTCGTTGGCTTCCAGCAGGGCGTCTACGGAGTCCTTCTTGGCGGCTTCGACGAAGCCACAGGTGTTGACGACGGCGACGTCCGCGTCGGCGGCGTCCTCGACGAGCTCCCAGCCATCCGCCGCCAAGCGGCCTGCGAGCTCCTCCGAGTCCACCTCGTTACGGGCGCAGCCAAGAGTGACAAGGGCGACGGTACGGCGTTCGGGCATGGACTCAAGACTACTTCGTCCCGGCGCCGGCCCCCGCCCCACGTCCCCCCACAGCAAGATCCCCGGGGGCCGGCGGCAGGTGCCGCACGGGTCCCGGGGATCTGGAATTTTTTATTCCGCGCCATTCGCCGCCGATCGGGGCCGGTCAGCCCGCCTGGGCCTGGCCCTGGCGGGGGTCGTCCTTGGTGTAGGTGAGACGTTCCACCTGGCCCGACTCGAACCGGTCCTTGATCTCCTTGCCGTTCACGAACAGCTTGACGGCCCCGGCGTCACCCAGGACGAGGTCCACCGACTCCTTGTCGGTGAACGTCTTCGACTCGCCGTGCGCGAGGGTGCCGTCGAAGAGCAGCCGGCCGCTGTGGTCCTTCGCCGAGATCCAGCTCTCGCCGACGTCGGCCGTCAGGACCACCGTGACGAGGTCCTTGGGCGCGGCCGCGATGGCGCTGTCCGAGGGCTCCGGCTTGGAGGCCGGCGGAGCCTGCGGGGTCTTCGCCGGGGGCTGCTGGCCCGCCGACTGCTTGGGCG
Organism: Streptomyces sp. NPDC093801; assembly: GCF_040701585.1. Classification (NCBI taxonomy): domain Bacteria; kingdom Bacillati; phylum Actinomycetota; class Actinomycetes; order Kitasatosporales; family Streptomycetaceae; genus Streptomyces; species Streptomyces sp. NPDC093801. Next base: position 13,334 of record NZ_JBFBDP010000008.1, on the reverse strand, counting down.
CGGGCTGCGGGGAGGCGGAACCTTCCGCCACCGGCCGCTTGGCCTTCTCGTCGCCGCCGCTGAAGGCGGTGAAGCCGACGAAGCCGATCACGGCGACGATGGCGGCGACCATGGCCGCGGTCCAGTTGGGCCGCTGCCGTTCGGGGCGGATGCGCTCGGCGTCGAACATCGGCGCGGCGGGGGTGGGGGCCGGCCGGCCGCCGTGTGCCGCGTCGTACATCTCGACCAGGGGTACCGGGTCGAGGTGAACGGCGCGGGCGAGCGTACGGATGTGGCCGCGGGCATAGACGTCGCCGCCGCAGCGCGTGAAGTCGTCCTCCTCGATCGCGTGCACGATCGGGATGCGCACGCGCGTGGTGGACGAGACCTCGTCGACGGTGAGCCCGGCGGCGATCCGGGCCTTCTTGAGGGCCGTCCCGATGGACGGTCCTTCGACGGAGCGTTCGACGAGCCGGTCCTCGGACCGGTCGTCGGTCGAAGGCCGCTCTTCTTCGGGGGAGTTGGAGTTGCCGATGGACACAAGGGCGCCTTTCGAGCGTGTAGCCACCTGCTGGATGTCCAGTCTAGGGGGGTGACGAAAGGGTCGGGCAACCGGAGGGTCCGCTTCCTACGCCATCCGTATGGCGAGGGCGCCACCCGCCGCCGCCTCCCTCAACTTGACGCGCGCCCAGGGGAAACGGTTGCCCGCCGAACCCCCTGCGGTCGGGTGAGGCGGGCGGATGCCCGTTCTAGGGAGCCTCGCCCCGGATGACGGCGAGCACGGCGTCCAGTTCGTCCGGTTTGATGAGGACGTCGCGGGCCTTGGAGCCCTCGCTGGGGCCCACGACCCCCCGGGACTCCATCAGGTCCATCAGCCGCCCCGCCTTGGCGAAGCCCACGCGCAGCTTGCGCTGGAGCATCGAGGTGGAGCCGAACTGGGTGGAGACCACCAGCTCGGCCGCCTGGCACAGCAGGTCCAGGTCGTCGCCGATCTCCTCGTCGATCTCCTTCTTCTGCTTCTGCCCGACCGTGACGTCGTCCCGGAAGACGGGGGCCATCTGGTCCTTGCAGTGCCGGACGATGCCCGCGATCTCGTCCTCGGTGACGAAGGCGCCCTGGAGACGGACCGGCTTGTTCGCACCCATCGGCAGGAACAGTCCGTCACCCTTGCCGATGAGCTTCTCGGCGCCGGGCTGGTCCAGGATGACCCGGCTGTCGGCGAGCGAGGAGGTCGCGAAGGCGAGCCGGGAGGGCACGTTCGCCTTGATCAGACCGGTCACCACGTCCACCGAGGGCCGCTGGGTGGCGAGCACCAGGTGGATGCCGGCCGCGCGGGCCAGCTGGGTGATCCGCACGATGGAGTCCTCGACGTCGCGCGGGGCCACCATCATCAGGTCCGCGAGCTCGTCGACGATCACCAGCAGGTACGGGTACGGGCTCAGCTCCCGCTCGCTGCCGGGCGGCAGCTTGATCTTGCCGTCGCGGATCGCCTGGTTGAAGTCGTCGATGTGCCGGTACCCGAAGGCGGCCAGGTCGTCGTAGCGCAGGTCCATCTCGCGCACCACCCACTGGAGGGCCTCGGCGGCCCGCTTGGGGTTGGTGATGATCGGCGTGATGAGGTGCGGGATGCCCTCGTAGGCGGTCAGCTCGACCCGCTTGGGGTCGACCAGCACCATCCGCACGTCCTCCGGGGTGGCCCGGACCATGATCGAGGTGATCAGGCAGTTGATGCAGGAGGACTTGCCGGAGCCGGTGGCGCCGGCGACCAGCACGTGCGGCATCTTCGCGAGGTTGGCCATGACGTAGCCGCCCTCGACGTCCTTGCCCAGCGCGACCAGCATCGGGTGGTCGTCCTCGGCGGCGTCCGCCAGCCGCAGGACGTCGCCGAGGTTGACCATCTCCCGGTCGGTGTTCGGGATCTCGATGCCGACCGCCGACTTGCCCGGGATCGGGCTGATGATGCGCACGTCCGGAGAGGCCACGGCGTAGGCGATGTTCTTCGCCAGCGCCGTGATCCGCTCGACCTTCACGGCGGCGCCGAGCGTGACCTCGTAGCGGGTGACCGTCGGGCCCCGGGTGAACCCGGTGACCTGCGCGTCCACCTTGAACTCGGTGAACACGTTCGTCAGCGCCGCGACCACCGAGTCGTTGGCGGCGCTGCGGGTCTTGCCGGGGCCGCCCTTCTCCAGCAGGTCCAGCGAGGGCAGCGAGTACGTGATGTCCCCGCGCAGCTGGAGCTGCTCGGCCCGGGGCGGCAGGGGCTGGTTCTCGGGCGGGGCCTTGGTCAGGTCCGGCACCGACAGCGTGCCCGAGGCGGCCGCGGTGGGCTCGTGCGGCACGTCTGCGGGCTCCGGCTCCGCCGGGGCCGGGGGAACCGCCGGGGCGGCGGGCCGCTCCTCGCGGGCGGGCGGCACGGGGGCGGTGACCTCCACGCCGTCCCGCCGGGGGGTGATCCCCTGCGTCAGGTCGGCGACCACCGGGGACGGCGGCAGCCCTCCGAAGACCACCCCGTCCAGCGCGGCGGCGGCCGCAGCGGCCACGTCGACCGCGTCCATCTCCCGCTCCCCCGGCCGCGCGGCGGCCCGGCGGGGGCGGCGCCGCCTGGCCAGGGCCGCCTCCTCGGCGGCGTCCGCGGGGTCGCCCGGCCCGGCCGCGCCCTCCGTGCGGGCCCGCCACTGCTCGGCGTCGTGCCGGTCGGCGCCCGCGGCCTGCCCGTACCCCTCGTCGTACTCGTTCGGGGCGATGATCCCGAGCCGGATCCCCAGCCGGCGCAGCCGCTGCGGGATCGCGTTGACCGGGGTCGCGGTGACGACCAGCAGGCCGAACACGGTGAGCAGCACCAGCATGGGCACGGCCAGCGGCGCGCCCATGGTGAAGATCAGCGGCTTGGAGGCGGCCCAGCCGATGAGCCCGCCCGCGTTCTGCATGGCGGTGGTGCCTTCGTCGCGGCCGGGGGCCCCGCAGGCGATGTGCACCAGCCCGAGGACCCCGATGACCAGGGCGGACAGGCCGATGCCGATGCGCCCGTTGGCGTCGCTCTGCTCGGGGTGGCGGATGAAGCGCACCGCCATGACGCCGAGCAGGATCGGCACGAGCAGGTCCAGGCGCCCGAAGGCCCCGGTGACCAGCATGGTGACCAGGTCCCCCACGGGCCCGCTCAGGTTGGACCAGGTCCCGGCGGCGACGATCAGGGCCAGGGCGAGCAGGAGCAGCGCGACGCCGTCCTTGCGGTGGGCGGGGTCGAGGTTCTTCGCCCCCCGGCCGATGCCCCGGAAGGCCTTGCCGACGAGGTGCGCCAGCCCCAGCCAGCAGCCGCGCACGACCCACAGCACGCCGCCGGTCGGGGACGGCGCCGCCTTGGCGGCCGTCTTCTTCGCCGGGGCGCGCTTGGCCGCCACGGCCTTCTTCGCGGGGGGCTTGCGCGCGGGGGCCGTCTTCTTCGCCGGCGCCGCCGTACGGCCGGGGCGGCCCTTCGCGGTGCCCGCGGTGCTCTGGGAACCCTTGCCGGACGTACGTGAGGCCATGGGGCCGAGGTTACCGGTGCGCGCGCCGGTGGACACGCGTGCCCACCCCTTCACCCGTTCGTGTCGCCCCGTCCGTACGCTCTTTGACGCACCGGCAGACCTGACGGTCCCCCATCAGGCCCCGGACCGCCCCGCTCCGCCGCCCGCCCGGGGCGGCCGGCGACGGCGCCCGCGCCGGGACGGGGTCCCGGCGCGGTCCCTCAGCCCTGGGCGGGCAGGACCGGCGCGGTCCCGCCGGCTCCCGGCTCCAGCGCGTCCAGCGCCCGCCGCAGGCCCGTCAGCTTGCGCTCCAGGTGCGCGGCCGTCGCCACCACCGCGGCGTCGGCGGAGTCCTCGCCGAGCTGCTTGGTCAGCGCCTCGGCCTGCTCCTCGACCGCCGCGAGCCGCGCGGAGAGCTCGGCCAGCAGTCCGGCCGCCTCCCTGCTGCCGTCGCCGTTGGAACCGCCGCCCTCCAGCTGGAGGCGCAGCAGGGCCGCCTGCTCCCGCAGTTGGCAGTTCTTGGTGTAGAGCTCGACGAAGACCGAGACCTTGGCGCGCAGCACCCACGGGTCGAACGGCTTCGAGATGTAGTCCACCGCGCCCGCCGCGTACCCGCGGAAGGTGTGGTGGGGACCGTGGTTGATCGCGGTGAGGAAGATGATCGGGATGTCCCGGGTCCGTTCGCGCCGCTTGATGTGCGCGGCGGTTTCGAACCCGTCCATTCCCGGCATCTGCACATCCAGCAGGATGACCGCGAAATCGTCCGTCAGCAGCGCCTTGAGCGCTTCCTCCCCCGACGACGCCCGGACCAGTGTCTGATCGAGCGCGGAGAGGATGGCCTCCAGCGCCAGCAGATTCTCCGGCCTGTCGTCGACCAGGAGGATCTTGGCCTTCTGCACCATGCCCTGTCCTCCTCGCCCCGGCATGGGGCCTCCCCGGCTCCGGGCGCCGGCCTGTGTGCCGGGGCCCGCCCCAGAGGACGGCGTCTTCGCGCCGTCCGTCCTTGTGCCGGTCATCGTAGCCCCAGTCCCGAGATCGCCACACCCTGTCACCAAGATGTCACTGTGCACGAACCGGAAACGCGGCGGGAGAGCGGAAGGTTCCCCCGCGCCCGCCCGCCCGCCGCGCCCCGGCCGCCGGTCAGTCCCCGCGCATGTGCTGTTCCATGACCGACAGCAGGTAGTCGGGTTCGACCGGCTTGGTGACGTAGTCGGAGGCCCCGGAGTCGATGGCCTTCTCCCGGTCCCCCTTCATCGCCTTCGCCGTCAGCGCGATGATCGGCAGCCCCTCGAACTGCGGCATCCGCCGGATCGCCGAGGTCGTCGCGTACCCGTCCATCTCCGGCATCATGATGTCCATCAGCACGACCGCCACGTCGTCGTGCTGCTCCAGCACCTCGATGCCCTCCCTGCCGTTCTCGGCGTAGAGCACCGCCAGCCCGTGCTGCTCCAGCACGCTGGTCAGGGCGAAGACGTTGCGCACGTCGTCGTCCACGATGAGCACCCGCTCGCCGTGGAAGCCGTACGTGCGCGGCGCCACCGGCAGCGGCTCCTGCTCCTCCCACGCCACCGCGTCCGGCTGCCCCGGCACCCCGGTGCGCGGCAGAGGACCGGCCGCGGGCTTGCGCCGGCGCCGGAACAGCGACGGGGAGCCCTGTCCGGCGGGCTCCGCCACCGGCAGGGCCTGCCGCACCGGGACCGCGTTCCCCGGGACCGCGGGCAGCGCCGCCACCGGGACGGGCTGCGGCGCGGGCAGCGCCTCCTCGGCCGCCCTGCGGTACTCCCCGCGCGCCCCGCCGGGCGTGGGCGGCGCGTACCCCTGCGGGGGCAGCTCGCTCGGGTGCAGCGGCAGGTACAGGGTGAACGTCGACCCGCGCCCGGGCTCGCTCGCCGCGTGGATCTCCCCGCCCAGCAGCCGGGCGATCTCCCGGCTGATGGAGAGGCCCAGGCCCGTGCCGCCGTACTTGCGGCTCGTCGTGCCGTCCGCCTGCTTGAACGCCTCGAAGATCACCAGCATCTTGCTCGCCGCGATCCCGATGCCGGTGTCGGTCACCGAGAAGGCGATCAGGTCGGCGTCCGCGTCGCGCAGCGACCCGGCCTCCAGCAGCTGCTCGCGGATCGCCGTCGGCACGTCGGCGCCGGCGGGCCGGATCACCAGCTCCACCGCCCCGTTGTCGGTGAACTTCACCGCGTTCGACAGCAGGTTGCGCAGTACCTGGAGCAGGCGCTGCTCGTCGGTGTGCAGGGTCGCGGGCAGCTCCGGCGAGACCCGCACCGAGAAGTCGAGGCCCTTCTCCGCGGTCAGCGGCCGGAAGGTGGCCTCCACGTAGTCCACGAGCTGGACCAGCGCGATCCGCGTCGGGGAGACGTCCATCTTCCCGGCCTCGACCTTCGACAGGTCGAGGATGTCGTTGATCAGCTGGAGCAGGTCCGAGCCCGCCCCGTGGATGGTCTCCGCGAACTCCACCTGCTTCGGCGAGAGGTTCTCGTCCGCGTTGTCCGCCAGCAGCTTCGCCAGGATCAGCAGCGAGTTGAGCGGGGTGCGCAGCTCGTGCGACATGTTCGCGAGGAACTCGCTCTTGTAGCGCATCGAGACCGCGAGCTGCTCGGCGCGCTCCTCCAGGACCTGCCGGGCCTCCTCGATCTCGGTGTTCTTCACCTCGATGTCCCGGTTCTGCTGGGCCAGCAGCTCCGCCTTCTCCTCCAGCTCCGCGTTCGCGGCCTGGAGCGCCTTCTGACGGTTCTCCAGCTCGTCGGAACGCTCGCGCAGCTGCTCGGTCATCTCCTGGGACTGCTTGAGCAGCATCTCCGTCTTCGAGTTGACGGAGATGGTGTTGACGCTCGTGCCGATCATCTCGGCGATCTGGCTGAGGAAGTCCTTCTGGATCTGCGTGAAGGGCTGGAAGCCGGCCAGCTCGATGACGCCGAGGACCTTCCCCTCGAACAGCACCGGCAGCACGATCACGTGCGCCGGCGGCGCCTCGCCCAGCCCCGAGGAGATCTTCAGGTAGCCCGGCGGGGTGTTCTCCACCAGGATCGTCCGCTTCTCCTCGGCGACCGTCCCGATCAGCCCCTCCCCCGGCCGGAAGGAGATCGGCATCTGGCCGCCCGCGTACCCGTAGCTCCCGCGCATCCGCAGCTCGTACGAGCCCTCCGCGCCGCCGTCCGTCCCGATCTCGGGGCTGCCGCCCGTCGGCACCGCGAGGAAGAACGCGCCGTGCTGCGCCGCGACCACCGGCGTCAGCTCGCTCATGATCAGCCCGGCCACGTCGTCCAGGTCCCGCCGGCCCTGCATCAGGGCCGAGATCCGGGCGAGGTTGCCCTTGAGCCAGTCCTGCTCCTTGTTGGCCAGGGTGGTGTCGCGCAGGTTCACGATCATCGTGTTGATGTTGTCCTGGAGGGCCTGGATCTCGCCCGCCGCGTCCACGTCGACCTTCAGGCTCAGGTCCCCGCGGGTCACCGCGGTGGCCACCGCCGCGATGGCGCGCACCTGGCGGGTCAGGTTGCCGGCCATCTCGTTCACGGACTCGGTGAGGTCCCGCCAGGTGCCGTCGACGTCGCGCACCCGCGCCTGCCCGCCGAGGATGCCCTCGGTACCCACCTCACGGGCCACCCGCGTCACCTGGTCGGCGAAGGAGGACAGCTGGTCGACCATCGTGTTGATGGTCGTCTTCAGCTCCAGGATCTCCCCGCGCGCATCGATGTCGATCTTCTTGGTCATGTCGCCCTTGGCGATGGCCGTCGTGACCATGGCGATCTGCCGCACCTGGCCGGTGAGGTTGGAGGCCATGAAGTTCACCGAGTCGGTGAGGTCCTTCCACGTGCCCGAGACCCCGGGGACGTGCGCCTGACCGCCGAGGCGGCCCTCCGTGCCCACCTCGCGGGCCACCCGCGTGACCTCGTCCGCGAAGGAGGACAGGGTCTTCACCATCGTGTTGACCGTGTCGGCGAGCTGCGCGACCTCGCCGCGCGCCTCGACGGTGACCTTCTTCGTCAGGTCGCCGTTGGCCACGGCCGCGGACACCTGGGCGATCCCGCGCACCTGCGCCGTCAGGTTCCCGGCCATCGTGTTGACGTTGTCCGACAGGTCCTTCCAGATGCCGGTCACCCCGCGCACCCGGGCCTGGCCGCCCAGGATGCCCTCGGTACCCACCTCACGGGCCACCCGGGTCACCTGCTCGGCGAACGAGGACAGCTGGTCCACCATCGTGTTCACCGTGGTGACCAGTTCGAGGATCTCGCCCTTGGCGTCGACGGTGATCTTCTTCGACAGGTCGCCCATGGCCACCGCCGTCGTCACCTCGGCGATGTTGCGGACCTGCGAGGTCAGGTTGTTCGCCATGAAGTTGACGGACTGGGTGAGGTCCTTCCAGGTGCCCGAGACCCCCTTCACCTCCGCCTGGCCGCCCAGGATGCCCTCGGTGCCCACCTCGCGGGCCACCCGGGTCACCTGCTCCGCGAAGTTCGAGAGCTGGTCGACCATCGTGTTGATGGTGTTCTTCAGCTCCAGGATCTCCCCGCGCGCGTCCACGTCGATCTTCTGCGACAGGTCGCCGCGCGCCACCGCCGTCGCGACCTGGGCGATGTTGCGGACCTGGGAGGTCAGGTTCCCGGCCATGCCGTTCACCGAGTCCGTCAGGTCGCGCCACACGCCGGCCACCCCGGGCACCTGCGCCTGGCCGCCGAGCCGGCCCTCCGTGCCCACGTCGCGGGCCACCCGGGTCACCTGCTCCGCGAAGGCGGAGAGCTGGTCGACCATCGTGTTGATGGTGTTCTTCAGCTCCAGGATCTCGCCCCGCGCGTCCACGTCGATCTTCTGCGACAGGTCGCCGCGCGCCACCGCCGTCGTCACCTGGGCGATCTGACGCACCTGGGAGGTCAGGTTCCCGGCCATGAAGTTGACGGAGTCGGTCAGCTCCTTCCAGGTCCCGGACACCCCCTCGACCCTCGCCTGGCCGCCGAGCCGGCCCTCCGTCCCCACGTCCCGCGCCATCCGCGTGACCTGGTCGGCGAACGAGGACAGCTGGTCCACCATCGTGTTGACGGTGTTCTTCAGCTGGAGCATCTCGCCGGAGACGTCCACGGTGACCTTCTGCGACAGGTCGCCGTTGGCCACCGCCGTCGTCACCTGCGCGATGTTGCGCACCTGGCCGGTGAGGTTGCGGAACGCGGTGTTCACCGAGTCGGTGAGGTCCTTCCAGGTCCCCGCCGCCCCGGGCACCTGGGCCTGGCCGCCCAGCTCGCCCTCGACGCCGACCTCACGGGCCACCCGCGTCACTTCCGCACCGAACGACTGGAGCTGGTCCACCATCGTGTTGACGGTGTTCTTCAGCTCCAGCATCTCGCCGGCCACGTCGACCGTGACCTTCTGCGACAGGTCGCCGTTCGCCACCGCCGTCGTCACCTGCGCGATGTCCCGCACCTGCGTGGTCAGGTTGCGGAAGACCGTGTTCACCGAGTCGGTGAGGTCCTTCCAGGTCCCCGCCGCACCCGGCACCTGCGCCTGACCGCCCAGCAGGCCCTTCGCACCGACCTCGCTGGCCACGCGCGTGACCTCGTCCGCGAAGGTCCGCAGGGTCTCCGTCATCTGGTTGATCGTTTCGGCCAGCTGCGCCACCTCGCCGCGCGCGCTGACCCGTACCTTCTGCGACAGGTCGCCGTTCGCCACGGCCGTCGTGACCTGCGCGATCCCGCGCACCTGGGCGGTGAGGTTGCCCGCCATCGTGTTGACGGAGTCGGTCAGGTCCTTCCAGACGCCCGCGACCCCGGGCACCTTGGCCTGGCCGCCCAGCTCGCCCTCGGTGCCCACCTCGCGGGCGACCCGCGTCACCTCAGAGGAGAAGGAGGAGAGCTGGTCCACCATCGTGTTGACGGTGTTCTTCAGCTGGAGCATCTCGCCGGCCACGTGCACCGTGACCTTGCGCGACAGATCGCCCTTGGCCACGGCCGTGGTGACGAGGGCGATGTCACGCACCTGAGCGGTGAGCCGGTAGGCCATCGTGTTGACGGAATCGGTCAGGTCCTTCCAGGAACCCGACATCCCGCGCACCTGGGCCTGACCGCCCAGCTTGCCCTCGGTACCGACCTCCAGCGCCACCCGCGTCACCTCGTCGGTGAACGCGGACAGCTGGTCGACCAGGTTGTTGACCGTCCGCCCGACCTTCAGGAACTCCCCGCGCAGCGGGTGCCCGGCCCCGTCCTGGGTCTGCGTCCGCAGGTCCATCCGCTGGTCCAGGTCGCCCTCGGCCACCGCCGACAGCACCCGGCCCACCTCGGACACCGGCCGGGCCAGGTCGTCCACCAGCTGGTTCGAGGCGTCGATCGCGGCCGCCCAGGAGCCCTCGCAGGCCCCCGTCTCCAGCCGCTCGCCCAGCTTGCCCTCGCGGCCCACCATCCTGCGGACCCGCGACAGCTCCCCGGTCAGGTGCAGATTGCGGTCGGCGACCTCGTTGTAGACGGCGGCGATCTCCGCCATCACACCGTCGCCGGACACCGTCAGCCGCTTGCGGAAGTTGCCGTCCCGCATCGACACCAGGGCCGTGAGCAGCCGGTTCAGTGCGGCGGTGTCGACCTCCGTCGTCCCGCTCCGCCGGGACCTACCGCCCTTGGGGCGTGTTCCCGTACGCCGCACCGCTGCGCCAGACTCCACCGTGTCCCTCCCGAAAGGGTCGACCTGTGTTCCACCGGATGTCCGGCTGTCCAAGAGCCGGCTCTCCAAGCCTGCCCAGTGTTTCACCCCGGCCGAACGCGGCCATAACACTTCGGCACCTTCGCACACCGTCCGCACCCTGCGGGTGGAATCCCGTACGACGGCCTCACGGCCACCGCGAAGGTAAGTAACCTGGCATCCGATGTCCCACCGCGTCGAAGGAGACTCGTGATCACGGCACGGGCGGCTGCCAGTTTCACCCCGCAAGGGCGGTCGGTCGCGGCCGCCCGCGCGTTCGTGCGCGACACCCTCCAGGGCTGGGGCTTCGCGGACATCGTCGACGACGCGGTGGTGCTGACCAGCGAGCTCGTCACCAACGCCGTCGTCCACGCCGGCACCGAGGCCGAGGTCCTGTGCCTGCGCGCCGAGGACGGCGTACGCGTCGAGATCGCCGACCGGTACCCCGAGCGCGAGCTCCCCCTGCGCCACCCCGACGAGCGGCCGTACGCCGACCCGGACCGCGAGAGCGGCCGCGGCCTGATGCTCTGCGCCGCCCTCGCCACCCGCTGGGGCGTCGAGTACACCGGCACGCGCAAGCACGTGTGGTTCCGCCTCGACCTCCCGGACCGGCCGGTCGGTACCCGCTCGGCAGGCCCCGTCGTCCCGGACCGGTTCCTGCCCCTGGCCGACAGCCGGGTCCGCGTCGCCGTCCTCCAGATCGACGCCGCCGACGCGATCTCCGCCTGGAACGAGGACGCCGAGCACGTCTTCGGCTACGCCGCCGAGAAGGTCGTCGGCCGCCCCCTCGCCGAACTCGCCGCCTGGCCCCAGACCCCCGGCACCGGCACCGGCATCGCCGAGGCCCTGCGCCTGTCCCGCTGGGAGGGCAGCTACGGCATCCGCGGCGCCGACGGCCGCGTCATCCCCGTCTACGCCTCCCACCTGCGCGTCCGCGACGCCCACGGGGAGCCGTCCATCGTCTGCCTCCTCGTCCACGACGACGAGCGCGCCCTGCTCCAGACCCCCGTACGGGCCCCCGCCTCCGACGGCCAGCTCTCCGAGCCGCGCCCCGCGGACCCCTTCGAGGTGTTCATCGGCTCCCCCGCCCCCGACGACCTCGACGGCCTGCTCCAGCGCACCGTCGAGCGGGCCCGCGACATGCTCGACGCCGACGCCGCGTTCCTGCTGCTCGCCACCGACGACGAGACCGAGCTGGAGGTCCGCGCCACCACGGGCCTGCCCTCCACCCGGCAGCGCTTCGCCCGCGTCCCCGTCGAGGCCGGCACCAGCCGCTACGGTTCCGCCCGCCTGCCCGCCGTCCACGACGACCTCTCCGCCGTCCCCGGGGCCGTACCGCTCCTGGAGTCCACGGGCATGCGCTCCGTCGTCACCGTCCCCCTGAAGGTGGAGGGCCGCCTCACCGGCTCCCTGGGCGTGGCCGCCGAGAACCCGGGCCGCTACACCAACGAGGAGGCCCTGCGCCTCCAGTTCGCCGCGGACCGCATCGCCCTCGCCGTCGAGTCCGCGCGCCTCGGCGAGCTGGAGCGGCTGCGCCGCGGCTCCCTGTCCTTCCTCGTCGAGGCCTCCGACCTGCTGGCCGGAACCCTCGACCGGGACCAGACCCTGGCGCTGATGGCCCAGATGACGGTCCCGACGCTGGCCACCTGGTGCGCCGTCTACACCATCGCCGACCAGGCGTCGGACCCCTATCTCGCCTACGTCCTGCACGAGGACGAGGAGCGGATCGACGGTCTGAAGGACCTGCTGTCGCGGGTGGAGCCGCCCGAGCCGGTCCGTGAGGCCGGTGCCCGCCCCTGGCCGGCCACGGCCGCGGCGGTCGGCGGCGAGACGGTCGTCCTGCCCCTCCTGGCGCGCAACCGGGTGATCGGCATGCTGACCCTGGGCAAGCCCAGCGAGGAGCACTTCCGCCAGGAGATCCTGGAGCTGGCCGACGACCTGTCGCGCCGGGCGGCCCTGGCCCTCGACAACGCCCGCCTCTACTCGGAGCGCACGGCGATCAGCCGCTCCCTCCAGCGCAGCCTCCTGCCGCCCGGCTCCCCCGCGATCCCCGGCATGGAGGTCGAGGTCATCTACCGCGCGGCCGGCGAGGGCAACGAGGTGGGCGGCGACTTCTACGACGTCTTCCCGATCCGCGACGGCGCGTACGGCTTCGCCATCGGCGACGTCTGCGGTACGGGTCCGGAGGCGGCGGCCGTCACCGGCCTGGCCCGCCACGCGCTGCGCCTGCTGGCCCGCGAGGGGCTGGGCGGCCCGGCGGTCCTGGAGCGGCTGAACGCGGCCATCCTCGACGAGGGCGCCCGCAGCCGCTTCCTGACGCTCCTGTACGGCGAACTGCATCCGCAGTCGGACGGCGGCGCCCTGATGAAGGTGGTCTGCGCGGGGCACCCGCTCCCGCTGCGCCTGCGCCCGGACGGGGAGGTCACCGCGGCGGCCGAACCGCAGCCGCTGCTCGGCGTGATCGACGACCTGGACCTGTACGAGCAGACGCTGTCGCTGGATCCGGGCGACGTCCTCCTCTGTGTCACGGACGGCGTCACGGAGCGCCGGGAGGGCGCCCGCATGCTCGGCGACGACGGCCTGGCCGACGTCCTCACCACCTGTACGGGCCTCACCGCCGGCGCGGTGGCCGCCCGCGTCCTGCGCGCGGTCGAACGCTTCGCGGCGGAACCCGCCTCGGACGACATGGCCATCCTGGCCTTCCGCGTCCCCCACCCCCGCGAGGGCTCCTGACGCCCCCCTGTCCGGTGTCCGGGCCGCCTCGGCGGCGGCCCGGAAGCGCCGGCTCGTGCACGACCGGCCCCGGAAACGCAAAAAGGCCCCCGCCTGATGGCGGGGGCCTTTTTGTCTGGAGCCCTTTAACGGAATCGAACCGTTGACCTTCTCCTTACCATGGAGACGCTCTACCGACTGAGCTAAAAGGGCGGGTTGTTCGGCGGCGTCCTACTCTCCCACAGGGTCCCCCCTGCAGTACCATCGGCGCTGAAAGGCTTAGCTTCCGGGTTCGGAATGTAACCGGGCGTTTCCCTAACGCTATGACCACCGAAACACTATGAAGTTGAACTCAAGCCGGAACTTGGCGAGTTCGTTACTTCAGAACTAACACAGTGGACGCGAGCAACTGAGGACAAGCCCTCGGCCTATTAGTACCAGTCAGCTCCACCCGTTACCGGGCTTCCACATCTG